>CAZBJQ010000053.1:0-17618 GCA_964492235.1 uncultured Anaerolineaceae bacterium | reverse complement strand
TTGCGGGCATCATGGACTTGTCGCCCAGCAGAAGCGGCACGCCTTTGTTGATCGACGTGGTGACGATCTGGTCCACGAAGGGGACCTCGGCGTCCACCGCTTTCTTCAGATTCTCCCCGACGGCCGAAGCGGAAATCCCGCTTCGCTTGTCCATCTTGTTCAACACGAAGAACACCCGCTCACGCGGAATCCCCAGGATGCCGGCCAAGTCAAGGAACAGGCGGGCATCCTTGATGGCGGGGATCTCCGGCGTGGCCACGGCCACAATCAGATCGGCCTCGTCCAGGATGGCCAGGGTCGTGTCATCCATGTTCGAGGACGTGTCTACGACCACGTACGCAAAAACACCTTTTAGCCATTTCAGCACCGGCCGGACCTGGTCGGCGTGGATCTCATCGGCCATTTCCGGCCTAGGCGGCGCCGGCAACACCTTCAGGCCCGAAGTGTGCGACATCAGGATCTCATCGACGAACTCGCGATCGAGTTCTTCCACCCGCGACGCCAGATCCACCATGCTCAGCTTGACCTGCATGTTGAGGAAGACCGACACGTCGCCGAACTGAAGATGGCCGTCGACGAGCACCGTCGGCGTGTGCTCCCCATGCAGCCCGATCGCCAGGTTGGTCGCCAGGGTCGTGCAGCCGACGCCGCCCTTGGCAGAGTACACGGCGATCATCTTCCCGCCCGAGATCATCGGCTGGCCCAGCGGCCCCGTCTGTGCCGTCGGCCGAACATTCAGGCGGGCTTCCTTTTCGATCGCGTTCAGGCCGTTCTGACGGACGGAGCTGATCAACTCCTCGGTGGACGGCGGCTTGGGAATGAAGTCACTGGCCCCGGCCCGCATCGCCTCGCGCATGTAGTGCGCTTCGTTCTGCACCGAGACGATGATGATCTGGGCGAACTCCACCTCTTTCAGCAGGTCTCGCGTGACGCTGATTCCATCCATGTCGGGCATGTTGATGTCCATGACCACGACATGCGGGCGGGTGGCGCGGGCGATCTCGAGCCCCTCCTGCCCCGAGCGAGCCGCGCCGACGACTTCGATGTCCTTCTCGAACTGCAGGAGCTTGCGGATGTTCTCGCGAAACTCCGCAATGTCGTCCACGATCAGGACACGAATACTCTCAGCACTCGGCTCGGGCATTCAGTACTCCGGGTCCTCCGCTCTTGGGCCGGCCTATTGTGCCGGTGCCGGCGGCGGCGTGTCATTCGGCAGGACAGGCGTGATCGGCTCAGTCAGCCGAGGCTCCAGGCCGAAATTCTGAGGCTCGGGGATCGTGATCCGGTAGTTATCGAACAGGTAGCCCAGGGTCACGCTGGTGGTGGTGGTTGCGGTGACATCGTTCGGACCGCGCAATGTGAACACGATGTCGAGGGCCGATTTCATCGCCCAGTTCAGCGCCAGCGCATCCTGGGGAGAGACGATCAGTGTCACGACGTCCGGAGGCCGAATAGTCTGAGTCGTCTGCTCCCCGCCGGCCGGGGCACCGACGCCCTGCGGCTGGACGGACGCCAGCTGCCCGGCGGCTTCCTCCTCAGCGGTCGTGAAGGACCCGACATGCAGGACGGTGGCGTTCTCGATCAGGCGTTGTGTGACCAGCCGAGGACGCTGAGCTTCAATCGGCGTCATGTAGAGCGGAACGTCCGTGTCGGGCACGTTCTCCAGCTTGCCCAGGGGAGGCGGCTCAGGGTTAACGCACTCTGGGCCTCGCTCACCTTGCTTGACCTCCGTGCAGGCATATCCCGTCCGGTTGCCTCCATCCTGTCCGAGCAGCAGCAACGTATCGTTTGGCAGCAAGGTCTGGAAGTCCTCGTCCAGATCGACGACTACGGCGCTGACAATCACGTCCACTTTGTCCCCATCGCGGACCGCATAAGCCACGCTCGACAGACGGGTGATCGGCACCGAGATGGCCGTCAATCCCGGCGCAATCGCCACGGCCGCCTCGCTCCCCTCGCCGAGAAGCTTGCCCGGCTCTTCGGTCAACATGTTCTGGGTGATGGGCATGCCGCGGGCGATGTCGAGACGGGCGTACTTGTCCACGACCTGGGTCTTGTCGGTGAGCATCGTTTCGACGATCAGGTCTCTTGGGTAGGACGAAACGACCACGGCGTTCTCTGGAACCGCGGAGCCACGAGCGATATCTTGGGCCGCGATCACAATCTGCCCGATATCGGGAGGCGCCTGTGCGCCTTCGGGCTCGCCCCCCGAGCCGGCGAACCTCCTCAGGACCAGGAAAGCCGCCAGAACACCCAACAGCAATACCATGGCGACCAGGATCAACATTCGTCCGCGGCGCATAGGGCCTCCTTAGGCAAGCACGGTCGAGGTGCGGCCGTCTGGCAATAATACAGTCTGCATGTTCCTTGTCAAGCCAAAGCCGTCCGACCCGGCAAGCCGGATCGACGTGTTGCCTTCGATACAGGGAGCCCTATCGCCGATAGGGCTCCACCGCTGGCTCGTGCTCAGATCACGCGCAGCCGGTGTTGCAGGCCCGGATGTGCTAAATCGTGGTGACGATCCGGCTGAACACGTTGCCGATGGCTGGTCCAAGCAGCGCAAGGATGACGATGACGACGACCGCGACTAAGACAAGAATGAGCGCGTACTCGACCAGGCCCTGACCTTTCTCGTTCGGCGTGAACAACATGGTGCCTGCCTCCTTTCCGTGAGTCATGTCGAGCCATACGTGCCTTCATTATATGGAGCCGGCAAACAGCGTCTCAATAGGACCTCGGTCCGCAAGCGCCAGCCGAGGAACCGCCGGGCCGCCCGGGAGGCTGGCCCCGGCTTCCTCTAGCTGACTGGGACGGCGAACGCAATTCGCGTGCCGGTCCCCGGCGTGGATTCGACCTCCAGGCTCCCCCCGACCTGTTCGATCCGTTTCGCCAGGCGCTTGAGGCCCCTCTCCGGCGCCGCCTCCGCCAGGACCGCCTCCCGGTCGAAGCCCCGCCCATTGTCCTCGATACTGACCCGAATCTGGGCGGTATCCATGTCCAGGCCGACCTTGGCCTGGGTTGCCTGGGCGTGGTCCCGGATGTTTCCCAGCAGGGTCTGCACGGCGCGGAAGAGCAGAACCTCCCGGTGCGACTCAACACGCCGCTCGGAGCCGGTGACAACGACCGTGACCGCCAGCCCGGTCTTGTCCTTGAAGGCGTCGGAGTAGCGTCGTACGGTGGGCACGAGCCCGAGGTCATCGAGCATCATCGGGCGCAGGTCGAAGATGAAGTCGCGGATATTGGCGAAGGTGGAATTGGCGGACAACTTGAGCGCCGTCAGCTCCTGTCGCGCCTGCTCCTGGTCGACCGTGAACAGCCGCAGGGCGATCTCGATTTGCAGGATGAAGTTGGCGAGCGCCTGCGCCGGTCCATCATGGATCAGCCGGGAGAGCTTGCGGCGCTCCTCTTCCTGGGCTTCGATGATCTCTTCGATGCCGATGGCGGCTTCCGGGGCCCCCGCTGCCGTCAAAGGCTTGGCACCGCCTTCCAGAAGAGCGAGCGTCCTCTCGGCGAAGGAGGCGAACTCCTTGAGGCGCGCCTGGTCCGACTGCAGCTTCTCCAGCTGGCCGCGCATGGAGTACAGGCGCTGCTGGGTATCCATGGCCTTTTCGTAGGAGGCCTTGATGTCCTCCCGCGGAACCGTGTCGAAGTGCGCCTGCAGCTGATGCAGCTCGCCGGCGGCCGACGTGTTGCGTTGCACCAACTTGTCCACTTCCCCCTGGCTTTGTTCAACCAGCATGCCGATTTCCTTGGCTTGCCGCTGCATCGTCGTGAGTTCGCCCCGGGCGGCCTCGATAAAGGCTTCGACCGGCGTCTGTTCCGTGGGCTCTGCTTTCTGGGGCATGGCTGATCCGCCCTACTTGCGGGTATCCTGGAGCCTTACCCAACCATGACGGAGGGCGTAGACCGCCGCCTGCGTCCGGTCTTCCACATCCAGCTTGTGCAGGATGGCGGTCATGTGATTCTTCACCGTTTGATGGCTGATGCCAAGGCGAGCGGCGATCTCCTTGTTGCTCAATCCGCGCGTCACGTACTGCAGGATCTCCATCTCCCGCGGGGATAGCGGCGAGAAGGCCTCGACCTCGCCCTCCAGGTGAGGCCGGCGCACGCTCTCCACGCCCTGCTCCAGCCACTGGGCCATGCCGGCGCTATCGTAAACCTGGTCGCCAACGACATAGAAGCCTCGCGCCACCTGGCGGATCACATCCACCAGCTTGCCGGCGTGGATGTCCTTGGAACAGTAGGCCGAAGCCCCAGCACGGAACCCATGCAGCACTTGTTCGACGTCATCATACGCTGTCAGCAGGACGACCGCTGTCGCCAGCTTCTCGGTGGCTACCTGCCGCGTCACCTGGATTCCGTTCATGCCCGGTAGATTGACGTCCACCAGGGCGACTTGCGGGTGCAAGTCCTTCAGCAGGGGCAGGGCCTCTTCCCCACTGACGCTTTCGCCCAACACGTGCAGGTCGGGTTCGCCATTGATGACGTTGCGCACGCCCTCCCGGAAAAGCGGGTGGTCGTCGACGATGATGACCCCGATCGTGTCCATATCATTCTCCGCCACCGCTGGATTGCGGCGAGTATAGCACAGGGGTTCTCAGGACAACAAACTCACTCCGCTGGCCAGGCGTACACCGCCATGTTCTCCCCACCGGCGGCGGGGCTGTAAGACCCAGCGCTGGCGTACACCAAAGTCCCGCGTGCGCTCAACTTGGGATACCAGCCCGGGAAGGTCATCAGGTAGGTCGCACCCTCCCGATCGAGCCATGCCTCCAGGCCCGCCTCATTGCGCAGGATCGGGATGGCTTCAGCGGAGGTTAGCCCAGCCAGGTCCAGGATCGGCCGATCAGCAAAGTACCCCAGGGCGCCGATATCGTGCGCCGCGATCAGCGAACCGGCGGGCGTGTTCGCCCGGATCCAGTCGGCTGTGTCCACCATCTCGGTCTCGATGATCGCCACATCCTGGCCATAGGCGCGTGCGCCGATGACGACGAAAGCCGCCGACACCATTGCCAAGGTGATGACCCAGACCCGTGAGGCAATTCGGCGCATCGGGCTGGTGGATCCGAGATCGGCCCAGAGCACCAGCCCCTCGACGCTGAGGACGATCACAATTGGAATGACCGGCATGGCGTACCGTCCGTGTTGATACACCACGGGGAGACGCAGGGCGAACAGGACAAGATAGCCCACAGCCCAGGCCAGAGGAGCCAGGCGAGCCGTCCGCCGTGATCGCGGGCCGTGCACGGCCGACAGGATCAGACCGGGGACAAGCACGATCCCCACTCCCACCAGCGGAGCTCGGAGCTGGGCGAAGAGGCGCAGCCAGTACGGATCATGCTGCAGTTCACTGTATTCCAGTGTCTTGGCGTAGAGCGTGCTGGGGAAGGCCGTGCCGGCGGCCGCAGCATTCAGGGCAAAGTAAGGCAGCGCCACCAAACCTACAGCGATGGCATACGTCGCGGCCGCTTTGGCGATCGGGCCTGGCCGGTGCTCCGCCCCTGCCATCGCGTGCACTACCACCGGGAGGGCCAACGTCAATGCGTCCGGCCGAACCCACATGGCGATGCCTGTGATCGCGCCCACGAGCCACGGCGCTCGCTTCTCGTCCATGGCCCACAACGCCAGCAGTACGAGCCAGCTGAACAGCAGCGTCTCCATGCCTGACACGGCTGCCCAGCCGAGATGCCACTCGACCGCGATCAGCAGGGCGACCGCCCAGGCGCCGACCGGCATCCCCGGGTTCCGCCGGGCAAACCACCTCCCTCCCGACCACGCCAGCCCGAGCCAGATCGCCCCACCCAGAACATACGCCCAGGCCAGGTGCGGGATGCGCAAGCCATAGCCGATCGTCAGCAACAGCGTCCACAGCGGAGCGGTCGAGCCCCCACTCGGTTCTCCCGGGACGAAGGACCATTCGCCGAGCCGGGCGAGGTTTCGGGCATAGGTCTGATGGATCCAGGCATCGTCCAGTGGAAAACCGAGACGGAGGACCCCGGCGCTGCTAGCGAGGAACACGAGCATGCAGACTGCGACGAAAGCCGCCAGGACAACCGGCTGCGCTCGCTGCACGGGGTCCTTCATCCAGCCTCGCTCGGGCGCCCGATCCGGAACAGGTAGATCGGTTTCCCCTGGGGCGAAACCGCCTGGGCGGTCAGAGTGAGCCCGGCTTGCGACTTCGGCTGGTCATATAACCAGGTGAGATCCATCGGGTGGTCGGCTTCGAGCACGACCCAGGTGGCATCGTAGGCGGCAGCGGCTTGCAGGAGCGCGGCAAGATCACCGTCGGGGATCGGGATCACCGGCGAATCCACCGCCAGATACAGGCCTGGTGGATCGTTGGCGGCGATCGCCTCCGTCGTCCCTCGGATCTCAGGGAAGGCTCTGGCGATGGCCTGATGACGCGCCTGGTTGGCCTGCCAGGCCCATCCACCGGCGACCGGTGCCACAGCCCGGGAGTGAAAAACCCAAAGGCTGACCATCGCCGCTAACACGATGGATGCGATGCCGAATCCGCGCCCGGCGCTCACGGCATCCCACCCTCGCCGCCGAACCCCGACTTCAATGAACGCCGACAGCCCCACCGGTGCGACGGTCCACAGGAACGGCATCACCGCCGTGCTGGAGTGGAAGAATCCGCCCCGTGGCCCGGCAAAGGGAAAGACGAAGGACATCACGAGCAGCAGCAACCCCAGATAGAGCAGGTTCGATCGGACATACGGATGGCCGCGACTTCGCCAGGCCCCAAGCGCCATCAGGGGCGCCAGAAAAACCAACCCGTTGACGACCACCAGCGTCTGCAGGTTCGACCACAGCGCGGCCAGCCGCGCACCGGCGATGGCGCCGGCGCCGCTCGCCCACCAGCGGGCGGCCGTCAGCCCCGCTGCCGGGAAGGCATACAGGTCATCGTAGTCCGTGAACCACAGCGAGCGGCTCAGGCCCGCGGCGAAGGGACTGCCGACAACCACCTGGTTTCGAGCCCACCATGGCAGCATAACCAGCCCATACCCGACGACCAGCACGGCTGCACTCCGCAGGCGGGCGCCCGAAGCCGTCAGGGCAGCCGCCAATCCAACGAACACCATGAGCAGCCCATCGGCTCGGATCCAGTGGCACAAGGCGGCCAGGACCCCGGCCAGCAACCATCTTCCGCTGGCGGGCGCTTGCCGAGCACAGGCAATGGTGAAGAGGCTGGCTGTGCCAACCCAGGCATACAGCACGAAGGCGTCGGTCGTCAGAAAGAAGGCCAGGAAGAAGCCCGGGAAGAGCGCCAACATCCCCGCCAACATTGCCCGGTCCCTGGAATGGAACAGCTGCAGGCTGAGCCAGGCGGCGAGCATTGGCAGGGTGGCGGTCAGGAGTACCGAAGGCAGCTGGGCCGCCCGGAAGCTCTCCCCGAAGGCCGTCATTGCTGCAGCTGCGACCAAGCTGACGCCGGGCATCCAGTACAGGTTGGAGGGGTGAGGGATGCCCGTCGGCGCATCCAAGTAGTTCCAAAGGAATGGCTCGCTCAGACCTGCGCCACGGACGAGCTGACGGGCGATGGCGTAGTAGTAGTCGGCGTCCATGTAGCCAGGCGATTCGATGAATCGAGCGCCCAGGGCGGCGATGCCCACCCCCAGAGCAGCAAGTATCACCCAGTCACGCCGGCGCATCATCGGAGCTCGTACAGTATGTAGCCATCGCCAATCGACTCGGCCAAGGCCATGTCATCCAGCACCGAGTCCAACGTCTGCCAGTCCTGATCCGAATAGCGGGCATCGTGCTGACGGACGAAGTCCATGCCCGCCTCGAACAGAAGCACATGCGTGATCGTGTCCCTCCGCCAGCTTTCGAGGATATCCTTTGCTCCGCCGATGGTTCTTCGATCGACATACCAGCGGTCGATCCATGGATCGGGGACACAGCGCGGCGAGCAGTACAGCCCGCGCGGCTCCCACAACATCAACACCCGACTGCCCTCTGCCAACTCCTGGATGCGAAGCTGCGTCATGTAGAAGCCACCCAGCCGGCGCAGCAGGTACGCTGACTCGGTCTCCTCGCCCAGCAAGACGCCCGCCGGACGCGCCTGGACCTGGGTCCGTATCTCCTGGAACAGCAGCAATCCAGCGACGAGCGCCACCAACGCGCCGGCCAGCCGGCCGAGGCGAATCTGCCCGATGGTGGTGGCCTCGAACCCCGTGAATCCCGCGCCTGCCAGCAGCGCCCACGCCGGGAGGAGAACGAAGTAGAGCCTGGTTTGCAGCAACAGGCCGGACACTTGGCTGGCGGCAGCCCAGATCAGCCAGCCGGTGACCAGGAACACACCCAGAGACAGATATGTCTGACGGTCGCGCCGCCGCAGCAAGGCGAGCCCCGGGAGGAGCCCGAGCAGAAGCGGCCCAATGTCCGAGGCGAAACCCGGCCCTTGTTCGTGACCGAGCAAGCCGGCGGCGATCGGCACGCCCAGGCTGAGAACTGGCGCCGGTGCTTGCACACTTGCTTGCAGGGCTCGCTGGCGCGCCGGCTCGATCCAGGGGCTGGCGCCGAAGTAGGGGTACAAGGGGGCACCCGCGCCCTGCACGTTCTTCCATATCCAGGGGAACGCGATGAGCACGCCACCCAGGAGGAAGACCACCGCATGACGCAGGCCGCGCCGGCTCCTGTCTGCCGTCCAGAATGCCAGAAAGCCTGCCGGCAGGGCGAGCCAGGCGGTGTACTTCACGCCGCAGGCAAACCCCGCCATCAGGCCGCCGAGGACCGCAAGCTGCCGGCTCGGAGCCTGTCGGAACTGGTCGAGGGCGATCAGGATGCAGAGGCCGTATAGCGCTGCCCACCAGTCAACATAGGCCCAGCCGGGCGAACCCGCGAGCGTTGTGCCGCCGATCAACGCCACGACGGCCACCCACCCTGCGTGCTTTCCCCAGGAGGAAGCGAGCCCGAGCAAGCCAGCCAACGTCAGGGCCGCGACCATCCATCCCAGGACGGCTCCCGTCTGGAGCCGTCCGAGAGCCACCGCCCACGTATAGAGCATCTCGCCCAGCAGCGGCAAGCCCCAATACGGGTTGTCGGGGGTAAGGACAAGCGATCCTTGTTCGAGGAAGCGCCGGGGGAGTTCAAGGTGATAGACCAGCGCATCGAAGTGGACGGGAGGCGCGGCGGCTTCCAGGAAGGCGAGACCCAGGAGCACGGCCACTGTCAGGCCGGCGAGCCGGGCAGCGCGACCGGACTGCGCCAGCAAGGAGATTCCCGGGCTCCAGGCTGAACACCAGGCGTAGGCGCTGCGACCGAAGGCGATGGCTAGCGCGGACAGCGCCAGCCAGGCGAACAGCGACCGCACGCCTACAAACCACCCGAGCAGCAGGAACCCCAGCGACATCAGCCCCAGGCCGAAAGCCGCCTGGAGCGCGAGCGATGCCGTTCGGCTGGGATGCGGCTCGGGCAACAGCCTACGTCCGATCCCCCCCGCCAGTGCCACCAGCGCCGCGGCGACAAGCATGTCGGCGAGCACCCAACCGAGCGACAGGAGATGGCCCAGGCTGATCGGTTTGTGCGAGGCGTAGTAACTACCTACGACCACCAGTACCAACAGGATGGCCACCGCCCCCAGGAAACGCCGTCGGCCACTGCCGCGCACGGCCTCGGCCTCCGGTGATGCCGGGGGAAGTGCCGACTCTCGATCGGGGTCCCGATGCATCATCTGCGTTTACCTCGGCTTGGCGGTGTAATGCTGGACCAGCACATCGCCGTACATCGACTCGCTGGCCAGGTCGTATCGCGCCTCCAAATCGCTGATGGCTGGGTGGGTCCTATCCCCCTGTGCTCGATACTCATCGATTTCCCGACGGAACACAACGAGCCAAACTCCGGGCGCTTCACCCGCGGCTTGGATCGCCTCGGCTTCAGCGATCAACCCCAGCGTCCGCTGTGTGGCTGGCGCCAGTGTGTCCGAGCCCGACCCTGGCGGGTCGCTGAGGTAATGCGCCTCAAGCGCGGGATCCTCGTAAGCTGCCGGGATGGCGGTCAGCTTGTTGGTGTGCAGAACGACTTCTCCTTCGGCGCGCCCCGCCGCGATCGCCTGGTTGATGGCAGCGAATGGCGCATACGGGAAGCCGCGATAGGTGTAGAACCCCCACAAGCCCAACACAACCGCACCGACCAGGCACAAGGCTGCCGTGCGGCGCAGCAGCCGAGAGCCCTCAGGTTGACCGAAAGCCCATGCCAGCCACAGGGCGAGCATGGCTCCGGATGGCAGCATCGCTCGATCCAGGTAGATGGGGAACCACTGCGACACGAGGTACATCAGCACTACCGGGGCAGCCGACATGTAGAGAAGCCAGCCACCCACCTTCCACCCGGGCAAGCGGGCGTGGGCTGCCCGGAGAGTGCGCAGGAGCGCAAAGGCGAGCACCAGAAGTACGAAGAAGAGAAGGAGCGGGAGGAAGGCTTCTGGCACCGGCAGACCCCCGACATAGAGCAGCGTGGTCCGGACCACATCCGCGGGGCCAGGAACGTTGATCCAGTACCCCTTCCCAATGAACCTCAGCTGGCCAGGCACAAGTGCCAGCCATGGCGAGAACAACAGGATCGCCAGTAGCGATGCCCCTAGAGTGAGGAGAATCGCGCGCCTGCTCCGGAGGAAGACCGCAGTCATTGCCAAGGACACAAGGTACAGGACGGCCAGATTGTGCGTGTACAGCGAGGCCGCAGCCAGCAGGGCGAACAACAGCCAGGGAGCCAGGCGCCTCCTCTGGACGCCGAGGACATAGGCGAGGGTCGCCCCGAGAAGCAAGAAGGCCAAGAGTGCATACATCCGTCCTTCCTGCGCGTAGTGCACCTGAAATGGCAAGCAGGCAAGCAGTACTCCGCTGGCCAACGCCTGGGTTGGCGAAAGAAGCCTACGCCCGATTCCATAACCCATCAGGACGATCCCCAGGCCAAGCACCACGGACAATCCTCTGACGGCCTGCGGGCTTTCTCCCAGCATTCGCATCCACGCCGAGAGGAGCGCGTAGTAGAGGAGGGGATGCACATCTGAATTAACGGTTCCTGTCAACATGGCGGGCAGGCCCTTGGACGAGAACAGCACGGCGAACGCCTCGTCGTACCACAAGGGACGACTTGCCACCGTGGGGACACGGAACATCAATGCCAGGAGCACCAGACATAGCCCCGCCCGCGCGGGGTGGACAGCCAGATCGGTCATCCACTCCCTGGTGCCGGCCTCCCATCGCCGAAGGTGTGACTTCATCTCTCGCCCGTTCCCTGCCGCCTACGCGAAAGACACCCTGGACCGCCGGTAGATCCACCAGCGGATCCACCACAGTCCCAGCAAGGCGATGACCGGTACCGGAAAGTACATGACGGCGCTCTCGAGATTGGCTTCCACGGTCACGAAGAAGAGAATCCAAAGGCCGATCGCCAGCACGAGCATTGCGATCAGCGTCGCCGCGCGACCCCGTTTGGCCCAGCGTCTGTCCCACTCGGCGAAGAGCAGGCACAAGGCAGGCAGCAGAACGACGTAGTGCGTTGTGGCGGTCCGGAGAGCGACCAGATTGGTGATGGTCAAGGTCAAGGCTGCGGTCCACTGAAACACAGCGTCCCCTCTCCCGCCCGCGGAACGCCACTCCCACAAGAGCCCCAGGACCAGCACACTTGAGAGCAGCCAGGTGAGCCATGCTGGATCACCTGGCAAGGCCTCGACGAAGATGGAGACGGGAGAGCCCAGGGCGGTGTAGCTGGGGTAGGCGTACAGTTGACGAAGCCAGTCGATCAGCCAGGAGGGCAACAGAACAAACGAGGCCGCCATCAGTCCGACAAAGGTGGCCGTGAATGAGAGGCTGACCCGCCATCGGCGTGCGCGTAGACTCCACAACAAGATGAAGGGGATCAGGAGGAAGGACATCTGCGGCTTGCAGGTGGAAAGCGCCGCCAGCACCCCTGCCCAAGCATCCCTCCGGCGCTGCAGCGCAGCCAGAGCTCCAATCAGAAGCAGCGCCTCCACAACGGCGAACTGCCCCACAATGATGGCGCGGATTCCGTGATACCAGAGCACCGAGAACACTGGGATCAGGATGAGCATCAGCAGCCCGGCCTTCCAACGCGCCAGGCCAACGCCGAGGACTCCGATGAGCGCCATCCCCATTTCGAGCAGCGTCATCCATACGGCCCGCGCTTCGACATAGGGAAGGAGGCCGAAAGGAGCAAAGAACAGCATCGACGGAAGCGGGTAGGCGAAGTGCGCCAGATCCTCCCCGGCCGCCAGGTTGGCGGGGCGTCCATAGATGTAGGTCTGAGTCCGCAACCCCACTTGTGGGGCGTAGGGACTGATCCCTTCCTTGAGCCACATGCTGGCCGCGTTCCATCGGGCGAGGAAATCGTTGCCGCCTGGGGAGGCTTGCGCAAACTGGTAGTTGACCACCGTCAGTCCCGCTGCCAGGCCGACGATCAGCACGATCGCAATCGGCGTCAGCAACCGTCGTCTGGCAAGTCTCACAGACACTTCCTCCATGGCGTGCGGGTCAAGGCGCTCCTCTCGGTCACTTCAAGGCGCAGGCGCGGCTCCTGCCTAACCAGCCGGTCGACGGAAGACCACGGCCTGGTCGTCGGAGTAGATCAGCATCCAGCCCGCCCGCTCCAGCTCTTGGACCAACGGCGCCTGGGGTTCGATCAGGACCGTCTCGATCCCCCAGGTGTCGAGCACTTCATCCCATCCATCGTCTCCACGCCAGGCCCGCAAGTAGTCCAGCAAGATCGCATCATCGAAGAGATCGGTTCGCCCGTCGACGAAGCTCCGATAGTCCGGATACAATGCCCAGATGATGTAGGCTCCCCAGTTGTAGCTGTTGAAGACCGGGCCGGGGAGGCTGTCCTGCTGCAGGCGCTGAATGGCGGCCACCGGAATGCGTTCCAGGGCGGACTGCTCAATCCGGCGTGAATCCAGGAAGCGAGCGAGCAGGATTCCTGCCAGCAGGATCCACCCTGCCAGCAGCGCCAGGTTCAGGCGCCTCGCCACCTGGGGGGGGAGGTCCTTGCTCTTCCATGGCAGAGGGGGAAGCCGGTGGAGCGATAGGGCCAGATGGCGCGAAAGCACCGGCGCGCTCACGATGGCAAACAGGGCAACATTCCGCCAGGCCAGGAAGGCCATGGCGCCGAAGGCTGTTACCAACATGACCTCGCGCGTCGCCGGCCTGCGCGGCGTGGAGGCGAAGATTATCGGCAACAAGAGCAGCATGAACAGGAAGAGCTGCGACCGCGGATCGTGGAAATCCGGCGACTGCCATTCCTGGATGAAATCGCGCAAGACGCCGATCGACAAGGTCTTACCGGCGTACCCCAGCATCGAGTAGCCGTTGGGGTTGAGCCCAATGGCCAACAGGCCAAGCAGCAGGCAGCCGGCGAGCGTGAGCAGCGACACGCGGCGGGTGCGCCACGCCTCTGCCAGCCTCACCCGATGGATCCAAACATCATCGATCGTGTCAATCCCGACAGCGAGCAGGTAGATTCCGATCAACAGCCCACCCGTGGCAAACGCCCCGTGCAGGTTGGGCCACAACGCCATCAGCGCTACCGTGAGCCAGATCCATCGGCTCCGGCGCGTGGTGTACCGCTCCAGCAACAGCAGAATTCCTGCCGTCAGCGCCATCGACAGGACATGCGGTCGGGCCGACCAGAAGACGCTCGACGTAACTGCCGCCAGGATCAGGACGAAGGCGCGCACAAGCAGCGGCCCCTCGAGCATCAGCCACACCAGGAGGAAGGTGATCGACAGGATGATCGCCGTCCACAGGTGCAGACCGGCCAGCCCACCGAGCTGGTAGGAAGCTATCATCGACAATTGGGCCAGCCAGCCCGGGTAGATCCAGGGCTGGTTCAGCCGCGTGGTCGAGAACAGGTCAGTGCGCAGGAATTGGTGGTTCTCCAGCATCCAACTGCCAGCACGCAGATGCCACCACGTGTCGCTGTCCACCACGGGGCTGCTGGCTGCCATGACGAAGATCGCGATGACCACCACCGCGAACACGAAGGCCCGGTAGCTCACGCGGCCTCACTCCGCCTCGGGTGCCTCAGCCGGGACGGGCCGGAGATCGAGGTCTGCAGGCCGGGCGGGTCGACTGAGATCATAGAAGACATGATAGTCCCCGATGACGGCTTCCCGCCACTCGACCCCCAGCTTGGTGAATCCCAGCCGGAGCCGTTGCTCCAGCGTCGGGTTGCCGGTGGTGATGTAGGCGACGCGCTGGGAAGCCTCGACCAAGGCCGTGTAGGGCGGATACCGGTCATCTCGAGGAGAGTAGCGGAGATCGGGGTGATAGGGCAAGGCCGGCACAAAGAGCAGCTCCTCCTGACTGAGGAAAGACAGGGGATACGCCACCCAGTAGTTCGTGTACCCTCGCTGCTCTCCGTTATCCTGCAGGAACCGGACCAGTTGAGCGTCCTGGGCATGGTCAATCCAGGTAACGGCATCGAACTGCGTGGTGAAACCTGGCGATGCGGCCCAGGCTACCTGGATCGAGGAGGCGAGGTGAAACACGGTCAGGGCCGCCAGGATGGAGGCCGACGCAACGCCGCCCCATCGATCCCGGATGTGCGACAACAGCTCGCCGGCGAAGATGGCCATTGGCACGAGCAGTGGCAGAAAGTACCTCCCGGAGGGGTCGGCACCGAAGGGGGTAAGGACGAAGCCCAGCAGTGTCACCGCCACGACCCCCGCCAACACATACCGACCGGCTCGCGCTGCATCCGGCTGGCGCAGACACCGGATCGAGAACCCTGCCACGGCCAGCCAAAACCCCAGCGCAACCGGCATCAGCCAGGGCGCAAGCCACTCCACCCCCCACGGGGGCCGCATGCCCATGACCACCGTCGAGCCGAAGAGGGCAAGATTGAGACCTCGATAGGCCAGACCGGCAAGAAGCCCGGCGGGGCCGGCACCGGCGATAGCAATGCCAGCCAGCTCTTCGATGGCGCCAGTGACTCCATGCCCGGCAATCCAGATTAGCCAGGGAGCGAGCCCGACCAAGGACGCAGCCGCGGCGCCGCCGAGGCGGACGCCGGCCGATCGTGGCGGCAGGGATCGCAGCGAGAGAACCAGCAGGACGGCCGTCGGCACAATGAAGACGATCACCATCCCGAAGACCCACATGCCGAACCCGGCCAGAAAACCCCAGGCCAGGAACCCGGTCGGCCTTCTCGGGTTCTCCCAGCACGCCCAGGCAGCGAGCATCAAGAGATTGCCGATCAGCAGTGCTTCGCCGTAGCCTCCGAGCGAAACTGTGGTGTACAGCGTGACATTCACCGCAGGGATCGCCAGCAGCAGCCCGACCGCCGCCGCCACCCAGGCAGAGCGATGCACGCGCCACGCCAGATACACACCTGAGGCGACGGTCGCGGTATAGAGCACAATTTGCACGTACCGAATGGCCGACACCGATTCGCCGAGCAGGCGAAAGGCAAGTGCGGCGAAAAGGGCATCCAGGCTCCCCATATAGGCCTGACCATAAAAGAAGATCGGGATGCTCCCGCCCAAAATGTGCCTGGCCATCAGCGCCACGATGGCTTCGTCGGCATTGAAAGGAACGACATCCAGCGACAGCAGAACCAGCTTGAAGGCAGCCGCTAACAGCCCAAACCCCAGCGCGGCCACAACCACAACTGCTGGGGGCTGGTGCAGCAGCCCGCTGAGATCGCGGATGGACCGAGGCTCCCGGGCCTGCTCCTCATGCAGCGCCGACGCGTGCGGCGTCCTCGCCTGGGAGAGAGCCTTCGGGCGGAGCCCGCTAGGACTATTGCCTGCGCTGCCGGAGGAGGACTCCATCTGTATAATCGTCATATGGTCCGGCGGATTCTGACAAGCCCGGCGCTATGGATCGGCCTGCTGGCTGTGGTGCTGCGCCTGGTCCCCGGAGCCCGGATCATCGACGATGCCTACATCACCTTTCGCTACGCCCAGAACCTTCTCGACGGCTACGGGCTGGTCTACAACCCCGGCGAGCCGGTATTGGGCACGACCGCACCGCTGTATGCGCTCGGGCTTGCCGCCGTATCCGCCCTGACGGGATGGACCGGCCTCCCCCTTCCCCAGACCGCCGTCGCCCTCAATGCCCTTGCCGATGGCTTCAGCTGCGCCTTGCTGGTGCTCATCGGACAGGGATCGAGGTGGCGGTTCGCCGGCATCGCGACCTCCTTGGCCTGGGCTGTGGCGCCCTGGTCGGTGACGTTCGCCATTGGGGGGATGGAGACCAGCGTCTTTGTCGCTCTCATGCTTGCGACATTCTACTGCCATTCGATGGAGCAGCCGGTGGGTGCAGCGTTCTTTGGCGGGCTCAGCCTGCTCACCCGACCCGACGCGCTGCTCTTCCTGCTCCCACTTGCCGCGGAGCGGGCGCGCCGCAGCTTTCCCCCCTCCCGATGGAATCCGTCGCCCCTCCCGGTCCGATGGCGGGAGGCGATCGCCTTCCTGGTCCCCATCGGGATCTGGGCCACAATCGGTTGGCTGATCTACGGCGACCCCCTCCCGCAGACGCTGGCTGCCAAGGCCGTCGCATACTCCCTTCCGCCGGAAGCGGCACTAGTGCGCTTGCTGCAGCACTTTGGCACGCCATTCGGGGAGCACCTTGTGTTCGGCACCCGCTGGCTGTGGGTGGGGTTGTTGCTGTACCCGCTTGTATATCTTCTGGGCGCGCTGGCAGTGATTCGGCCTCGACCCGGCACGTGGCCCATGTTTGCCTATCCCGCGGCGTTCTTCGCCGCCTACTCGATCGCCAACCCGTTGCTCTTCCGCTGGTACCTGGCGCCGCCGCTGGCGGTGTTCCTGCTGGGGATCTTCCTCGGCCTGGAACGCCTGGGGCGCGATTTGAAGCGCCCGCGCCTGGCCTACCTTCCCGCCGGGTTCGGCTTGCTGATGATGCTCAACGGGTGGACTGTGCGGCCGGACCACGGGCCGGCGCGTCCGGCGCCGCGCATGTCGTACATCGCCCTCGAGGCGCTCTACCAGCAGGTCGCTCTTCGCTTGAGGGATCAAATCGCGCCCGGTGAAGTCCTGGCCGCTGGCGACATCGGCGCCCTCGGCTACTACACCTCAGCCCGAATGCTGGACACCGTCGGCTTGATCACGCCGCAAGCCTCGGGCTACTACCCTTTGCCCGCCGAGGCCTACGTCATCAACTACGCGATCCCCAGCGCGTTGGTCCTGGATGCGCGGCCGGCGTGGCTGGTCATTCTTGAGGTCTATGGCCGCAACACGCTGTTGAAGGATGTCACCTTCCTGGATTCGTATGACCTGGTGGACGAAATCCCCACCGACATCTACGGAAGCCGCGGACTGCTCGTCTTCCGCCGGTCGGCCGAACCATGAGCCGCCCCGACGGGCGGGACGCCCTGGCAGCACTGACCTTCGTTCTTCTCACGGCCTTCCTGCTCACGGGGGTCGGGTCGGTCCCCTTCCATCCAGACGAGACCTCCTGGCTCGTCCAGAGTCGGGACCTCGAGTTGTACGCTTCGAATCCGATGAGCCTCGCCTACCGCGCGGAAGCGCAGATCTCCGGGGATATGGCCTACCGACTGCTCAATGCGCCGCTGGCGAAGTACACCCTGGCGGTCGGCCGACGCCTGGCCGGCTACCCTGCCGAGGCCCTTCC
>CAZBJQ010000052.1:0-17760 GCA_964492235.1 uncultured Anaerolineaceae bacterium | reverse complement strand
GTGCAGTGGCCACCGTCGGGGGCGGGAACATCCTGGTCTTCAAGCACGGCGGTTACTACGCCGGCTTGATGTTGGCGGTGAACACCTCGCCCGCACTGATAGCCGCCAAGGCCGAAGCCGCATTGCATGACCTATCCTGACGTGCAACGACCCGGGCGCAGCCAGGGATTGGTTTCCCTAGAATAGGCAGGCAGCCATGGACGAGATCTTGAAGGACATCCAAGAAGTGGCTGGTGTGACAGGCTCATTCGTAACCGACGGATCCGGCCAGGTCCTGAAATCCACCCTCCCCGGTGTATTCGACCAGACCTCGTTGAGGGTGGTCGCCAAGACTCTCTCCAAGACCATTGAGGGCCTGCGCATGGCGCGCCGGAAGAAAGTGACAGAACTCGATCTAGTCTTCGAGACGGGACGCCTGGTGGTGAAGGTACTTACCCCTGGGTACCTGTTCATCGTCTGCGTACCCACGATCAACGTGCCGCTGCTGAACCTGACGGCGAATGTCGCCGGCAAGAAGTTGGCGGCGCTGCTCTCCGCTGAGCAGGCGAAGTCGGTGCCTGCGCCTGCGGCCCCTGTCGCGGCAGCCCCCACCGTCGACCTGGTGTCGGAGCTCGAGGCGATCGTCTCACAAGCCATGGGCCGCGATGGCCTGGACCTCTTCCGCGAGGAGCTGGCCGACATGGGTCAGGGAGAGAAACCGACGCGCGCCTCCTTGGCCGAGCTTTCTCAGGCGCTGTACTTTCCTGCCGCCTTGGCGATCGGCGGCGGATCGGCTCGCAAGATGGTCGACCTGATGGTGAATACCGTCAGCAAGTCCGGCTGAATGGGAGACCGTTGGCGGGGCAAGCCGACGGGACCCTGGAACCCGGTGCCAGCAAGAACTTGAGGATCTCGGATGAGGGGTGAATCGCACCTGGGGGTTTGGGCTCGGCCCAAACCCCCAGGTCTTGCATTCCCGCAGTTGCCGGGGCGCCTTCGAATACACCCTGGCGGACTCTGCGATGATCAGGGCGCCCGGGAGTCCGCAGCCTCAGGGACGATGCAGCTCCTTGGCGGCGATGAAGGAGAGGCCATGCTCCGTCAGGGCGCGGGCTGTGGCATTTGTGGCGTCAACCTTGTCCATGAAGTTGAGAGTCAGGTGATCCCAGTCGCCGGAGGCCACGATCTCGGAACGGTCGCGAAAGTAGTCAAGGATGTCGGAGGGGTGGAGGCGCTGTGAGTCGATCTCGGGCTCGCCACCCTCGTGTTTCGCCGAGATGTTGGCGACGTGGTCTGCCACTTGCAGGAGCTCCGCCCGGCGGTTGTAGGGTTGGCGCACGATGCTCTTCCAGGTCTCCGTGATGTGGTGTTCGAAGCGGACCACGTCCTCGAGGCCGAGGCCCTTGCGGAACTGGGCCGTGATCTCCATCGTCTCGTTGTTGATCGAATTCCCCCAGTTGAACCCGATCAGGGGCGACGAGCCGTCCCGCCGGGAGAACAGCTTGGCCCCGATCAGAGTCCAAAGAGCAGCGTAGGGGTTGTCATTGCCCACGAAGACTGAGATCTTGAATTCGATGTCCACTCCCAGACGGTGCAGCAAATATCCGAGCAGGACGGTACCGGAATTGATGTTCAGCACCTGGCGAACACCGAAGCGCGTGTAGTAGTACAAGTACTCGTCGAGCCAGTTCAAGGCGTGCTCGTTGGGCTGGCCGATTCCACCGAAGTAGCCGGTGATGGTTTCCGGACCTCCAAGATGGATGTTGGAGCCGTCGGTGCCCTTCGTGTCCAGCGTGGCGACGTAACTGGCGCCAATGATCTGCATGGCGGCGGCGAATGCCGGCAGGTCGCCATCGGCTTCCTGCTCCTTCATCTTGCGCACCTGGATGAACCTGCCCGGCATCAGGCTGCGGGCCTCGATCGCGCGCTGGGCAGCCTGGATCACCCAAGTGAAATACTGGCACGCGCTGACCTCCAAGGTGACGGCGAAGTGCTCACTTGCGAAAGGTGTCGATTCGTGACGATCTTGGAGGATTGCCCGGCGGTAGTCCCCGATGCTGACAAAGGCATCCCGGTCCCGCTGCTGCTTCAGCCAACGCAGGGACTTCATGTTCTCCGGGTGGTCCTTGCGGACCCCCTCCAGCAGGACACTGAGGCTGCCGGCCTTCTTCGCCTTGCGGTTGATTTCGGCAGGCGTCCCATACCTGGCAACCACCTCGAGGAAGTCGTTCACGATGCGGCTGTTCGGGTCGAGCAGAACGGCGTTGATTTCGTTGAGGCGGGAAGCAGGGATCTTGAGCAGGTTTCGCAGTTCGTTGTCCATTTTCACCTCCGCTGAGGGTCAATCCAACCGGGGGCACAGTCCGGGGTCGGGCCGCTGGCAAGGCGAGGGCGCTACTCCTTCAGCAGCCGCTGCAGTTCCTTGTATTCGTCATCCGTCATGCCGAACCAGTTCTCCGGCTGGGGAAACTGGCCTCCAGTCACTTCACGGACATACTGCTTCAATCCGTCCAGGATGAGCTGCCCGGCCTCGCCGAAGACCTTTGCCATCTTCGGCCTGAATCGCGGGTACAGCCCGAACATGTCATGGTAGATGAGCAATTGGCCATGGGCGTGCGGACCGGAGCCCAGGCTGATAATGAAGCTGTCCCCAGCGCGTTCCGTGATCACCTTGCTCAGCCTGTCGGGCACCATCTCGAGCAGGATGGCGTAGGCTCCGACCTGCTCGAGCGCCCTGGCATCGTCCACGATCTTCTTGGCCTGCAGCGCGCCTTTGCCCTGGACGCGGAACCCGCCGAGGGCGCTGACGCTCTGCGGGGTCAAGCCGAGGTGACCCATGGCGGGGATGCCGGCCCGGACGATGCCTGCAATTCGGTCGGCCATCTCGATCCCCCCCTCGAGTTTGATGGCATCGCATCCGGCCTCGGCCATGAAGCGGCCTGCATTGCGGATGGCCGTCTCGACGCTCGGCTGGTAGCTCATATAGGGCATGTCGCCGATCAGCCATGCATTGGGGGAGCCTCGGCGCACGGCTTGCGCATGGCGGATCATGTCATCCATTGTGACTGGCAGGGTGGACTCGTACCCTAGCATGGTCATACCCAGGCTATCACCCACCAGAATCATGTCGATCCCGGCCTGCTCCTGCAGATGGGCTGTCGGGTAGTCATAGCAGGTGAGCATCGTGATCGGCTCACCCTTCGAGACCTTGTTGAACAACGCAGGCAGCGTGACTTTCTTGCGTTCGGACATCGGTTTCCTCCGCGACAGATGCGGCTGGCCGAGGCCTGGCAGGGCTGGGCAAATGGCGACAGTCCCAGTCTAGGACAGGGGCCGGGCAAACGCAAGACGCTACATGGGTTCAGGACAGCTGAGAAACGCTGCAATTGCCTCCTGCCATCCCGGCAGGACATGTGGCGGGAGGCGAGCTCACCCGTGGGTAACAGGACAGACTTGATTCCGGCCTCACCCTCTTCCCTCCCCTGGCTGTTGTTCGCTGGGCAATGCGGTCGCCCCCAGTCAGGGTGAGCCCTTCCCAGGGTGCTGCGGATCCCCTCCGCTTCCCTCCACTTCGCTACGGGATGCTGCGCGATCGCTAGGGGATGCTGCGCGATCGCTAGGGGATGCTCACCTGCACCGCACCACGTTCGGGCCGCGACCCCCGACGGCCGGAACGAGGTGCGGGTGTCGCGAGGGACGGGGGTGAGGGTTCGACGGATGGAAGCAGGGCTGCCCACAGACAGCGAAGTGCTGCGCTCAGGGTCTCAAATCTATCTGAACCTTCTGAGACGCGGCGTGAGGCTCCGGCCCTGGCCGCCGCCGGGCATGTCAGAGCTGGCTGCGGACGAGCGTACCCACCGGCTCGCCCAGAAGTGCCAGCTCGACCTCGCCGGGCCGGACGCCAGAGAAGATACGCACGACCAACCCGGGCACGTCCCGGGCCATGCTCAAAGCATGCTGAACCTTGTCCGCCATCCCGCCGGTGACATCGGTTGTGCTGGCGGCACCGATCCCACCCGCCTGCAGGTCCGCCTGCGTGACCTCCGCCAGGACCTCCCTTCCCGTCGGGTAGCCGCGTATCACGCCCGGCTCAACGCCGGCCAGCAGCAGATGCGTAGGGTGAAGGCGCGGGGCGAGGTAGGAGAACACGCGCTCCGTGGAGAGAATGGATGATCCCTGGCGCAGGTCGAAGGCGACGTCACCGGCGACGATCGGAAGCAGGCCCCGTTCGACCGCCAACCGGATCGGTTCCGCAGCAAGCTGCACGATCTCGCCGCCATCGCAGATCGCCGAGGCGGAGGGCGGGAAGGACATGGCGGGCAGGCCGGCCGCCAGCAGCGCGTCGACCACCAGGCGGTGCAGGCGGTTGGCCACCATCCAGACCTCGGCGAATCCGACCCACGCTTCCGGAGAGGCCGCACCCTTGTGTGTGCCATGGCGCGCCGCGACCACGTGGCCGAAGGATCCCGAACCGTGCCCGAGGATCAATGCCGTTTCCGGACGGCGCGCCATGGCGCCGGCGATCTCTGCGGCCAACCGCTCAAGCACATCCTGGCGGCAGACCTCCGGGCGCGACTTGTCTGTAATCAACGAGCCGCCCAGTTTGAGGAAGATCATGCCTGCACCTCAGTCTCGATGATCCGGCTGGCTCCTGCAGCCTGCAGCGCGTGCACGACCTCCGGAGCGTAGCCAGGATCTACGACGGCAACGATTGTGCCTCCCATCCCAGCGCCAGAGAGCTTGGCCCCGAGGGCGCCCGCAGTGCGCGCGGCTCCCACCAGGCGGTCCAGGTCCGGAGAGCTCACCCCCAGCGCCTGAAGCGCCGTGTGATTCTCGTCCAGGCAATGGCCTAGCTCGATGAGGTCACCAAGCTTCAGGGCCTCGGATCCGCGGTCGACTAGGTGGTGTACGGTCTCGAAAACAGCCACCGTCGCGGCGGGCGCCTCCTGCAGATGTCTTCGGACGCAGCCAACTGCAATGGTGGTCGGGGAGGCGATCCCGGAGTGGGCGACGACGAGAGGGATGCTCCTGGCTGGGTGCAGGAACTGGGTCGGCTCTCCTGGCTGGAACCGGACGAGCCGCCCGTAGGTGATCACCGTATTGTCGATCCCGGAGGGGGTGCCGTGGTGGATCTTGTCGACCTCCAAGGCGATCGCCGACTGCTCTTCGAACGATAACGAGGTGCCAAGGAAGGCGCAGATGGCCCGCACGATCGCCAGCGTCACGGCGGCGCCGGAGCCCATCCCGGACGCCACCGGGATGGTGGAAGTGATGCGGAGTGTCGCAGCAGGCAGGCGTGAGGCGAGGCCAAGAGCCGACTGGGTCAGCCGGAGCGTGGCTGCAAGAGCGGATTGCGAATCGATTTCGCGTAGCCACGCAGAGACGCCGATATCCGGCGCCTCGATCCGCAGCTCCCCGTCGCGGGCGTCCGCCAGCCCCAGCAACTCGGCCCGGGCCCGGACCTGAGGCACGGGCGCGGCCAGCGCAGGATGACCATACACCACTGCGTGCTCGCCGAGCAGGATGACTTTGCCCGGGGCCTCGCCGACGCTCATGTCCCGAGGTAGAGCACGGCGGCTGCGAAGGAGCCCCAAAGCAGGATGGTGACCAGAAGCGGCCTGTCGCTCAGAACCAGCTCGTCTGGCGCGCCACCGGCGGACTGGACGTGGATAAGCTGAAGGTAGCGGAAGACGCCGTACATCACGAACGGGACCGTAAGCATCATGAAGTGATTGTGGGGCAGGTTCTCTGCCGAGAACGTGTACAACGAATAGGCCATGATGGTGCAGGCGCTGACAATCACGATCAGTTGGTCGAGGAAGGGGAGGGTGTAACCATCGAGGACCCGCCGGTGTTCGTTGGCCTCATCCGCCAGGAGGACCATCTCGGCCCGCCGCTTCCCAAATCCGATGAACAATGCAAGGAGCGTCGTGCAGATGTACAGCCAGGGGGAGAACCGCTCGACCGAAATCAGAACTACGCCGGCCGCGACCCGCAGCACATAGCCGGAAGCCAGGATCAGCACATCGATGATCGGCACATGCTTGAGCCAGAACGAGTACAGCAGATTCAGCAGGATGTAGATGATGACGATCAGGGCGAATTTCCGGCTGAGCATCAGACTGAGGGCCACCGTCAGCAGCATCAGCACGACGGCGCTCCCTTTTGCGGCCGGCACCGAGAGCTCGCCGGCAGCAATCGGTCGAAAGCGTTTGCTTGGGTGTTTGCGGTCTGCCTCCAGGTCGGCCAGATCATTGACCAGGTAGACCGTACTCGAGGCGGTGCATAGCAGGACGAAGCCGGCGACCGTTGCCAGCAGGGCTTCAAGGTTGGCCAGCTTCTGGTCGAACACCAGAGGTGCGAAGATGAAAGTGTTCTTCGCCCACTGGCGGGGGCGCATACTTCTTATCCGAGCCGACAGCATGGCGAGATGATAGCAGGAAGGGTAGGCCGGGGCAAGCATTCTGGCGAGGGTGCCCACCCAGGCTGCGCAGGTAGAATCGACGTATGTCGTCCAGAGAGCGAGTGGACATCCTGCTGGCCGAGCGCGGCCTGGCTGAGAGCCGCAGCGCCGCCCAACGGCTGGTCATGGCCGGGCAAGTGCGCGCCGACGGTGAGCGAGTGCTGCGGTCGGCGCAGCGTGTAGCGCAGTCGTGCGTCCTGACTCTGGACTCGCCGCCGCGCTTCGTCTCACGGGGTGGAGAGAAGCTGGCGGCGGCGCTCCAGGCCTTTCCGATCCAGGTCGCCCAGCGGATATGCGCCGATGTCGGGTCGTCCACCGGCGGGTTCACGGACTGCCTGCTGCAGGCCGGCGCAGCCCGAGTCTACGCCGTTGACGTGGGCAATGGCATCCTTCATTGGCGCCTGCGCAAGGACCCCCGGGTGGTCGTCATGGAGGGAGTCAATGCCCGCCATCTGGCAAGCCTGCCCGAGCTGATCGACCTCGTCACGCTGGACCTGTCCTTCATTTCCCTGCGTCTGATTCTGCCGCGCTTGCCGGCCTGGCTGCGGCCGGGCGGAGAGGTTGTGGCGCTGGTCAAGCCTCAGTTCGAAGTGGGCAGGGACGCCATCTCGCGGGGCGGGGTGGTGCGGGATGAGCCAGCGCGGGTGGAAGCCTTCCGCGCCATCGCCGAGGCGGCCGTCGCACACGGAATCGCGCCACAGGGAGGATTGCGTTCACCGCTGCTGGGGCCGAAGGGGAACGTGGAGTTCTTGCTTTGGGCCGTTCGCGGGGGCACACCGGCTGCGATCCCATACTTGCTGGAGGGGCTGAAGGAGACCCCGAGGGGAGCGCAAACGGACATCTCAGGTATACTTCCCCCGGCGGGAGGCGGGCCTCCCGCCCTCTAACGCCCAGCCACGCCATGCGCGTTTCACATATTCGCAACTTCTGCATCATCGCGCATATCGACCACGGCAAGTCCACGCTTGCCGACCGCCTGCTGCAGCTCACCGGGACGATCTCAGACCGGGATATGACCGAGCAGGTTCTGGACAGCATGGATCTGGAACGCGAAAGAGGCGTGACGATCAAGGCGTCTGCCGTCCGGATGCGGTATGAGGCGCGGGACGGGCAGGAATACGAGCTCAACTTGATCGACACGCCGGGCCACGTCGACTTCGGCTACGAAGTCAGCCGGGCGCTGGCGGCCTGTGAGGGCGCGGTGCTGGTGGTCGACGCCACCCAGGGCATCGAAGCACAGACGCTGGCCAACCTATACCTCGCCCTGGATGCCGACCTGGAGATCCTGCCTGTCATCAACAAGATCGACCTGGCGTCCGCCCGTCCGGATGAGGTGGCGCAGGAGATCGGCTCGGTGTTGGGCGTCGCCGCCGGCGAGGTGCTGCGCATCTCTGCCAAGCACGGCACGCATGTCCCGGAGCTGCTGGAGGCGATCATCCGATCGGTCCCGCCGCCCGCGGGCGACATTGAGGCCCCGCTGCGGGCGCTGATCTTCGATTCGCACTATGACTCGTACAAGGGCGTCGTTGCCTACGTCCGCCTGGTAGACGGAACGCTGACCGCATCCGATGAGCTGCGGCTGATGGCGACCGGGGTGGAGCTGCGACCACTCGAGGTGGGGGTCTTTACCCCCAGCATGGCGCCCGCGCCGCGGCTGGAGGCCGGCGAGGTCGGCTATGTCGCCACTGGCCTCAAGACCGTGCGGGAGTGCCGCGTCGGCGACACCTTCACGTTCAGCGGTCGGGCCGCCTCCGAGCCTCTCCCCGGCTACCGCCACCCGAAGCCGATGGTGTTTGCCGGGTTCTACCCGGTCGAGGGTGAGGATTACGCCGACCTGAAGGACGCGCTGGAGAAGTTGCAGCTGAATGATGCCTCCCTGGTCTACGAGCCCGAAACCTCCCAGGCCCTGAATTTCGGCTTTCGCTGCGGCTTCCTCGGGATGTTCCATATGGACATCATCCAGGAGCGGCTGGAGCGCGAATACGAGCTCGACTTGATCGCCACCGCGCCCTCGGTGGAGTACGAAGTGATACTGCGCGACGGCACTACCCGGACGATCGACTCTCCGGCCGACCTGCCAGATCCAAGCCTGGTCGAGCAAGTGCGGGAGCCGTGGATGCGGATCCAGATCTTCACCCCGGAGAGCTTCTACGGCACGGTCATGGACCTGGCGACCAAGCGCAGGGGGACTTTCGTGGAGCAGGAGTACCCGGCGCCCGGGCGCGTCGTGCTTCACTTCGACATCCCTCTGGCGGAGCTGATCATCGACTTCTACGATCAGCTCAAGTCTCGCACGCGAGGCTACGCTTCGCTCGACTACCGCTTCGACAGCTACCGGCCGGAGGAACTGGTCAAGCTGGAGATCTTGATCAACGAGGAGCCCGTGGATGCTCTGGCGATGGTGGTCCACCGGAAGGACGCCTACCACAAAGGCCAGACGCTGGTTTCTAAGTTGAAGGAGCTGATTCCACGGCAGCTGTACCCGGTTCCGATCCAGGCCGTCAGTGATGGGCGGGTGATCTCGCGTGCCAATGTCAAGGCACTACGCAAGGACGTCCTTGCCAAGTGCTATGGAGGCGACGTATCCAGGAAGAAGAAGCTGCTGGAACGGCAGAAACGCGGCAAGAAGCGCTTGAAGAGAATCGGCAGCGTTGAGATTCCGCAGGAGGCCTTCATGGCCGTGCTGCGGCTGGGGGATGAATGACCCTTCTCCCGCCGACCGGCTGCGAAGTGGTCCGCCTGGGGTGCTGCTCTGCGGGCGCCAGGATGCAAAGCGGATCCGCCCGGTGAGCGTCGGAGCACGCGCCCGCCGCACGAGCACCATCGGTGTCATCATCGGACTGGCGCTGAGTGCGCTGGCCTTGCTGGCAGTCTTGCGCTGGGCGGGCTGGCGTGCCGTGGCGGCCGCCATCCAGCAGATGCAGCCGATCTACCTGGCACTGGCCGCCGCCGTATTCCTGATGTCGATGCTGGCACGCGCCATCTGCTGGTGGCTGCTCCTGATGCGCTCGGTCAGCCTGGGGCGGACGCTTGCCACTCTGAACGAAGGTTACCTGCTCAACAACCTGCTTCCGTGGCGACTGGGCGAGTTGGGGCGGGCATTGCTGCTCGGCCGCCAACCCGGCATGTCGACACTGCACGTCCTGTCAACGATCGTGATCGAGCGCACCTACGACATCATCTTGTGCACGTCACTCCTGTTGGCTTTGCTGCCGGTAGTGATTCGGGTGACCTGGGCCTCGCGGGCGGCACTGATGTGGGCGGCGGCGGCCGCCGTAGCGCTGCTGAGCCTGTGGCTGATGGTGCGCCATGCCGGCCGGATCGAGCGCTGGATCGCGCGCGTCATCAAACACCCCGAGCCGTGGCAAGATCGTTGGCGCGGGTTCCATTCCGGTCTGTCGGCTCTGCAAAGCCCGACGCTGTTGCTGGCGAGTTTTGCCGCCATGGCAGCAAGCTGGATCCTGGCGGGCGTCGACTACTGGCTGGTGCTGCGGGCGTTCGACCCGGCACCGGGATGGCCCTGGGCCTACTTCATGCTGGCCGCCACTGCCCTCGGAGGCGCCGTACCGGCAGCCCCAGGGTCGATCGGCGTCTTCGAGGCCAGCGCCGTGGGCGCCCTGGGAGCCTTCCGCGTGCCGCCCGGGATGGCGCTGGCGGCGGCCCTGGTCTTGCACGCTATGGTCTATGCCATTACGGTCACGCTGGGCGCGGTGGCGCTGACGCGCGACGGCGAGACGCTCCAGAGCCTGTTTCGAGACGTCGTGCGTTGGATGCGACGCCGGGAAGGACCCGAGGCCGCCTGATGCGCATCCTGAATGCCCTGTACTACTACCGGCCTCACTTCTCCGGGCTCACGATGTACACCGAGCGCCTGGCACGAGGCCTGGTCGGGCGGGGCCATGTCGTCAGCGTCCTGACCTCGCGCTACAGCCGAGCGTTGCCGGCCGAAGAAGATCTGGACGGAGCCCGTGTGCACCGGGTGGGCGTGTTAGCGACCGTCAGCAAAGGCCCGATCATGCCGTCATTCCTGTTGCAGGCCGTGCGTTTGCTCCGCCAGCACGATGTGCTCCAGCTCCATGTGCCGCAGCTAGATGCAGCCCCGTTGGCAGTGCTCGGGCGCATGCTGGGGAAGCGGGTGGTCGTCACCTTTCACTGTGACTTGAGCCTGCCATCCTCGCCGCTCAATCGTGTCGCCAATTGGATGTCCCAGCGGGCTAATACGGTGACCCTGGCAATGGCGCACGCGGTCGTCACGAACACGCGCGACTACGCCCAGAACTCGTCTGCCCTTCGCCGCGTCCTGGCCAAGGTCGAAGTGATCCATCCCCCGGCGGAGGTGGCGCCGGTTGAACCGACCCGCATTCAGGCAATCCGCCAGGCGTACCACTTGAGGGCAGAGGATCGCCTGGTCGGAATGGCCGCTCGCCTGGCGACGGAGAAAGGCGCCGAAATCCTGGCCCAGGCCATGCCCCACCTCTTGCGGCAACACCCGACGGCGCGGGTGCTGTACGTCGGTCAGTATCGTGATGTCATGGGTGAGGCTGACTACCTGACCAGGCTCCAGCCCATGCTGGACGCGCTGGGGGACCGCTGGATGTTCCTTGGGGTTCTAAGCTCCGAGGATCTTGCCGCCTTCTATGCCTTGTGCGATGTCACCGTTCTTCCCAGCCTGAACAGTACCGAGAGCTTCGGCATGGTTCAGGTCGAGTCAATGATGTGTGGGACCCCGGTGGTGGCGAGCGACATTCCCGGCGTGCGTCAGCCGGTGCAACTCTCAGGCATGGGGCTGGTCGTGCCGCCGGGAGACCCCGAGCAGCTGGCAGCCGCTCTTAGCGAGGTGCTGAGTCGGCCGCAGGCCTACCGAAAGGACGGCTGTGCGTGGTGCGAGCAGCTCACACTCGAGGCTGTGGCAACAGCCTATGAGCGACTGTACGCCCGCCTGCTTCCCGGAGCCGACTAGTCCCACGCCATGGCAAAGGACTTCCTGTTTCCCCACCTGCGCTCCCTGCCGTATTTCCGGTCGTTGCTTCGGGCAGTGGAAGCCGAGTTCTATCAGGAGATCGATCTGCCGAGCCCGATCCTGGATGTCGGGGCGGGCGACGGACACTTCGCCTCCATTGTGCTTCCCAGGGTGGTAGATGTGGGGCTGGATCCACACGCACCCTCGTTGAAGGAGGCGAAGGCCCGGGGGTGCTATCGGTTGCTTGTGGTATCCGGCGGCCAGGCGATGCCGTTCGCCGACGGAAGCTTCTCCAGCGCTTTCAGCAATTCGGTGCTGGAGCACATTCCCGACGTGGAGGGTGTGCTGAAGGAGGTGGGCCGGGTGCTGGGCGCCGGCGCGCCGTTTCTGTTCACCGTTCCCAATGCCAGGTTTCCCCACGAGCTGAGCATCGCCGGGCATCTACGACGCTGGCGCCTGGCGCGGCTGGCGCAGGCCTACACGGGCTGGTTCGTGCGGATTTCCCGCCACTGGAACATGTTTGACGAGCAAGGCTGGGGAGTGCGCCTCGAGGCTGCCGGCCTCGAGGTCGTGCGGTCGTTTCGCTACTTCCCGCCGCGCTCGCTGCACGCCATGGAATGGGGGCATTACTTCGGCGCCGCCTGCCTGCCGCCGCGATTGTTGGCAAGACGTTGGATCCTGGCGCCGTTTCGCTGGAACCTGTGGTTGACGGATCGAATTGTCCGGCGGTACCATGACCCGTCACCCTGTCCGGATGGAACCTACAACTGCTACCTGGCCCGCAAGCGATGACAGTCCCGATTGATCCTGCCCCTGAACCGGAGCCCAAGACCGGCGAAACCGTGCGAGAAGCGACGGTGCTCGACGGGTTCAAGAGCTTATTGCGGGGCCAGAGGCTGCGGATCCCGGACGAGCAAGCGCCAGCCTGGGTGGCGGACGTTCGGGTGGAAACGCAGGCCGAGGCGGCAGCGGCCGGCTCGCGGGCGGCATTCCGCCTACGCGGCGCCCATGTCCGGCTGCCGGCGGCCTTCCTGCTGGCCTTAATTGCACAGACCGGCCTGGAGCTGGCCCGGGAGAGGGGTTCGCTGCTGATCTGGGTCCTGCTGTATGTCGTGGCAGCCATGCTGATCGCCTGGGCGGTTTGGGCGAGAGACGCGGGGTGGGCCATGCCGGGCGCCTCCACTGCGCTCGGGAGGCAGCTATCTGTCCGTCCCGCCTTCCTGCTTGCCGCCTTCGGATTGACCGCACTCACGTTCCTGGCCTCTTCGGACAACCGCTTCCGCACCTCGACCGTGACGTTCTGGGTGGGAGCGTTGGTCACCGGAATGGTCGCCTTCTGGGAGGGCGACATCGATCTGCGCGGCGCCGCCCGGCGAGCAGGGGGCTGGCTTCGCTCTCCCCATATCCGCCTGCAAGTCGGCGGTTGGGGACTGGCGATTGCCGGCGTTGTTGCCCTGACTTTGTTCTTCCGCTTCGCCTACCTGCGCACGGTTCCGGTCGAAATGGTCAGCGACCATGCCGAGAAGCTGCTGGACGTTGTGGATATCCAGAGTGGTCAGACCTCGATCTTCTTCCCGCGCAACACGGGACGTGAAGCCATGCAGTTCTACCTGGCCGCGGCCACGGATGCACTGCTGGGGACAGGCATCTCCGCCCTCACGCTCAAGATCGGCACCGCCCTGGCCGGATGGGTCACGCTGGTTTTCGTCTATCTGTTCGCCCGGGAAGTCGCAGGCCGAAAGGCCGGGCTGCTCGCCTTCTTGCTGGCGGGAATCGCCTACTGGCCGAATGTGATCAGCCGGGTGGGGCTTCGTTTTCCGCTGTATCCGTTGTTCGTCGCCCCGGCCATGTTCTTTCTGGCGCGCGGCATCCGGCGCCGCAGCCGGAACGACTTTCTGTGGTGTGGTCTGTTCATCGGAATCGGACTCCACGGCTACTCCCCGATCCGCGTGCTCCCATTGGTCATCGCCTTGGGCCTGCTGCTTTTCCTGCTCCACGGCGAGGCGCGCGGCCAGCGGCGGGCCATGGCGAGCTGGCTGGTCGCCGCCGGTGTGATCGCGCTGATTGGCCTCACGCCCCTGCTGCGGGTGGCGATCGAGATGCCGGACCAGTTGTTCTTCCGCGCGCTGACCCGCGTTGGCGAAACGGAACGCGAGCTCCCTGGCAACCCGATTGAGCTTCTCCTCGGCAACACCTGGAACGCCCTGCGCATGTTCGGCTGGGACAACGGGGAGGTCTGGGTCAACTCGATTCCCCACCGCCCCGCGCTGGACATCGTGACCGGAGCCTTGTTCCATCTGGGAGTGGTGGTGGCCGTGGTGCGCTATGTGCGTCGTCGATCGTGGCTGGACCTGTACACCCTGCTTTCCATCCCGCTGCTGATGCTGCCTTCGATCATGGCGCTGGCATTCCCTGCCGAGAATCCGGCGCCGAACCGCGCCTCCGGCGCCCTCGTCCCCGTCTACACGCTGGCGGCGATTCCGCTGGCCGGCATGTTCGATTGGAGTTGGCGACAGTGGTCATCCCGGTGGTCGCGGCTGGTATGGGCCGCAGTTGCCCTGGGGTTAGTTTGGCTGTCGATTAATCTCAACTACCGGCTGGTTTTCGAGGACTACGCCGGGCTGTTCCGACGATCGGCCTGGAACACCGGCCAGATGGGTGAGGTCATTCGCGATTTCGCGGGCTCCACCGGCAGCTACCAGACGGCGCACGTCGTGGCCTACCCGTACTGGGTCGACACCCGTCTGGTAGGCATCCATGCCGGAGATCCTACGCGGGATTACGCCATCTGGCCGCCGGACCTGCCTACGCTGACCGGGGAGACCAGGACCCAGTTGTTCATCCTCAATACCCAAGATCTGGAAGGGCTGGACACGTTGAAGCAGCTCTTCCCGGATGGGGCACTCAGCCACTTCGTCCCCCCGGAGGAGGGTCATGACTTCCTGATCTACACCGTGCCGGCACGCGGCGGCGAAGAAACCCAACGCGGCCCGAGTCCGGAACCCTAGATGGAATCAGCCCCGCCTGCTTTGACCCAGTCGACGGAGGCGCCATCGGCGCCGCGTCCCCGGACGCCGCCGCGCGATTGGCTGCACGACGGCTTGCTGGTGCTGATCCTGGTCATCGCAGCCTACCTGCGGTTCACCGGCAACAACTGGGATCAGTACACGCACCTGCACCCTGACGAGCGCTTCCTCACCATGGTCGAGAGCAGCCTTCGCTTGCCCTCCTCTCTGGCGGAGTACTTCAACACCTCGACATCTCCTTTGAATCCCCACAACGCCGGGCATGGCTTCTTCGTCTACGGAACCCTGCCCATTTTCCTGGTGCGCTTCCTCGCCGAGTCGCTTCACCGCACGGGCTATGACGAGGTCCACCTCGTCGGACGTGGCGTCTCGGCCGTCTTCGATCTGATCAGTATTCTCTTCGTGTACCTGCTGGGTGAGCGGCTGTACCGGCGGCGTGTTGGCCTGCTGGCGGCGGCCCTGCTGGCCTTCTCCCCACTGCTAATCCAGCATTCGCATTTCTTCGTGGTCGATCCGTTCCTGAACACGTTCATCGTCGCCGGCCTCTACTTCGCGGTTCTGACCCAGGCCAAGGGACGCTGGGTCGACTACGCCCTGTTCGGCATCGCCCTCGGCATGGCAGTTGCCACCAAGGTCAACGCCGCGCCGCTCAGCGGCATGCTGGTGTTGGCAGTGGCGGCGCGCTACTGGACGATTCCCGGCGAGAGCCGCCAACGCGAACTTGTGCGCATGGTGGGCGGGGTCATTCTGGCGGCGTTTGTCTCGCTGCTGGTCTTCCGGCTCTTCCAGCCGTACGCCTTCTCCGGGCCGGGATTCCTCGGCTTGCGGCCGAATCCACTCTGGCTCGACAACATGGCGACGATCCGCCAGCAGGCAACCGGAGATGTCGACTTCCCGCCTGCGCTGCAATGGGCCAACCGGGCGCCGGTGCTCTTTGCCCTGCGCAATCTAGTGCTGTGGGGCATGGGCCCGGCGGCGGCGCTGCTGGCATGGGTCGGCTGGGCGCTCGCCATCTACCGTTCCTTACGCGGCGAGTGGCGCCAGCACCTTCTGCTCATCGTCTGGACCGGCGCCTATTTCCTGTGGCAGTCCGTCAGCTTCACGCCTTCGATGCGCTACATGATGCCCGTGTACCCGACGCTGGCGCTGCTCGGGTCTTGGTTCCTGTGGCACCTCTGGTTCAAGGCCGAGGAGGCAACCGGAGGCTGGCGCCGACCGGCGCGTTGGGCAGCCGGAGTTCTGCTTGCCGGGACATTCATCCTGTCCGCCCTGCAGGGATTCGCCTTCCTCTCCATCTACACGCAGCCGATGACCCGAGTGGCCGCCTCGCGCTGGATCTATCGCAACCTCCCCGGCCCGGCCAACCTGGTGCTGGAGGGCGGGGAGGGCGTCGAGCCGATTCCGCTTCCGTTGGATTTCATCCTCGTGGCGGCCCGGTCCTACGAAAGCAGTTTCACGAGCCAGGTCGATGGCTCCGTCAGCGCCGTCACCCTCACTCACGTCACCGATCTCACGCCGGGGACGGGCCTGAAGCAGTTGCGGGCCGAGGTGCTGCTTTCACCCGACGCCCCGATCTCCCTCGCCAGTGGCCTGGCGGAGCTGACCGAGCAACAGAATGAAACCCGGGTGGAGATCGTGCTGGACCAACCGGTCGCAGTGGAGCCTGGACCGCGCTACGTCGTGCGGCTTTCGACGGACGCGCCCGGCGCCGTCATGCTGCGCGGGATGATGGAGGTCGTCACTGAATCGCGCGAAGCCTCGAGGGTGGAGTCGATGTCCTTGCCGCGCGAGTCCTATGCCATCGCCTCGGGCAGGCCGCATGAGATCGCCTTCACCGCCCGCCGGGACGGGGTGGCGACAGGGCTGTTGCTTCCCTTTGCGCAGCGCGTCCCGGGTGCTGGTGGGCAGGAACTCTCGGGGGAGGTGGAGGTCTTCGAGGAGGGCACTCAGGACGGCACGCCGGTCGCCCGAGGTCGGCTGCAGCAGAACTTGGTTGCCGGCACGGAAGCAGCACTGACCGTGGCCTTCGATGCGCCCTTCGAACTCCGCCGCGACGCCTCCTACCGGCTGCGCCTGATGCTTGAGGATTCGGCGCTGGCGCTGCGCGGTGCGGTGATTGCCAGCGAATCCACCTGGGACGATGGGCTGCCTGTTCGCGTCGACGACCGCGACAATGGCGGTCTGTACGGCAGTGTCGTGCAGGAGTTGTACTGGCAGGATGATCAGGACGACGACTTTGACGGCGTGCCTGACAAGCTGCAACGCATCGTCGACAGCCTGGAGCAGGCCGACCTTCTTGTGATCACTTCTAACCGGCAGTACGGCACCATTCCCCGAGTCCCACAGCGCTATCCGCTGAGCACAGCCTACTACCGCGCCCTGATCGATTGCCCGCCTGATCAAGACGTTTCGGCATGCTACGCGCGAGCGCGCCCAGGCGAGGTGTCCGGCCGACTTGGATACAAGCTGGTCGAGGTGTTTGAGAGCAACCTCCGCCTCGGTCCGTTGCAGATCAGCGACCAGTTGGCCGAAGAGGCCTTCACCGTTTACGACCATCCCAAGGTCCTGATCTTCGCCAAACAGGCGGAGTTCTCGGCCGAGCACGTTCGTGATCAGCTGGGTGGCGTCGACCTGCGCCGGGTGGTGCATGTTATCCCCAAGGAAGCCGGGGCTCCGCCGCCCGACCTGATGCTGCCGTCCAACCGGCTCGCCGGCCAGCAAGCCGGAGGGACATGGTCAGAGCTCTTCCCGCGCGATTCCCTGCTCAACCGGTATCCAGCACTGGCGACGGTCGTCTGGTGGCTTCTGATGGCTGCCTTCGGTTGGATCGCATTCCCGATTGTGCGGGTGGCGTTCTCCGGCTTGCGCGACGGTGGGTACCCGCTGGCAAGGGCGGTCGGCCTGGTCATCACCGCCTGGGGGGCCTGGATGCTCGGCAGCCTGGGGATTGCCTTCTCTCGCGGCAGCATCCTCTTGGTGCTGGCGCTGGCGGGCGCGCTGGCCGCCGGCCTGGCATGGCGCGACCGGGTCGAGCTGGCAGGATACTGGAGGGCGCGCCGGCGCGAGATCGCCTGGGTGGAAGTCCTGGCGCTCAGCCTGTTCCTGCTGGACCTCGCCATCCGCATCGGCAACCCTGATCTGTGGCACCCGTCGAAGGGCGGGGAGAAGCCGATGGATCTCTCCTACCTGACGGCGGTCTTGAAAAGCACCACCTTCCCACCGTACGACCCCTGGTTCGCTGGCGGCTATATCAACTATTACTACTACGGCTTCGTCCTGGCGGCCGTGCCGATCAACCTGCTCGGTATTGAGCCGGCCATCGCCTACAACCT
>CAZBJQ010000051.1:0-17771 GCA_964492235.1 uncultured Anaerolineaceae bacterium | reverse complement strand
TTCCCGTCAGCCCATCGACTGCCCAGGATCGACGCAACTGGAATCGCGCAATAGCTTCCTCGGCGGTGAGGGCTTGGATGCGAAGCGCGGCTTCCGCACTCATCGTCGCTGCCGTCAAGCCGCTAGCCGCCGTACACAGTGGAATGCCCGAACCTATCGTACCAAGCCCGGGAGACCTACGGTCGGCTTCAGGCTCCGCAGGCACCAGAAGCGGGCACGGTCACCACGCGGACCATCTCGCCCCCAGAGCTCGCCAGCGCCCGCCAGCTCCGACGACTTCGCCGGCACGGGGCCGCTCGTGTCTTTCGCTCCTCTCGACATGCGCCTAGAATCCAGGCACAGTTGGAGGTAGGCCCATGTCGTTTGCTGCCCGAACCGATTTGCTGCAGACCGAAGGCGCTTATGAGGTCTTGGCGCGAGCCCAGGCCATGGAAGCGGAGGGGCGCAACATCATCCACCTCGAGATCGGGGAGCCCGATTTCGTCACACCGCCGAACATCTGCCTGGCCGGGATTGATGCTATCACCTCCGGCCGGACGCGCTACAACCCGACGGCCGGCCTGCCTGCATTGCGCCAGGTCATAGCCAGGCAAGCAGGGGCGCAACGCGGGCTGGACTTCACCCCGGAGCAGGTCGTCGTCAGCCCAGGGGCCAAACCCAACCTGTTCTTCCCTACGTTGGCGCTGGTTAACCCCGGAGACGAGGTGATCTACCCCGATCCTGGATTCCCAACCTATCGCGCCATGATCGAGGTCGCCGGCGGACTTCCTGTGCCGGTGCCACTGATCGAGGCCAATGGGTTCTCTTTCGACCTGGAGGGTTTCGATCGCGCCATCGGCGACCGCACCAGACTCATCATCTTGAATTCACCGGGAAATCCCACGGGCGCCGTCATTCCGCTCGACGACCTGGAGCACATCGCCGCCGCTGCTCTGCGCCATGATGCCTGGGTGCTCTCCGATGAGATCTACGCCCGAATCGTCTTCGACGATGTGACCGTGCCCGGCATCGCCGGCATCGAGGGGATGGCTGAGCGGACGATCATCCTGGACGGATTCTCGAAGACCTACGCCATGACCGGCTGGCGGATCGGGTTCGGCATCATGCCCACCTCCCTCGCCAGCCGGGTGTCACTGCTCCTCAACCATTCAGTGGGATGCACCGCCCACTTCACCCAGCTGGCAGCCATCGAAGCGCTGACTGGCCCGCAGGACGCGACGGCAGCCATGGTAGCCGAGTATCAACTTCGGCGAGGCTTGTTGGTCGCAGGGTTGAACACTCTCCCCGGCGTCCACTGCCTGCTGCCGCAGGGTGCGTTCTATGCTTTCCCCAATATCCGCCAGACCGGACTGAGCAGCCGGGATTTCGCCGAAAAGATGCTTCAGGCCGGAGTCGCCCTGCTGCCGGGGACGGCCTTTGGACAGCACGGCGAGGGTTACGTCCGGCTCTCCTACGCCAACTCGATGGATAATCTCAAGCATGCCCTGGAGAGGATGCGCGCGGCGCTGGAAGGGCTTGGATAGCTGGCCGGCCGAGGCGCTGGTCTCGACGCGGGCCCTATTAGGTCAGCCCACTCTTCCGGCTGTCCAGTAAGCGGCCAGTTCCGCCAAATCCTCCACCACCAGATCCGGCCGGTAGTCCGAAACCTCCAGCGCCGCCCGTTTCGTCTCCCCGCTGAGCACGAGCACGGTCATCAGTCCGTGGATCCCCAGGGCGATGTCGGTGTACAACCGGTCGCCCACCATGCACATCGAGTCGACCGGCACGCCGAGCTTCGCCGCCAGCGCCTCGACGATCGGCGCATGCGGCTTGCCGATGACGATGTCGGGCCGACGCCCGGTGGCAGCCTCGACGAAGGCGATCATGGCGCCGATGTCCGGCATGAAGCCACCGTCGGTCGGGCAGTTGAAGTCCGGATGGGTCGCCAGGTACGGCACTCCCGCCCTCACGAAGTCGCAAAGTTTCCAAAGCTTGTCATAGGTCAGCGTGGTGTCGAAGCCAAGCACCAGCCAGTCTGGCTCCTGCTGGACCAGAGCGAAGCCTGCCTGCCTCAGGTCGTCTTCCAGCGCCGGGGTTCCGACGACATACAATCGGCCTCCCGGCGCTCGCGGCTGCAGCCAGAGCGCCGTCGCTTCCCCGGCGGTGAATACCTGCTCATCCTTCACGCTGATGCCCAGACGCTGAAGCTTGGTAAGGTAGTGGCGCTTGTTCTGCGAGGTGTTGTTGGTGAGGAAGGCAAAGCGCACCGAGCGGGCGTGCAAGGCTGTGAGGAATTCCTGCGCACCCGGGAGCAGACGGTCCCCGAGGTAGAAGGTTCCATCCATGTCCAGCAGGAAGCAGCGAACGCGGTCAAGGCGAGTAGCAGGCATCGTTAACAGCGAGGTAGCAGAAAGCAAGAGACTGCACCTGGTCGCCTAAGGAGGATCCCTCGCCGCTTGCCCAGGTGCAGTCCCCAAATCGGTCGGTCAGCTCGAGCTCTCCGGGGGTTCCGGCTCGTCCTTCTTGGGCGGTTCTTCGTTTTCCTTTAGTCCAGAACGGAATTCCTTGATCCCTTTGCCAAGTTCGCCGAACACCTTTGTGATCCGCCCCGTCCCAAAGATCAGCAGGACGATGACCAGGATGATGATCAGCTCGGGTGTGCCAAGTCGGAAGGGCATATCCTCCTCCTCGCCCAGAGGCGCTCCCGCCGGGCATCTCTATTCTAGCTCGATTTAGGCAGAGAGGGCTTGCGGTCGTCGCGCTGCTCATGCGGGCTGCTTGAGGAACTCAGGCGCGCACCTGATAACGCCAACTGCAAAGTGTCCCCAAAGCCCACACCCATACCTCATACGTGCGCCCCATGGCAGACACGTTGATCCTCTAGCCCCTACAGCAAGAACGCCTGGATCAGAACCCGCAAGCCCAGCGCGAGGACCACCAGGTTTCCAACCAGGCTGGTGATCAGCCGTGACCGGGCCGGCAGCCGACGTCCAGCTTGCGACCCGGCAACAGCCAGGAGCGTCTGCCAGGAAAGGGAAGCCAACCCTGCCCCCAGCGCGAATTGCAGACTGTCAATGGGTGTCCAGCCCGTTCGCATGCTGCTTCCCAGGACCAATGCTGCGAAATACACGATCGTCAGTGGGTTGAGGAGCGTCAATCCCAGGAATTGTATGAACACCAACCAGGGGCTACGCCCGTCGGCGGCTGGCGTGTTCTCGGTCGCCAGGCTTCGCCTGGCTCGCCACACTCCACGCGCTCCGAGGGCGATCAAGAACGCTCCACTCGCCACAGCCAAGGGGATGGCGAATGGACGGAGAACGATGCCCAAGGCCGTCCCGGCGACCGCGGCCAGCATGGCGTAGATCCAGTCGGCGCTGGCGGCGCCAGCACCGGCCGCAAAGCCCAAGCGAAAGCCGCGCCGCAGTGACAGGTCCAGGATGAGCACGGCGATGGCACCCACCGGGATGGCGATGCCGTAGCCGGCCAGTGCTCCCTGCCAGAGCGGGATCATGGTCTTCCGTCTCGAACTCCGGGAAGACAGGCAACCCGCGGTTTCCCGCCGCGCTTACTCATCGCCCCTGAAGCCGGGTGGCGATGCCCCGGTCGATCTTCCCCATCGGAAGCCGACCGAGGCTGGCCGGGGGAGTCCACTGTATCTGCGTATGCTCCAACGCCTGGGGCTCGCCGCTCTTCAGCCGGCATTCGAAGACGTAGACCACAACCCGGAAGTGGGTGTAAGCATGGGCGAAGGACCCCAGGGCATCCATCACCTCAACCTCGATCCCCAGCTCCTCCCGCAGTTCACGACGCAGTGTCCCGTCAATCGACTCGCCCGCCTCCGCCTTGCCCCCGGGGAACTCCCACAACCCACCGAGCAGCCCGCCCGGCGGCCGCCGCCCGATCAGAACTCTACCGTTCCGCCTCACTACGCCGGCGGCGGCGACGCGCTCGGGGATCGCTCTGCGCACCCGCCGCAGCGGGCGAGCCGACTGCGTTCCATGCAAGTAGGCCACGCAGAATCTCGAGACCGGGCACTGTCCGCAGCGGGGAGCCTCCGGGAGACAGACCGCCGCCCCCAGGTCCATCAGCGCCTGGTTGAAGTCGCCGGCCTTGCCTGCGGGGATGCAGGCCAGGGCTCGCTGGCGCAAGAACTGCTCACCCGCGGCCGATCGCGTGTCCTCCGCGTAATCGAGCAACCGCGCCAGCACACGCCGCAGGTTGCCATCCAGCGCAACGGTCTGCTCACCGAAGGCGATGGCTGCAACGGCGGAGGCGGTGTACGGGCCAATTCCCGGCAGCTGCTTGAGTTCAGCGACGGTGTGCGGCAGCTGGCCTCCCCATTCCGTCACGACACATTCCGCGGCAAGGTGCAGGTTACGCGCACGCCGATAGTAACCCAGGCCCTCCCACAGCCTCAGCACCTCCTGCTCGTCGGCTGATGCCAGCGACGCCAGCGTTGGAAAGCGCCGCATCCAGCGCTCGTAGTATGGAATGACCGCCTCGACCCGCGTCTGTTGCAGCATCGTCTCGGCGATCCAGATGGCGTATGGATCTGAAGTCCGGCGCCAGGGCAGGTCGCGCCGCTCTGCTGCATACCATCTCAGCAGGGCATCGCTCCACCGATTCATGCGGCGATTGTACCGGATGGGCGCCTCCAAGAATCCCGTTGCAGCATGAGGGAATCGACCGTTGCGGGGTTGAGGCTCAACCCCAACGCCACAACGAGATATCATGCTCTCGCCAGGATGCGCTTGCGGCAGTCGTAGGCCACTCTGTCCTTCAATGGGAGTGGGCTTCAACCCCCGGGCGAGACAGACTGATCGGAGAGCCCGACGAGCACCGCCCGCACAACTAGGCGGCCGGCATAGGTTTCGCGCCCGGCGTCGAATCCTTCACAGGTGATCAGCGTCAGCCACGGCAGTTCCTCATGCCGCAGCACCGAGAGATCAGTCGGCAGGGAATGCCATACCTGGCGAATCTCATACACATGACGCGCCGCACCATAGTGCACAATCACCTGATCTCCCCAGCGCAGTTCCTTGAGGCGCAGGAAGGGTCCCGGTTTGCCGTTGGGCAGGTAGACATGCCCGGTCAGGGCGCTGTTCCCTGGCCGGGTCGGGAAGGCCGTGCCGTCGAGATAGCCGGCTTGATCCCAAAGCCAGGTCAGATCCCATCCCTGACCCCCGGTGGGGACGCCGACGATCGGCATCTTCAGGTCGAGCGACGGGATCTCGAGCCACAGGTCGCCGAGATCGGCATAGGGCTTTGGTGATGGGGGGATCTGCGTGGCGAGCCCAGGGGCAAAACCCGTGCCCGGCAGCATCGGGACGGTCACCGTCGCGCTGGAGGTGACAGCGTAGATATTGACGGCGCTCCCCGGGTCGTAGAAACGCTCCGTCGCCAGCGCGTTGTGCGCCGACAGGCTGAACGGCGCCGACACGCCGTCATCGGGAAGACTCGTCCACTCCAACCGCGCCGAGTTGGTGACGCCCTGCCCAGGGCCGAGATTGCCGAGTGTGGCCTGGAAGGTTACGGTCGCCGTATCGCCGATGTCGAAATCGGCCCAACGGACACGCAGCGTCGGGGCGGCGCTCTCGTCCACCACACCGACGGGCGTCGCCGCCAGCGAGCCGCTGACGTAGGTCAGGCCTAAGGGCACGGTGTCCTCCAACACCAGGTCGAACGCCGGGCTGTCGCTGGGCGGCTGCTCCTGGGCAAGCGTCAGCGTGAAGGTGATCGGCGTGCCGGGCAGGGCCGAGGTCGGCACGGCAACTTTGCTCAGCCGCAGCCCCGGCTCCACGATCGTGACCGAGGTGGCGCGCCTAGTCAGATCACCGCCGGTCCAGGCCCAGCGGGCAGAGTTGGCAAGCTGGTCGCCGCGCGAGTTGCCGGCGTTGTCGAGCACCACCGCCTCATAGAGCAGGGTCAGCGTGCCGTCGCCTGGCCCGGGGCTGGTGATCGATCCTAGATCGAAGATTACCCGCCGCCCCTGGTCCTCTGCCGCTCCGCTGCCGGCGGGCTCCTCAGCCACGGTCGGATTGGCGCAAGCGGCGGCAAAGGCACCCGCCGGAAAGGTCGTCAGGCCCGGGGAGGGCGTCAGCGAGACGCAGCGGACAAAGGCCAGCCCGCGATCAAGCACATCGGTCAGCTGGGCGCCTGGCATCGAGCCGGGCGGGATCGTCATCACGACTTCGTAGGTCAAGATCTCACCGATGGCCGCATCCAGCCCGAGAGTGTGCGTCTGGCTGGTGTCGGCCAGCGTTTTGGCCAGGTCAGCATTGGGAAGCGTGACCAGATTGTCGGTATCGGTGTCTGTGTTGTTGGCAGGCGTCGGCTCCGGCCCGTTGTCGTGGTCATCGGTGATCGAGACCGTGTTGACAATCTGGGTGATGCCCGGCGCGACGGGATCGTCGATGCGAACGGCGAAGGTCAGCGTCCCGCCGCCGCCGGCATCCAGGTTACCAACGGCATACGTACACATGCTCGTGGCAGGGGCGCCATCGGCGCAGCCGGTCCACACGGTGGGCAGGCTGGCGGGTGCATTGAACGTCGTCCCGGCGGGGACCGTCTCCGTGATCACGACGCCGGTGGCATTCTGATTCCCGACATTGGCGTAGTTGATGGCGTACGCCAGCAGCGAACCGGGCGAAACGATGTCCACCCCATCGTCCTTTGTGACCGTCAGGTCCGGCGCGGCGTCGAGAGTATCCACGTCGGTGGCGGTGTTGTTGCCGGGCGTTGGATCTGGGCCGCCGCTGCCATCATCGTGCGCTTCGGCCGTGTTGGCCAGCGTGTTCGCTCCGGCCGGCAGGGGATTGTTCACTTGGACTGTCACCGTGCGGAAGACACTCGTCGCCGGCGCCAGGTTGAAGGTCGGCCAGGTCACCACGCCCGCACCATGGGACCCGCTGTCGCTCGCGGAGACGAACGTCGTATTCGCCGGCAGCGTGTCGGTCAGCAGGACGTTGGGCGCCAGGCCGTTGCCATCATTGAAGACGGTTACGGTGTAGGTCAGCGTGTCGCTCGGCGACGCGCTGATGCGTCCGTCGCTCTTCAACACGCGCACATCGGGACCGGTGACCGTGACCGTCGCACCTGCGCGGGTGGCGTAGTCATTCAACAACCCACCAGGGCCATCGGCTCCCGTGCGCTCGGCGCTCACCACCCCAGGCAGCGAAGTCCAGGTCAAGTTGACGCCATTGGCCAGGGCAGCGCCCAGGACAACTGTCGGATAAGTCGCCACCGTCGCCCGGTATTCCAACGTGCTCGAGGCGCCGAGCAGAAGGTTCGCCCACGTGGCAGACAGCGTCGGTGCGGCGCTGGCATCCAGCACTGCTGGGGTTCCCGAGACATTGCCCAGTGAACCCGCAACGTAGCTCAGGCCGGCTGGCACCAAATCTGTCAGCCTGAGATCGTAGGCATCGGCCGTGCTTGAAGGGTAATGCGAGACCAACAGCGTGAAGGTCACCACCTGGCCGAAGGCCGGCGTGGCGTCGTCGGCGGTCTTGGCCACCTGCAGCTCGGGCTCCGTGATGGCGAGCGAACGCGATCCGCCGGCGACGGTGGCGTCACCGGTCTGTGGATTCACGTAGACCAGGCTGGCCGTGTTGGTCAGCGAGGATCCGTTCTGATTAGCGGCGACGTTCAGCACGCGGGCTCGCACACGGATCACGAACTGGTTTTGCGCACTGCCGTTGGCCGGGCCCGAGCCATTGGTCTGCACATCGCCGAACTGGAACTCGAGTGTCACGCCCGAGGCGCCCACCACACATGCCGGGCAGGCAGGTCCCGTCGTGAACGTCCCGTTGTAGTCGGCCGGCAGTGGCGCGCCCGACGTGATCACGCTGTGGCTGACGTAGGCCAGCCCAGCGGGCAGCACATCGCGCACACGCAGGTTGGTCGTGGCACCTTCCGGTAGCGTTACAAGCAGGTCGTAGTCCGTATCCCCACCGATCGTCTGCTGTGCCGGTGAAGGCAGCTGCTTGCTAATGGTTGGCGCCGAGAGCGTCTGCGAGGCGTTGGCCTGCGCCGTTAGGGCACGCTCGCCCGTGGGGGAGCCGCTGCCACCGGGCGTTGTTGAGAGGGTGGGGTTAGGCGAGGTCCCGTTCGGACCCGGCAGCGTCGTATACGTGAGATTGCTGACATTCGCGATCGTCGAACCAGCCTGAACGTTGTCAACGACCCGCACCGTGATGACTACCGTCATCACCGCACCGGGGTTCAGGCACGTGGCCGTGGCCGTCACCTGCTGGAGGAGGAAGCTTCCGGCAAAGGTGGACGGCGTGGCGCCGCACGCGCCGCCGGTCGTACCCCCGCTAACGCTCTGAATGGCCAGGCGCGGGTCGATCGTATCGGCAAGGCTCAGGTCGAAGGCGGCGCCGACGTTGACGCCGGAGGCGTTGGTAGCGGTGAGGGTGTAGACCAAGGTGTCGCCGGCGTCGGACGGGACCGTGGTCACCGCTTTGGTCAGGGTAATGCTGGGCACGGCCACCGTGACCACCAGCGAGTTCGAGGCGGGGAATGCGCTCGTGCCGACCTGCGGGATGAAGTCGTTGCTTAGCGTCTGGCCCGCCGTGTTTCCGACGACGTTCTCGACCAGAGCATTGAACTCGACGACCAGGTACTCGCCGTCGACATCCCGGTCCCGGTTGTCTAGCGAGCCCAGTTTCAAGTAGACGTCGGTGCCGCTGCCGTAGGCGTCGTCGTTGAGCGTGTCGCTGCTGGAGACCGCGGCGTCCGGGAGCGGGCAGGTGGGCGTGACGGCACCGCTGGCGCCGCTGATGTTCAGGCCCCCGCATCCGGGGAGCCCGGAGTTGATCGTGGTCGAGGTGATGCCGGGACCGTTCGACACAAGGGCGACCATCGCGGTGTTGTCATTCAGGAACTGCATCCCGGCGGGGAGTTCATCCTGCAGACGCAGGTTCGTGGCGATGCCTTCGGCCAATTGGAAGGCGAGGTGGTAGCGCACGATCTCGCCGATGGCGACCCGTTCCCCGCTGCCCGGGTTCCCGGTGTGGCTTTCGGAGGTCGCCGTCAGGCTCTTGTCGGGAACCTGAAACACCGTGACGGTGGCTGGACCGCTGGCCCGGTAGTCGTTCTCCGTCCCGCCGGGATTGCTGATGTCCCCGGTGCGCTCGGTCGACAGGCCGTTGTAGGCGGATTGCGGCGCGGTGACGTCTCCGGGTAGGCTGCTCCACGCCAGATTGGCCGTATTGGTGATGACCTGCCCCGGCTCAACATCGTCGTCGAGCGTCACGTGCAGGGTGCAGGCCCCGCTTGTACCGTTGTCGAGGAAACTGGCCCAGGCGGCCGTGATAACGCCGCCCGATTCGAAGAAGCTGCCGGGATCTTGGACGCCGGAGGCGCATTCCAGGCTGCCGCCGACAAACGTGACGCCGGCCGGCAGGGGATCGCTCAGTGTCACCTCGAAAGCATCCGCATTGCTAGCCGCCGTGTGGGAGAAGACCAGGCCGTAGACAATCTCGTCGCCGGCGTCGCCCGTGCTTGGCAGGGCGGTCTTGACAACTTGGAGCGTCGGCTCGACGATGACGACATTCGGCGCCGAGCCGGAGGCCGTGCCCGAGGTCCACGCCCAGGCGGCATTGTTGTTGCGGCCGGCGCCGCGGTCGTTGCCGGTGCTGTTCAGGACGGCGACAGTGTAGGTGAGGGTAATGGTCTCGGGCGTGGTGTTGACCGTATCGCTGTTCGTCAGCGTTCCGAAGTTGAAGGTTGCGCTCGACCCGGGGCTGACCAGCGCCGTCTGGGCATGCAATAGTACCTGGGCGAACCCGCCGCCGACACTTGTGGATAGCCCGGGCGAGGCGGTCAGCGTGTCGAGGCTGCCGAAGGCCAGGCCGGCGTCGAGCGTGTCGACCAGCGTGGCGCCGGTCATCGTCCCTTCGGGGATGGTCGTGATCGCCCGGTACTGAACCAGCTCACCGATGGCTACGTTCAGTCCGCTCGTGTGAGCCTGGTTCGTCCCAAGGACGGTTTTGGCCACGACTGGCGAAGCGATGGTGACGTCGGCCTCGTCCTGGAAGGCTGGATTCGACCCCGGGCCCGTGTGGTCTTCGCCGCCCTCCTCCCCGGCATAGTTGGTCACCTCAGCCGTGTTGGTGATGACCATGGAGGGCTCGGCCGAGGGATCGATCTGCAGATCGTAGCTGAGGACGATGATGTTGCGGCCGCTGGTCGGGCTGTGGGCTTCGCACACCCCGGGCCCCGAACCCGGATCGACGAGCTCGATTCCCGTTCCAAAGAGGTCGGCCGGAACGCCCAGGAAGGCCACGGCGCTGCCATCACCCCGTGTGACGGTCAGATTGAGTCCGCTACCGGGAATGACGAAACCGGCCGGGAGGGTGTCGGTGATCACGATGTCGAAGGCGCCGCTGGGGCTGGAGCCCTGGTTCTCGATGGTGATGGCGAACGAGATCAGATCGACGGCGTCGACGTTGCCCAGATTGCTGTCGATCGGATTCGCCCCCATGTTGGTCGAGTCGATCGGGGGTGTGAAGCGCGTCCCCGGCGATCCTGGTCCGCTGAACGGCACCGGGCCGGTGGTGGCGGGCGTGAACAGCCCGGCGGCGTTATTCGTGGCGATGACCCCCTTCTTCACCACAAGGAATGGTTCGCGCAGGATGAACTGGACAATGCCGTCGGCGTCCTGATCGGTGGCGTTGGTCGATCCCTCGTGAACTCGAAGCTGGTTGGTGAGCAGGAGCTGGTCGGTGAAGGGATCGTTGGAGACGGTTACCGTGAACAGGATGTCGACGGCGGTGCTCGGCGGCGGTATCGTCGGGTCGTCATAGTCGCCGTACGTAAACGTGACGCTGTTGCCCACGGGGTCGGTGGCAATCGAAGGCGCGAAGTTGGAGAAACCCGGGCGGGAGCTGAAGAAGGTGTCGGCCGGACCGAATTTGGCCCTCCCGGCCAGCGGCGCGGTTCCGTCGACGATCGCATCGAAGACCCCAATCTCCGTGGCGTGCAGCACCGGCAGCGGGAGAAAATCGGTCAGGGAGAGATCCTCGAAATCGCTGGTGGGCAGGCCGTATTGAAGACGGAAGGTCAGCGTGTCGCCGGGATCCACTTCAACCGCCGCGCACGGCTGCGGCGAGCAGACAATCCCGTCGACGGCGTAGATCGACTTGTCGAGCGTGCCGCGAGGGACGGTGACCTCCGACCCGCTCGCGTCGGCCTCCGTCGAGCCAGTCGGCGCCAGCGTGGCGGTGTTCAGCACATCGCCGTCGATGGTGACGACGTCGTCCAAAACGTCCCCCTGGTCGACGGAAGGATCGCCAGATAGGAAATCGTCGGTAAACTGGTCCTGGATGACGGTGCGGAAGACGACCGTCCCGGTCGTCGGGCCGTCGTTGAACCCGCCGGGATTGGCGGGATTGCAGTCCGGGTTGGCGCTCCCAGTGGTGGGGTCGATGCAGCCGCCGACGAAGCGGCCGGTGGGCTGGCCGCGCGTCAGCACTTCGGCCGAGACGCGGAAGATCGGGGTCGTCTGCCCATCATTGGCGGCGGGATCATTCAGCGTGCATTCCGGACCCGGCCCACCGGTGTAGTTGCAGGAGATGTCGAAGTTTGCGGCGTTGATCGCCGCCGTCCCCAGGCTGAATCCGTTCCCGCCCACGGCCAGAGTAGGCGCGAATCCGGAATCGAAGCGCTGGCCGTCGGAGAAGGTGTCGGTCAGGACGACGTCTTCGAAAGCGAAGAAGTCGGAGAACTGAAACTGCAGGGTGTACTCGAGCGTGTCCCCCGGCGACGCCCCGGCGGCTCCGGCGTCGATCACCACCGTCACGCCCTTCTGCACGGCGATCGAGCGATCGTTGAGGGTGTGGAGGATGGCGCAGGCCGGGCACACCCCGCCCGCGACGGCGTTGTCGGTGCCGCCGGCATCGCGCGGGTCGACCGGCGTCCAATCTCCGACAGCGCCGGCACGGTTGGCCGACGTGGCGTCATCGCCGGTGGCGGGGGGAAGGACCGGGGTCCCGTTGGCGTCCAGGCGTGGGACGAAGAACGAGAACGTGACCGTTGCGGCGCCCGTCACGCTGGGGAAGTTGACCACCAGGCGGTTGTTCGGCGGGTTGGCGGCGGCCCCGATGGTCGGCGTCTGCGTCACCGCACCCGCCGGGGAGATCGCGTCGACGCCCAGGAAAGCCAGGTTGTCCGGCAGCTCGTCGGTCACATCGAGGTCGGTGACGGTCTGCCCCGCAGGGAGTGTGACGGTGATTGTGTATTGACGCGGGAAGTTCGGGCCAGTGGCGGTCTCGTCTTCCGGGCCGCTGTAGGCTTTGTCGATCGTGATCAGGGTGGGCGTAACCGGGCTGCCGGGCCACGAGGAGCTGGTCGAGCTGGCCGGGATCACAATCACCGGGTCGCAGCACCAATCGTCGAGCGGGGTAGAGCCGAAGCGAAATCCGCCACGCGCCCGGATCGTGAGGGGCGTCCCCAGATCGGCCAGGTTGCTCAAGGTTGCGTTGACCGTGATAACGGCTGGGGGTTGGGTGGGTGTGAACGAGCCGAACGGCAAGAGCAATGTGACGAGCTTATCGCCGGTCGCCCCGCACACTTGCAGGAAGGCCCCAGTCGTGTCCCGGGCATACGGATGGTTCACACATGTGGTTCCCGGCGGTCCGGGAAAGATCTGGACGACCGTGGTGAGCGGCAAGCCGAGGTAGGTGGCGCTGACGAAGTCGATCCCGTCCGATGTGGAGGTGCCGAGGGCCCCATCGGCGCCGTTGCGCGGGAAGAGCAGGTCGACAAACGGACCGTAGCCGGTGTCGGTCCCCGAAGTGTTGTCGAAGGTCACCGTGAAGGTGAATGCCTGCCCGATGGGGAGCTGGGCGGGCACATGCAAGGAAACGGCAGGCAACGCATCGTCCAATGGAGCAAACAAGGCCGGGCTTTCGCCCGGACCCAGCCAGCTCGCCGGCGCCCCCCTGCCGGGCCCGGGCTCAGCCGCCATCGCCACCTGCGCCATCACCCCGGCCACAGGGCCGACGAACAGCAGCATGCCTATCCCCAAGGCAGGCGCCTGCCGCCATTTGCTATGCATCGCCTTCGCCCGCATTAATGCAGATCCAAGGGGAACCTGTGAAGTCGGCCTGCAAAGCCGCGTCATCCGCCCGGCGGGGCGAGGGGATAGGGACTCTTAGCATTATAGGGAGGGACCGCGCTCCCAGCAAGGGAGCACCGAGGCGTAGCACGCCGGTACTCTTCGCGAGTCTTGCGGTTACGGCCGGCTGTCTGCCGGAAGCCAGACGGTGAAGGTCGTGCCCTCGGCGGCGGTGCTGCTGACGTCGATCGTGCCGCCGTGTCGCTCGACAATCTCGCGCGAGATCGGAAGCCCCAGACCGGTCCCCGGCTCACCGGTTTGCTGGGCGGTCTTGCCGCGGAAGAAGCGCTCGAAGATACGGGACAGGTCCTCCGCCGGGATCGGCGGACCCTCATTCCGCACCCGCACCGCCACTCTCGCCTGGCCGTCTTCCAGCCAGATCTCGCTGCACATGGCCACCTGTCCCCCGGGGGGGCTGTAGGCCAGGGCGTTTCCCACCAGATTGGTGAAAACCTGCAGGATCTGCTCCCGGCTGACGAGCACTACCGGCAGGGTCGGGTTGAGTTCATGGCTCAGTTGGATGCCCTTGGCGCTGGCTCTGGCTTCATGGGCTGCGATCACCTCAGCGATCAGCGGGTCGAGGGCGTGCGGCTGGAAATCCAGCGGTAAGACCCCGCGCTCGATGCGGGAAAGGGTCAACAAATCCTCGATCAGTCTCCCCAGGCGGTCGGATTCCTTCTTGAGGATCGCCACATACTCCGAACGCCGCTCATCCTCCAGCGGCTGATCCACGAGGTCCAGGTACAGCAAGATATTGGTGATCGGCGTCCGCAGCTCATGCGAGACATTCGTGACGAATTCGCTCTTGATCGAATCCAGTTCCCGCAGGCGAATATTGGCCTCCTTCAACTCGCGGGTCCGGTCGGCTACCCGCTGCTCAAGCGTGGCCAGCATGCCTGCTCGATGGATGGCGTTGCCGATCATTTCGCCCACCGCCGTCAACAACCGCAAATCGGCAGGCTGGATCGGGCTATCCCTGCCGATCATCAAGCAACCGATCGGCTTGTCCTGAACACTCAGGGGCACGCAGGCAAGCGATCTCACCTTCCGCAGTAGCTCGAACTCGTAGCTATCGCTGCTCTTCTCAACGTCATCGCGGACAACTGCTTCCCCCGTGCTGATGACCTTGCCGGCAACGCCCTCGGTTGCCGGAACGCGCTTCCCCTTCAGTCCGGTCCACCGCCTGCGGGCCGCCTCGAACACGATCTCGCCCGAGTGCGGGGCCAGCATCGCCACACAGGCCCCTTCCGCCTCCAGCAGTTCGATGATCTGGTCGAGGGCAATGGCCTGCATTTCCTGTCGCGTGTTTGCCGCCCGCAATGCCGAGGCCACGCGCGTCACGGCTTCCAGGTATGAGGCGCGACGGCGCGTCTCATCGAGCAGACTCGATTTCTCCATGGCGCTCGCCACCTGGCTGGCGAACACCGTGTAGGGAGTCATGTCCTCGTCTGCCAGGCCTTCACCCCACATGGACAGCACGCCGACCGTCTGGTCACCCACAATGAGCGGCAGACAAACGGACTTCATCCCGCCTGTGGCTCCGGCCAGACGGTAGATGGTGTCCCTGACACGCCGGGGGGAGCCGGGCAGCAGCATCTGCAGTTCTGATTCCGCATCGAAGGCCACCGGACGCCGGCGAATGACCACGTCCTCGAAGAATGACAGGTGCTTGCGCGGCACAAAGAGACCATCCTTCGATACCCCCAGCAGCTTCCTTGCGCGCTCCAAGACTTCGGGCTGAAGCGAGCTGTAGCGGATGAGAATTCCGTCGCTTTCGCGATCGGTAAACCCCAGCCAGAAGTTTAGGCCCACCTTCCTGACCTCTCGGGCGAGGGTTTGCAGAACCTGTTCCGGATCGTAGGTATGCTCGACCTCGGCGGCCACCTGGCTCAATGCCGCCAGCAGGCCTCTCGACCGCGCCAGCTCGACGCTTCGACTCCTCTCCGCTTCCAACAGCCGGGCGTTCGCAATGGCGATCGCCGCCTGATCCGCAAACAGGCTGACGATCCGCAGTTGGTCTTCACCAAAGGCCTCGCCTGCCTGCTCATCCGTGATGTTGATCACGCCCAGCACGCGGCCTTGGTACTTCAGGGGAATCGAGAGCAGTCTGCGCAGCCCGATATCCGCAAAGGTCTCGAGGTGTCCCTCCCATGTGGCGTAGTCGGCGATCGCCAGCGGCTGACCGCTCGCAGCAACTCGCCCGGAGGCACCTTCGCCGAGACTCAGCACAGTGCCCGTGAGGTCCTTTCCCCCAAGCCTGACCACCATCTCTAGCGACTGATGGTCCGGGCGCATCAGGTACAGCGATCCCGTGCGGGTGCCAACCAGCCCGGCCGCACGCTCGACGATCGCCCGCAAGAGATTGGGCAGGCTTTGCTGGGCGTTGATCTCAATCGAAGTCTCATACAGTGCCGCCAGTTCGCGCGCCCGCTGAGCCATGGCGGCCTCGGCCCGTTTGCGCTCGCCGATGTCAGTGAACACCGCCATCGTCCCGGCGAAGGTTCCTTTCTCGAAGCGCGGGCTTCCACTGGCGATGACGGGGAAGCGGGCGCCTCCCTTTCGCAAGACGTCGATCTCGTAGGCATCGTGCCCGCCGCCGGCCCGTCGTGTGTTCGCCTGCTTGACTTTGTCGTGCTCGTCGGCCGGGATGAACTCCGTCCAGTGCGTTCCTATCAGTTCTTCCAACGGGTAGCCCAGCGTCTTGAGGGCGGCAGGATTGGCGAAGATGACGCGCCCATCGGCATCGTCCACGACGATCCCTTCGGCCATGCTCAGCAGCAGGCTTTCGTTGAACTCCTGCAGCCGCCACAGGGCGTCATCGACGTTCTGGCGCATGATGGCCGCGCCAAGCGCGCTGGCGGCGGCCTTCAGGGCTTCGATTTCGCCTTCGGACCACAATCGATCCTCAAGGCAGTCATCGAAGCCGAGAAATCCCCAGCAGGCGCCTTCGACGAAGATAGGGGCCAGCAGGAGCGAGCGGATATCCTGGCCAGCCAGCATTTCCTGCTCGGCCTGCGTGAACTCCGCCATGCGGCCGACCACAACCTCTTTCGTCTCGAGCATCGCCGCCCAGCGCGCAAATCCTCCGTGCCTTCTCGGAAGGTTCTGCAGGCCGGGATGGTCAATCTGCATCTCGATTCCCGGAGCCGCCCACTCGAATCGCTGGCTGGCCGCGGGCTGCCCCGAGTCGTCCAGATGAAAGGCGAACAGGTAGGCGCGGCTGGCATCGGCCGCATGGCCAATGTGCGCCAGGACATCGTCCATGCACGCCGTCCAGGGTGATTTCTGCAGAAACTGCTCGCCGGCGAAGGCCACCGCCTTGAGAATGGCCTCCCTGCGCTGGATGGCCTTGTCAGCCCGCTTGCGCGCGGTGATGTCAATCAGCGTGCCTTCGTAGTAGCGGACAACCCCTCCCGGCCCCCTCACCGTCCGGGCGAATTCCTCAACCCACAGCAGAGTCCCATCCCGGCGCCGCAGACAGACCTCGGCTGATTGCACGACTCCTCGCGCCTTCAGTTCATCTTCGATGCGTGCCCGGTCCTCGGGTTGCAGATACAGCTCAATGGCATTCTGCCCCAGCAAGTCGTCCTTGCTGGGGAACCCCAGCATCTGGACCAGGGCCGGGTTGGCATCGAGGATCCTGCCGTCCGGGGTCGAGCGAAACAGCCCGGTCGGCATCCCCTCAAACAGACTCCAGTCGTCCGATTCCTGCAGGTCGCGGGGATTCTGGCCCTCAGACGTCAGTTCCCGGCCGACGGCATCCACCAGAGCGGCCAGCGCCGAGGCCGATGGTCGCTGCGCCGCGGCATCTCCGTCTTCCGGTACGAGTTCAATGCGCGTGGGGCGCCCGTCTCCAGGCAGAGATCGTAGTGTCCCCGGGGGGAGGTCTTGCACCCACGGCTGGGTGCAGTCTGCCACGACCAGGTCTGGTGCGCCGGAGGCCAGGGCCTGCTCGATTCCCGCTCGCGAGTCCGCCGTGCGAACGTGAGTGCCGGGGAAGGCTGCTGCCAGCAGCGCCCCCAAGGCACGATCGCCCAACAGTAAGACGCTCGGCGGATCTCGTTCCGACTTCATCTCGTTGCGGGCTGCGCCCTGAGGGCGGCGCAAGTCCTCCTGCCTCTAGTTTTCCTTTGGATGGCCTGCCCGGGTATATGCAACTTCGGTACCAGTCTGCCCGGGTTGGCTGGGGCTGTGCATGACCCTCTCGGATGCTCCTCGGCGGACCTGCCTTAGCGGTGTTGGCCGGGGCGGATCCTCGGTGGCACATAACTTGCCCCTGGTGGGGACGACAAACCGGCCGGTGGCGGGTTTGACCCTCCACACATGCATATACAACTCTTATGTTTAGCTGTGAGGGGAGCGGGGGGCCGGATGCTATAATCCGGTCGAAGTGCCCCTCTCCAAGGAAAGAGGCCGAGGAAGGTACCCATGATGCGCTTTGATCGTTTCACCGAGCGGGCCCAGGATGCTGCCCAGCGGGCCGCTGAAATCATCCAGCGGTACGGGCACAATCAGATCGATACCGAGCACATCCTGTTGGCGCTCATGGAGCAGTCGCAAGGCGTGATTCCGCAGATCCTCGAGAAACTGAACATCGATCTGGACGCCCTGAGCGATCGCATCGACCAGATGCTGCGGGCCAGCCCCAAGGCCAACATCTACGGCGGCGGCG
>CAZBJQ010000050.1:0-17911 GCA_964492235.1 uncultured Anaerolineaceae bacterium | reverse complement strand
CTGCAGAGGAACCGGGACGCCGCCGGCGAGCAGCACCTCCGGCTGATAGGCGACAAAGGACGGGGTGGGGACGATCACCTCATCGCCGGGATCGAGCACGGCCGTGAGGGCCAGGTACAGCGCCTCGGAGACCCCGACCGTGATCAGGATCTCGCTGCGCGGTTCATAGCTAACACCGTACAGCCGCTGGATATTGGCGGCCACGGCGTCTCGCAGTTCGTGGGTGCCGGAATTGGATGTGTAGTGAGTCTTGCCGCTGCGCAGGGAGCGAATGCCTGCGTCTAAGATCTCGGGTGGGGTGACGAAGTCGGGCTCACCGATCCCGAGCGAGATGACATCGTCCATGGTGGCGACGATGTCGAAGAAGCGACGTATGCCGGAAGGTGGCACGGCTGCCACGCGCTTGGCAACGAAGTCGCGCATGCGGGTCGGCTCCTGAAGGGGCTTTCAAGGTTGGTGGACGCGCCACTCGTCATGCAGTTCACCGTAGAACAGCTCAAAAACCTGGCCGTCCTCGGTTCGAACGCGGAATCCCTGGCCTCCCGGGAGCCGCCAGCGGGCCTCGATCGCCTCGATCGGCAGGCGGCGGCCTTCCCAGTGAAGAGCGATTGGGCGTTCCGCATAAGTATAGCCCGAATGACATTCGACCAACGGCTCTTCCACCGGAGGCCCTCGTCGGACCCGTTGCCCCCCGAGGAGGCCGGCGGGCCGGGTTCGTCTTCTTGCGTCGGCCCTATCGTACTACGGGCGCCGCGGCCGCTGTCATGGCCTGTATTGCCTCTCTGTCCGGTGGGCAAGGCTCGGGTGGCTGACTGCCTTCAGGCGACAACCGATGGTATAACGGCGAGAGAGAAGTCGAGGGGCCTTTGCGATCCGGCGCTGCACGAGCGCAGCGAAAGAGAGCAGCATGGCGCAGGCGACTGCGGCCGGGATGACGCCGGGGTTTGCGGCGGTCGCCCGCTCCCATCTGACGTACCTGTACGGCCAGGCGGCGGCTGAGCCCTGCCTGGCCCGGCTGACCGAACGGATGGCGGCTTTCCTGCGCAAGGCGCATGTGGCTGCGCCGGACGACCGGGAGTGGGTCAGTCAGCGGGAGGCGGTGTTGATCGCCTATGGCGACATGGTGAACGCACCCGGCATGACGCCGCTGGCGAGCCTGGCGTCCTTCCTCGAGGCGCACGTCGGCCAGGCGATCAGCGGCGTGCATGTCCTCCCGTTCTTTCCCTCTTCTTCCGATGACGGGTTCTCGGTAGTGGATTTCCGCCGGGTAGATCCGGCCCTCGGCGGTTGGGGTGACATCGAGCACCTGGCGCGCCGGCGCCACTTGATGGTGGATCTTGTCCTGAATCACGTCTCGGCCGGGAGCGAGTGGTTTCGTTCTTTCCTGCGCCAGCAGGCACCGTATCGGGACTGGTTCATTCAGATCGATCCATCGATCGACCTGAATCAGGTCGTGCGCCCACGCACTTCCCCCTTGTTGACAGCCTTCCACACGGCTGGAGGCCAGGTGGATCTCTGGACGACGTTCAGCTCGGACCAGGTGGATCTCAACTATGGCAATCCGGACGTGCTGGTCGAGATGGTGGATGTCCTGCTCGAGTACGTGGCCCACGGCGCATACATCCTTCGGCTCGACGCGATTGCCTATTTATGGAAGGAAGTCGGCACCCCCTGCATTCATCTCGCACAGACGCATCGGGTCGTGCAATTGCTGCGAGCAGTGCTGGATGAGGTGGCGCCGCACGTCAAGCTTGTGACCGAGACCAACGTGGGCAGGCGGAGAACATTTCGTACTTTGGGGATGGACGGAATGAGGCGCAGTGGGTGTACAGCTTCGCCCTTCCACCGCTGGTGCTGCATGCACTGATCAAGGGAAGTGCGGCAGCTCTGACGTCCTGGGCGGCCAGCCTCGAGCCGCCCTCTGAACATGTGACGTTCTTCAATTTCCTGGCCTCGCATGACGGCATCGGGCTGAACGCGGCCCGCGGCCTCCTGCCGGAGGGTGAGATTGAGGCGCTGGTCGAGACGGTTCTGGGCCGAGGTGGCCTGGTCTCGTACAAACGCAACCAGGACGGATCGGAGAGTCCCTACGAGCTGAACGTGAACTTCTTTGACGCGTTGACCAATCCCGCCAGGCCGGGAGCGCCTGATACGCAGGTTGACCGCTTCATGGCGTCACAAAGTATCATGCTTTCACTGCGCGGCGTCCCGGGCGTCTACTTTCACAGCCTGTTCGGGTCGAGTGGATGGCCGGAGGGAGTGATGCGGACAGGGCGCAAGCGCACGATCAACCGCCAGAGGCTGGATCGTGCAGGGCTTGAGGCCGAGCTGGCGCAGACCGGCTCGCGACGTCGGCAGGTCCTCAACCGCTACCTGCGACTGTTGACGGTACGCGCCGCATCGGCGGCCTTCCATCCGCACGGAGGCCAACAGGTGCTGGACGCCGGCGGAGGTGCGCTGATGCTGTGGCGAACATCCCTGGACGGCGAATCGCGCGTGTTGTGTGCGTGCAGTGTGCGAGATGAGGCGCAGGAGATCGCCGTTGGCGGGGGTCCGATGGTGGATCTTCTGACCGGGGAAAGAACCCCCGATAGGCGGACGATCCGCCTGATGCCCTACCAGACGATGTGGCTCAGGCCGGATGAGACGTGACATGAACGAAACCAGGTCGGCTTATCTGGCACTGCTGCGGAACCGTATTGACCTCAAACGGATCCCGTTCACCGAACGCGGCTCACGACTGATGCTGCTGCGCGATGGGGATGGTTTCGCGATCCGACTGGCCGAGCGCTGGTTGAAGCGGGAGCGGGAGCCTCACGCCTACCGGGTGCGGCCGTCGATAGTGGAAGGACTGCAATGGACAGACGAAGAGGGCGAAGCGCTTGAGGTGGAGCTGTCGACTTACCCGCACTGTGTGATCTGCCGCACGGCGATCGGAGCGTTCACAATCACTTTTCTGGACAGCGAGACCCTGCTGGTTGGACTGCCGGCGGCCCGCTGCGGCGTACGGTTCCATGCATATCTCGATCAGGTGCAGACGGATCGCCGGGGCGGCGTCTTGCGGCTGACGGGCGAAATCCGGCGCAACCTGGCCTACACCACCAATGCCGCCATTCTTCGGAATGAAGCGGCCAACGCGGGCGCCGGCCGGCACCTGATCCGCCTGGCGGTTGATGCTTCACAAGGCGAGCGCGGCCTGCTCATCAACATCACGCCGCGCCTGGGGTTCAATCGGTGGGTGCCGCAGGTCTCCGCGGGGCTGCAGGCATCCGAACGCCGCTGGCATGACTGGTTTGCGGCGGTCCCCGGCGTGGTACAGGCGCTGCGCCCTCAGTATTACTACGCCTGGTGGACAATGCGGGCCGGGTTGATCTCATCGCGCTATTACGTGACCCGCGAGGTGATGACCCCCTCCAAGTTCTACTATGTCGGTTCCTGGCAGTGGGACAACTTCTTCCACGCCTTGGCTTACAGGTATGTCGAGCCGCGGTTAGCGCAAGACCAGTTACGCATTCTGCTCGACCACCAACGTGAAGATGGGATGATTCCCGACGCCGTCCATGATGAAGGAACGGTGACGCACTTGACCTACCCCGTCGAAGCCGACGTGACCAAGCCGCCGCTGATCGCCTGGGCTGCCTGGAAGCTGTACGAGCAGGACCGGGACCGCGAATTCCTGGACGAGATCTACGAGCCCCTGGTTCGTTCCAACTCGTGGTGGTTCGAGAAGAACGATGTCGACCACAATGGGCTTTGTGAGTATCACCACCCGTACTCGTCCGGCCTGGACGACAGCCCGCTGTGGGACGAAGGCATGCCGGTCGAATCGCCAGACCTCAACACGTACCTGTGCCTGCAGCAGGAAGCACTGAGCAAGATCGCCCAGGTGCTCGGCGAGAAGGAGGAGGCACAGCTGTGGGAAAAGCAGGCAGACGGTTTGGCGCGGCGCATGACCGATCACCTGTGGGACGACTCGGCGGGGTTGTTCTGGGCGCGCCGCAACGGGAAGGCCATCCAGGTGCGCACGCCCTTCAGCCTGTTCCCCCTGATCACCGGCCGGCTGCCGCCAGGAATGACCCGGAGGCTGGTGGCACATCTGACCGATGAGCGCCAGTTCTGGCCGCGCTTCCCGGTTCCCACGGTCGCCCTCGACGACCCAAAGCACGACGCCGAGAGGATGTGGCGCGGCCCAACATGGATCAACGTCAATTACCTGTTGATCGAGGGCCTGCAACGGAGCGGCTATGACGACATCGCCCGGGAGCTGCGGAAAAGGACGCTCGAGCTGGTCAGCGGGGAGGCGGACCTGCATGAGTACTATCACCCGGTGACCGGGAAGGGCCCGCCTGCGGCGGCTTCGACCTTTGGCTGGACGGCGGCGCTGTACATCGACCTGGCTATTCAGGCCAGCCGAGAGACGGACGGTCTGGAGCGATCCTGAGCCAGGGCGACTTGTCTCCCACCCTGCAGATGGCACAGGCTTCTGCTCGCGCAGAGCGACGGATGATGGTTCGCGATCGCCCGGCCAGGCGGCGAATACGCCCCGGGAGCATTGCATCTGCCGGTGGCGGCGCAGCTTCCGGCTGAGTCCTCAAGCACTCTCGCCGATGAGCACCAGCTGGTCAGGCAACGGACCACCGGCAAGCCAGCCTTCCACGGAGGCTGCTCCTATCCAGTTTGAGCCCGCTCGCGGACGGGCCGGCGTTCCGCTCAGGATCCGGCGGTCGATGTTTTCGGGATGTGAAGCAGGCGGCCTGAATGCCGTCTGATCCCCAACGGACAGAGCAACAATGTGAGCCCGGCCGGCAGCGGAGCGCTCGGTCAATCAGCTGTTGGAGACGTTTGGCCGACTCGGCGATCGAGAACCGCCTCTGATCCCGGCTCAGGCCATGCCCCGGCAGGTCGGGGACAATCGAACGCTAGCCGGGCAAGCGCGCGCCACGACCGGCTCCCAACTCCAGCCGCTCACGCCGCCTCGAATGAAGATGATCGACGGCGCTGCGCGCGAGCCAATTCCCGTCACGAGAAGGGGCGTCACCCAAGCAGCAGCAAGCCGCTAGGCAAAACCGATTTCCGAGGAGTCGCCGACATTGAGTGACTGCTGGCGCCCGATCACGCGCGCGTCACGCCCGATGAGAGAGCCGGAGAGGGTTGTTCCGTGAATCTGCGAGCCAGCATCGACGATCGAATCCTGGATCACCGAGCGCACGATCTCACACTCAGGCCCGATGCTGACATGGGGTCCGACAACGGACTGTTGCACGACGGCCGACGGGTCGATGTACACAGGGGGTACGATGACCACGCCTTGGCGCAGGGAGGCTTGGGCTGAGTTGTCGTGGCCGCCGGCCAGTAGATGCCGGTTGGTCTCGAGCAGGCTGTCGGCCTTGCCGCAGTCTAGCCAGACATCGACCGGCGCGGTGCGCATCTTTAACCCGTCGTCGAGCAGGATATTGATGGCGTCTGCCAGGAAGTATTCACCCTCCAGGCGTTGATCGTCGGCCATCTGCTTCTCGATCGCCGCCAACAGCGGCTCCGCCTGGGGGAAGAAGTAGCAGCCGACCACCACCAGGTTGTTGTCGGCGTCCTGGGGTTTCTCGACCAGACGGCGGACCGTGCCGTCCGGTCGGAGTTCGGCCACGCCAAATCGCCGCGGATCGAGCACTGGCTTCACCCAGGCGATGGCCTCTTTCGCCCCGGCCCGCAGACCGGAGAAGTCAGTGTCGATCAGCGTATCGACGTAGACCGTCAGCAGCGGCCCGTGCAGAAACTCTCGTGCCAGCCAGACGGCATGCGACTGCCCGAGCATCTCTGTCTGCTCAACGTAGCGCGCCTTGAGCTGGGGGTAGTTCTCGGCGACGTAGCCCTCCACCTGCCGGCCCAGGTAGCCGACGATAAACACGACCTCCTCGATATCCGGCAGCGCGGCAAACCTGTCCAGCACATGGCCGAGAACGGCCTTGCCGGCTACAGAGACCAGCGGCTTGGGCTTGGACCAGGTGTGCGGCCGCAGGCGGGTGCCGTAGCCGGCCATGGGAATCACGATTCTCATAGGTGAGGCCGCTCCTTGTGCCAGTCCGTGGCTTGCTGATAGGCGTGGGTGGCGCGGAAGAGCAGTGGTTCCCCCAGCGCCGGCGCCATCAGCTGCATCCCGATGGGCAGGCCGTCGGTGTCGAAGCCGACCGGGAAGGCCATTCCCGGCACGCCGGCCAGGTTGGCTGGCAGGGTGAAAACATCCTCCAGGTACATCGCCAGCGGGTCATCCCCGTGGGCGCCGATCGGGAAGGCGGTCGTTGGCGCCACGGGACCGGCAATCAGGTCAACCCCTTCGAAGGCCCGATCGAAATCCTGCTTGATCAGGGTGCGCACTTTCTGAGCCTGTCCGTAGTAGGCGTCGTAGTACCCGGCGGATAGAGCGTAGGTGCCGAGCATGATGCGCCGCTTGACCTCGGCGCCGAACAACCGGCCGCGCGTCTCCAGGTACTGATCAAGAAGGTCCTGCCGCGAGAGGCGGGGGCCGAACCGAATGCCATCGTAGCGCGCCAGGTTGGCGGAAGCCTCCGCCGGGGCAATCACATAGTACACCGGAAGCGCCAGGTCGGTGTGCGGCAGGCTGATCTCTACGGCCTCGGCGCCGAGCGACACCAACGCCTCGACCGCCTGCCGGACCCCGCGCACGACGTTGGGGTGGATACCCTCGATGAAGTACTCTCGCGGCACGCCCACTCGTATCCCGTGTAGATCCCCGCCGAGAGCGATCGGGGCCAATGTATCCTGGCGTGATGTCGAGTCGAGAGGATCGAACCCGGCCATGCCCTCGAAGATCGGCAGCAGGTCGTCCGCAGACCGGGCGAGAGCGCCGATGCAGTCGAGCGAAGACCCGTAGGCGATCAGCCCGTAGCGTGAGACCCGCCCGTAGCTGGGTTTCAGCCCGGTGACACCGCAGAACGAAGCCGGCTGGCGCACCGAGCCGCCGGTGTCGGTGGCCAGCGCCGCCAGGCACAACCCGGCGGCGACCGCGGCCGCTGCGCCCCCGGACGAGCCGCCCGGCACCCGATCCAGGTTCCATGGATTGTGGGTAACCCCGTAGGCGGAGTTCTCCGTCGACGACCCCATGGCGAACTCGTCGGTGTTGACCTTGCCAAGCACGACCACACCAAGGTCGATCAACCGCTGGACGGCCGTCGCTGTGTAGGGTGGCCGGAAACCCTCCAGGATGCGGGAGCCGCACGTCGTCGGAATGCCTTCAAGACACAATACGTCCTTGACCGCGATCGGCAGACCCAGCAGCGATGGCGGATCGTCGGAGCGATCACGCCGCCCCCGCGCTAGCCGCAAGTCGGCTGCATCTGCCTCTGCCAGCGCCAGCTCGGGCGTCAGTGTGAGGAAAGCGTGCAGCCGCCCGTCGAGGGCGGCGATGTTCTCCAGGTGGGCGCGTGTCAGCTCCTGCGACGAAAACTGGCCGGAGCGCAGCCCCGCCGCAGCCTCGAGCAAGGAGAGATCAGTCAGCCGGGTCATGTTGGTGGCCGGTAGGCGCCCGAGCCGCTCATGGCTCAAGCCTCGAAGATCGGTGGAATGCGGAAGAGATCGCCCACGCTGTCGGGGGCGTTTTCGAGGATTCGCCCTCGGGCGGCAGACCAGCGCGGAGCATCTGGGCGCAGGCGGGCCTGCAGCGGCAGCACGGTGGCCGTCGGCTCGATGCCCGTTGTGTCCACCTGAGACAGGCGCGCCGCGTGCTCCAGGATCGACGACAGCTGCTGCTGGTAGCGGCGCTCTTCCTCGGGTGTGAGATGCAGTCGAGCCAGATGGGCGATATGCCGGACTTCTTCGAGCGTCAATGCCATGGGAGCGCGATTATAGCAGACGCCCTGCGCCCGAGCCGCGGGGCAGCCGGCGTACTTGGGATCAGAGGCGGGCTGAGGATCAGTTGCCGGGGCGTGGTTCGGGGGAGTCGGGGTCGTCGACCACCAGACGAGCGCCAAGCTCACGCAGCGCTACATCCACCATGCCATCCGGCTCGATGTAGACCTCTCCGGCACGGCGTGGAAGGCGAGCCCGGAGCACCCGGCCCGCCTTGCGTCGACGGCTTATCCCCGCCCGGGTGACAGGGGCCGCCTCCGCCTCAGGTGCCAGCTTGATCACTTGGTCCACCACATCCAGTATTCCTTTCGGACCCGCCCCTATATATATGGTAGGGGCTTTCAGGATCCGAGCGCCTTACAGGTGCTCTACACCTGACTTTGTAGCACATTTGTGTTAGGAGAGGGTTAACTTCCGTAGGAGAACCCCGCGCGAAGCAGGGTGCTCCGGCCGGTTCCGGTCGCTAACAAGCACCTCCCAGGATGATTTGTCCGTCCTGAGGATCCTCGGCTGTTGAGGCGGCCCCCTGAGGACGGTTCGAGTGCCGACTGGTCCGAGACCGAACCAGGGGGCGGGGAACGAGTCCGCCGCCTTGCGAATCAGCCGCTGGCTGCCCCAGGCTCGATGGGGACGATGATCAACAGCAGCAGGTAGGCGATCAAGCCCGGGCCCCCAGCCAGGGTAAGTACCACGAACAGCACCCGGATCAGCGTGGGGTCCATGTCAAAGTAGACACCCAGCCCGCCACACACGCCGCCGATCATGCGCTCCGTCCGGCTTCGGTACAGACGACGAATCTCCGATGGCATGACGATCTCCTTTCTCCTCGTCCTTTCAATACGCAATCCAAGCGACGGGGTTGCTTGGCCTCCGGGCGCAACGCGTGCGAGCAGGATCCGCGCGACGAGGGGGGTTCGGCCAAGGCCCGGACCCCCCTCGTCTTGTCCTGTCTTCCTCTTGACGGGCCTAGAACCAGGCTGGTTCGATGGGAGCATCCACCCGGATCATGTGGCGCAGGTCCTTGATCGCCAACGCTCAGGCTCCGAGGCCCCAGATGGCGACGAACAGGGCGACCAGGCCGCCAACCCATGGGATGCCCGTCAGGATCACGTACACCGCCAACCCCAGCACATACGGCCCGATCCGCCCGCCGGCGGCTTGCGGTCGAAGTCTGCTCAGGATCCAGCGTCCGGTCCACAGGCTGACAGCAATCGGGGCCAGCCACGCAATCGCCACCGCCTCGGCCACAACCAGGAGGAGCGTGATAGTCCCACCGATGAACACGACCGTCGTCCCGCGCGCCCGGTTTCGGCTGTGCCTGCCGAGATGCTTTCTCGATGCTCTCGTGGACGCCCGGAAGGGTGCCGACGATCACAAAGGACCAGGGTTGGGTTAACGAGGACGAGAGGCGGAGGAGGGCAGACTCCGCCTCTCGTTCCCAAGGAGAGAGGACTCGCCTCAGCGAGCCCAGACACGCACAGGTGCGGTCTGGACAGCCGAAAGCAAGCCGGTGTATCCGATCCCGAGGCGAACTTCCTGAGGCGTGATGAACTGGATGTCCAGCACGCCCTGGCGTGCGGCGCAGTCCAACACGTGCAGATCCGTCATCCGATCACACAGAGCCTCATCCAGGGCGCCGATGTAGGCCGAAAGGCCCCGGGTTGGCCGGGATACCACGGCCAACAGGTGGAGGTTGGGCCGGGAGAGGTCATAGGCGAACACGGTGCGGACATCGGGATTGTCGGCGCCAATCACCTTGGCCAGTTCGATCGCCAGGGCGCAGCGGAACGGGCCGGCGAAGTCTGGCCGACGAACCAGCGTCTCGATATGAGCGGCGCCCTTGAAGGCCGCGACATGCTCCCGGACTAGGTCGATAGCTTGCTCGACAATGGTCTCGACAACTTCCGAGAAGTGGGTAGGGGCGAAGACTTCCTTGGCGAGATGTTCACGTTCTGGGGTCATCACAGGCGCTGTCATGGCACACCTCCGTTTTCAGTCACTTGTGAGCCCTCAGTCACACTGTAGCATGCCGGCAATGAAACACGCATAGAAATCAGCCTTGGGTGGATGAAAACCGCATGAAGGGCAGGGGCCCCCGCCGCTCAACAGGAAGGGACAGGGCCGTCCTCGGCCCCGTCCCCAAGGAAGGAGGCAAATCTCGCGGCTACCGCTGCCAGAACCTTTCGGGGGAGTGCACAACCGAGGACAACAGCGCCGCCACGCCGAGGCCGAGCCGGACATCCTGCGGGGTGATCAGGCTGGCGTCGAGCAGGCGCTCACGTCCGTAGTACTCGGGAAGACGCAGGTCCTGCAGCGATAGGGCCAGCGAGCGATCGAGGGCGTCGATGAAAGCCTCCAGCCCGGCTGAGGGTCTGGCGACCAGGACCAGCAGGTGAATCAGCGGGCTGCCCAGGTCGTAGCCGAAGACGGCCTGGACGCGGCTATCGCTGGCGCCGATGGTGGCCGCCACGCCCCGGGCCAGTTGCTCCTTGAGCAAGCGGGCGAAGGCAGGTCGGCCGAGCAAGGCCTCCAAGCGCATAGGACGATCTTCCTCCGGGAGCGCCAGCTTGGCCTGATCGATGGCTTCGGCGCGAATGGCCTCGGCCAGCACGTCCATGTCGGAGATGCCCCAGGGCCGAAGCTCAGCAGCATGTTGGCCGAGGGCCTCGGTCACACGGTTGATGTGGGGCTGCTCAACATCAGCGTGCAGCTCCCTTTTCTTTGGTGGAGGTGCGACGCGATTGCGGACTGAGTCAGCCATGGCACACCCTCCCGGCGGGCCTCGCGGCGGAGGACGCCGCCTCTCTCTGCATGCTAGCACCCGCCGTGTGAAAGGCGCATACAAATCATCGAGCCGCCTGTGAAGAGCGGATGAGAAATCAGCCCGGGGCGCTCGCCGGGAAGGGAGCGGGATGATGAGGCAAGCCGGGGCGTCGGAAGACTGCCCGGCCCGGTGGAGGATTCGCAAAGCGAGGGGCTCGGCCTTTGCCCGTACCCCTACAACCTGCTCACTCTTCCCGCCGGAGAGGCTTGCTTGCGGCCAGCTAGGGCCGGCAAGCGGCTATTCCGAGGGACCATAGCCAGCGCAGCTGCCCGGCCTGCCCGGCCAGGCGCGGTGTGAGGACCTCCAGCCGGAGGTCCTCCGGGCAAAGCGGTGAGGGCGTAGGGCTCGGGGTCGGTGTCGGAGTGACGAACAGCAGGTTGGCCCCACCCGGGGACGGCCACAGCCCGTAGACTAAGTGATCCGACCCGTCCCGCAGCCGGCCGTAGGACAGGTTGTAGGCTCTCACCCGCAGGTACGAGATCGTGTCGACCGTGTGACCGTTGGGCGCCCGCAGAGTGACGGTGTCGCCCGTGTCGTTCAACGCCAGGTGGGTAAGCGTGCGGAAGAACACGGCGTAGCCCTCGGCCTGGATCAGGCGATTGGACAGGACGAAGGGCTTGGATCCGCCGTTGCGCAGATCGTCCAGGATCCAGCCTCCGAGACGGACATCGTGCGGGCCGCGGTTGTACAACTCAATGAACTCGTCGTGCAGGTCGATGCCGCCTGTACCCTCCCAGTCATAGTGGGGACGGATGAGCACCTCGTTGATGACGATGTCCCCTGGAATCCAGGTTGGCACGGGGGTCGGGAACAGCAGCGAGTTCGGCGCGTGTGGGGTGCCATGGATGCTGCGGCCTGCGGCGTCGCGGCCGTTGCCGAAGTACCCGGCATACGTCCCCCACCCGCCGCTCTCTCTGCGCTCCATGCTGGCACGATCATCGGCGTCGCCGGCGGGCCAGCCGCCGCCGTGGCGGTTGGCAACATCGATCACGGCACGGCTGGGGTCAAGCAGTTCGATCGGCTCACCGTCATTGCTTAGGGCGCCGGTGTAGATCACGTCGGCGGCGATGTCGGACACCGTGTTGTCATCGGTGCGTTCCAGTAGGAAGAATCCATGCCCCTCGATGGCGCCGGCCAGCGGGCGGTCGATGTCGCCGCCGTCCGTTAACCGCCAGTCAGCCAGGTCGATGGCCGCGGCGCCTGGGTTGTACAGTTCGATCCATTCGTCGGACGATGAGGCGACGCTGCCGGCCCAGGCGACCTCGTTGATCAGGACGGAGCCCTCGGGATAAGGGGTCGGACCCGGGCTGCTCGTGCAGGTGGCGGTCGGCGTGGGGGTTGGGCAGATCAGGGAGTTGGGTTGCCGCGGCGTTCCTCGAACCGGAGCGCCGTCGGCGTCCAACCCGTTGCCGCGGCACCCAGGAAACGTGGCCCAGGTGTCCTCCGGTCCCAGGCGCTGCATGGAAGAGCGCGACTCATGGTCCCCTGCCGGCCAGGCGCCCCCGGCGGCGTTTGCCCGGTCGATCACTGCCTCAGACGGGTCGAGCAACTCGAGGCTCTCGCCCTGGTTGCGCAGTGACCCGGTGTATGTCAGATCGGCGGTGGTGTCCGAGATCGTTGAGTCGTCGGTGCGCTCCAGCAGGAAGAACTGATGCGACTCGATGACGCCTGCCAGTGGGCGGTCGATGTCGCCGCCATCGGTGAGTTTCCAATCGGAGAGCTCGATGGCCTCGGGGCCTGGGTTGTAGAGCTCGATCCACTCGTCGGACGAGTCCGCCAGCGTCCCGGGCCAGGCAACCTCGTTGATCCGGACGGATCCAACGGGAAAGGCCCTGGCGAGAGACACCTGCGGGGTCGGGGTAGGCGTGGGCGTCGAAGTTGGCGTGATGGTGGAGGTGTCGGTGGACGTGGGCGTCGACGTAGCCAGTGTGGTGGGAGTGCTCGAAGGTGTGGGCGTTGAAGTTGGGGTCATGGTGGAGGTATCAGTGGACGTGGGCGTCGACGTAGCCAGTGTGGTGGGAGTGCTCGAAGGTGCGGGCGTCGAAGGTGGTGTCATGGTGGAGATGTCGATTGGCGTGGGCGTCGACGTAGCCAGGGTGGCGGGAGCGCTCGAAGGCGTGGCGGCTGAAGTTGGCGTCATGGTGGAGGTGTCGGTTGACATGGGCGTGGACGTAGCCATGGTGGTGGGAGTGCTCGGAGCCGTGGGTGGGAGGGTTGGGGTGGGAGTCGAAACTGGGGTGATGATGGATGTTACAGGCGGATCCGGCGTCGCAGAAATCGGTGTCACGGGCGTGAGGGAAGACGTAATCGGGAGGGCCGCAATGGGTGTTGCGGTCCCTCCCGGCAGGGCGGTCTGAACAAGGCCCTCGGTCGCCGTGGGCGCGCCGTCCGGATTGTCAGTCGCATTCACTTGGGTCGCTGAGGGGGCAGGCGCGTCCACCCCCTGTGTCGCTGCAGGGGAGCCATCCCCCCCGGCCGCGGGCGTGGCCGGGGCGCCGATCTGTAGTCCCTCCTCGGTAGGGGGCTGCGGCGACGGGAGCTCGTCGATCCAGGCGGCGGTCTCGCCTGGCTGCAATGGCAGGACGAGAGGGTCCAGCTCATCCCCGGCCGGCTGCATGGAATCCGGCGTCTCGGGAAACCTTACCTCCGAATGGACCGTTACTTCGCTGCCGGGCGCGGCCTCCCCGCCTGGCGTGGAGACCGCGGGTGGATCGGCTGTCGAGGCAGGAGAGGATTCGGTCGGCTCGGCCGGACCTGGCGCGGGAAGCCCCTCGGGATCGAACGCAGGCTGACCCCAGGCGGGAGGGGCCGCGAGCAGCAAGACAACAGCGACTCCGACCAGCGCGGCCAGGAGGCGGAAAGACATGCGGTGGGTCATGCGCTCCCCCTATGCATCCACTGGATGGCCCAGGCGAACCATACAACAAGCCCGCCCGCGATCTGACATGGATGAAACCACCTGCCGAGCGGGTGCCCGCGCGCCGGGGGTTGGCCGGAATGGGATAAGACGTTGTTGCTGTCGAGCGGGAAGGGAAACAGGACAGCGGCTATAGCAGCCGCCGCGGGGATCGGGTGGACGGCGCATCGAACCCCCTCGGCCGCCAATCCTCAGAACGAGTTGCCCTGAGCTTCCCTACTTTAGCACGGGCGAACGCGGCGAGTCAATTGCGACCCGCGGCGCAGGGATTCGGTCGCCGACAAACGCCAGTCCCCCATGAGAATCGGCCCTTCCGGCCGATTCTGTGACACCTTGGGTCGCCTGCCCGGCCTAAGCCGGGCTGCGATCCGTTTGCCGGATTCCCCGCCGAGCGATCTGACCTCTTGCTCTCTCTCTCCCCCGGGCAGGGGATGGGTCCCCCAGTGTGGCGGGCATCCAGGACCATCGACTCATGTCGCGTTAACCCCTCCCTGCTATAACCTGTCCATGTTTGGTCATTGGAGACAGACCTGGCGGCGTCGGCGGCGGTTGCGCTCGGCGGAAGACCGGTTGTTGTGGTGCGAGCAGGCGGCCGTGCTCAACGGTGCCTTCTCTCGCGCCCTGCGCCAATCCGGCCCGGATGTCCCTCCGGATGTCGTAGTCAACCGCATCGACTGGGGACTCGAGCACCTGCGCCGCCTCTCAACCGGCATCGGTCGCCCGCTGGCGCGGGTTGACCTCGCCCTCTCGAATCAGCTGGAGGCCTATCTCACACAATCGTACGAACTGCGCAACCGCACATTGAGCTACTTGATACGGTGGCAAGCCCATGGCGAGGCCGACGCCCAAGCGGAAGACGGCTCATTCGCCGCGCGCCGCCGGTCACAGGACACCCGCCGCGATCGGGATGAGTCTTTGCTGCCGGCGTTACAACTCCTGCGGGCCCTCAATGCAGGGCTGGCCGAGCTCGCCCCGCGCCTGCGGACGATTGCGGGCAGCTGGGCGCCCGACTGGGGATCTCCGCCCCTCGCCGGATAATGCTGCGGCAGCCTCCCCTGTGATACACTCCGCACGACCGGCCGCATGATTCACTCGAAGGCCGTGAGGGAGTGAGACCATGGCAGCCAGCTACCTGGAAAGCCTGCTCGGGCAGAACGAGAAGGTGCTGCTCGTCGCCCGCCAGCATTGGACGATCCTGCTGCGCGCGATCGTGCTGGAAATCGTGATCATCCTGGTGCTGTTCGTGGGTACGACCATCGCCGGGGTGATCTTCGCCGCGGCCTTCCTGGCCTACGTGCTGATCCTGATCCCGCTGGTCCTGTTGACTTACGACGTCCTGCGCTGGTGGAACCTGCAGTACGTCGTGAGCACCCGGCGCGTGATCCAGGTCTCAGGCTTGTTTAACAAGGCGACCATCGATTCGTCACTTGAGAAAGTGAATGACGTAAAGATGGAGCAGTCGTTCTTCGGGCGCGTGCTGAACTACGGCGACATTGAGATTCTGACCGCCAGTGAGCTGGGGGTGAACCGGTTCAGCCGCATTAGCCAGCCGATCGCCTTCAAGACCGCCATGCTGAATGCCAAGGAGCAGATGGGGTCCGACAGTAGCTAGAGCCAGACCCGCGCCGGGCTTCGCCGGGGGCCTGAGACGAGTTTGCTCGTGAGTTGTGGGGTTACACCACAACTCATGACTTCCTTTTGCAGGAGCAGGCTTCTCGGTCAGACTCGAAGCCTGTGGTGGATTGAGATGTGCGAACTCGCAGCAGCTTCTGCTAGAGGCAAAGGTTACAGACCCTCGGCGCGGAGCAGCCGCTCGACCTCCAGCTGGGTCAGTGGGTGGTAACCCTGACGGGCCCGTTGGTAGAGAGGGCGGGCCTTCGCTCGCGTCCATGGCGTCTGGGCCACCGCCCGGAACAGGCGCATCAGGCTCAGCCGCGATCCAGAGGCCAGCAGAAACGCCTCGACCCGCGGCCAAATCGGCCGATAGTGGCTGCGCACGGCCAGGGTGTAGAACAGCGATTGCGTGACGAATCGCCTGCAGCCGGGCATATTCAGTGTCTGGTCGAGCTGTTGGCAGGCCTCTGCCGAGAGGCGCTCCGGCAGCATCTGCAGGAAGAGCACCAACTGGTCGGGCGTCCACTTTCTGGCCTGCGACTTCGATAACGAGCCGGCTGCCAGGAAAGAATGGGCCGCCGCCTCGACCGAGTCGTAGGCCGGTGAGTGGAAGTCCGGACCCCCGGCGGGATAGCCGGGCTGGTAGATCCATTCCTCGATCGGGACTCTGGCGAAAGCCTGCGGCAGATGCTGTCGCAGGTAATCGAGAAACTGCTCGGTGGTGAGCGAGCGGAAGGCATGGGCCTGAATGTAGCCTTGAACGAAGGTATCGAAGACCTTGCGCCCAACGGCCTGCTCGATGAGCATCAGCAGGAATAGCCCCTTGTAGTACGGGACGCGCGAGAAGACCTCTTCCGGATCGATGCCCTGCATCGGGAACTTCAGTCGGGTGTAGTCGGGCGTGGGGCGGAAGCGCTCGTAGTCCTCAAAGAGCAGATTGCGGTCGCGCAGCGCGCTGAGAGCAACGTATTCCTGTCCGTATAGCCGTTCGCAGATGCGGTACTCGGCGTACGTGGTCCAGCCTTCGTTCAGCCAGAAGTCCTCCCAGGTGGCGTTGGTTACCAGATTGCCGGTCCACGAGTGGGCCAGCTCGTGGGCCACCAGGCTGGTGTCGGCGCGATCCCCGGTCAGGAAGATGGCGTTAGCGAAGGTCAGCCGCGGATTCTCCATCCCGCCGTATGGGAAAGAACGCGGCAGAATCAGCAAGTCATAGCGATCCCACAGGTAGGGACCGAACAGCCGTTCGGCGATCTGCAGCATCTGCTCGGTCTCGGCGAACTCCCAGACGGCGGCCTCGATCAATGCCGGCTCGGCGTAAATGCGGCAGCGGTGGCTGATGTCGTGTGACGTCAGGTCGCCGACGGCCAGGCCGAACAGGTAGGACGGGATCGGCTGCGGCATGTGGAAGGAGTAAACGCGGCCGCCGTCTTCTTCGCTCTGGCCATCCGGCGCGGCGGCCATCAGCGCCACCAGCGGTCTGGGGACATGCACCCGGGCTTGGTAGGTGAAGCGGACGCCGGGTGTATCCTGACAGGGGAACAGGCTGCGGGCGTTAAGCGACTGGCACTGGCTGTACAGGAAGGGGTGTTTCCCGCCCGATGTCTGGGCCGGCTCCATCCACTGCAGCGCCTTGACCTCCGGCGGAAGGCGGAAGGAGATCTCGAACTCCGATGCCCCGTTCGGCAGGTGAAGGCGCAACCGCCTCCCCAGGATGGCGTCGTGCAAGTCGTAGGCCCAGGGAACCGCGCCACCGTCAGCTTCGACGCTCTGGATGTCAATGGCGTGCGTGTCAAGGAAGAGTATGCCGTCTGAGGGGCGGTCGAGCGCGTAGCAAGCGCGACCGGCCGTGAGCCGCCGGTCGAAGTCGAAGGAGAAGTCGAATTCGATATGACGGATTGCGGGCCGGGATGGGTCGGCATACGAATGCGGATCAGAGGCGATCATGCGGATCCTCCTGCGGCTTGCCGAGCGCGTCCATGGCGCGGATTCTCGCCAGGATGATGCAGAAAGCAAACTGGCGGATCAGATCGCAAGCGTGATCGTCACCGGAGGAGCCCGTCTTCTCTGGTGAGCAGACGACTGTCGATGCTCCACCGCGGAGCCAACCGAGGCTCATGGGCCGACGCAGTATCGGCTGGGATGTAACTCGGACTGCCGGGATGACCCATGGCGCTCCGGACTCTCGGGCTATGCAAGAGGACCCTACCGAACAGATCCGAGCCTGAGGCGCGGTTGATGCCCGAGCAAGACGAGATCTACTAGAGCCGGGCCGAGGGAGACGACGGCCTCATCCAGCGGAGATGCCCGGCCAGGCGAAGATCATGAATCCCTCACGCTCCCTGCAGGCTCAAGCTGTGGCCGCCGATACGGGCCCTTCATCGAGCAGCAGGTCCGCCTTGTGCTTACCGAGAACGACAAGAGCAAGGGCCAGGGCAACGGTCAGGCCAAGGATGAATCCTTTGGCCGTCCACATCACCGAGGGCATGTGCGGATCGAACATCAGGAGGCGGGAGTTGGCCCTGTCATACCAGGCCGCAGCGTGGGTAAACAAAATCACGAACACGGCAGTTTCCAGGGCCAGATCCTTGCGGTACACCGCGTCGAGCCATAGCAGGCCGACGAGCGGCTCCAGGCGAAACGGCTCGGGCGCGAACAGAGCCACGAAAGCGTAGCTCAAGGCGAGGCTTTGCAGGAGG
>CAZBJQ010000049.1:0-17955 GCA_964492235.1 uncultured Anaerolineaceae bacterium | reverse complement strand
AAGGGTGAGCTGAAGAAGTCTTTCCGTCCCGAGATCAAGCTGGTGCGCGAGGGAGAGAGCCTGCGCCTCGACCGTTCTTCCGATGAACCGCAGATGCGCGCCCTGCACGGCCTGACCCGGGCGCTGCTCAACAACATGGTGCTGGGTGTCAGCCTGGGGTTCGAGCGGTCGCTGCAAGTGGAGGGCGTAGGCTATCGGGCCGAGATGAACGGCAAGAAGCTGGTGCTCAATGTCGGGTATTCACATCCGGTGCAGATCGTGCCGCCGGAGGGCATCTCGTTCATGGTGGACGAGCGCACGCGGATGATCCGCATCTTTGGTCCCGACAAGGAGCGGGTGGGGCAGGTGGCAGCGGACATTCGCAAGGTGCGCCCGCCCGAGCCGTACAAAGGCAAGGGCATCCGCTACAGCGGTGAACACGTACGGCGCAAGGCCGGGAAAGCGGGCAAGGTAGGATAGCTATGGCGAAGAAGTCACGCGAGGATATGCGCAGGCGTCGGCACGTCCGCGTCCGCAAAGACATCACCGGCAGCAGCGAGCGACCTCGCCTGAATGTCTATCGCAGCCTGGCTGCCGTCTACGCCCAGGTGATCGACGATTCCCAGGGCGTGACCCTGGCGGCCGCGTCGTCGCTGGATGCGGACATCGGGGCCCAGGCCAAGGGCACGAAGAGAATCGAGCAGGCCCGCATGGTGGGCAAGGCGATCGCCGAGCGCGCCCGAGCCAAAGGTATCAGCAAGGTCGTTTTCGATCGGGGCGGCTACCGGTACCAGGGCCGCATCCAGGCGCTCGCCGATGCGGCGAGGGAAGCCGGCCTCGAATTCTAGGTCCAGCCCTTGGAACAAGGCGGAGTGAGTGATGGCTAGAAGTGACTTCCGAGAGCGTCTCGAAGAGCGCAATGAACTGGATGAGCGCGTGATCGACATCGCGCGTGTAGCCAAGGTGGTCAAGGGCGGCCGCCGGTTTTCATTCCGGGTGACGGTGGTTGCCGGAGACAACAAGGGCCAGGTTGGCCTGGGCGTGGGCAAGGCGCGCGGCGTACCGGATGCCATCCGCAAGGCGACCGAGCGGGCGCGCAAGAACATGGGCCCGATCACGCTGGCGGGCACGACCATCCCGCATGAGTTGATCTCCAAGTACTGCGGGGCGATGGTGATGCTCAAGCCGGCTTCTCCCGGCACGGGGGTGATCGCCGGCGGTGCCGTGCGGGCCGTGCTCGAGGCGGCCGGTGTGCGCGACATCCTGACCAAGTCGCTCGGGAGCTCGAGTGTGCTGAACGTGGCCACTGCTACGTTGGCGGGCTTGCAGCAGCTGCGCCGGGTCGAGGCCGAGGCGGCCATGCGCGGCAAATCGGTGGATGACATGAAGCCGTTCTGGGAGCGGAAACGCCGTGGCTAAGAGCGCGTCTCCCTCCAAGCGCATCCGGGTCACCCTGGTCCGCAGTCCGATTGGCTACAACTGGCGGCAGAAGCGGACGGTCCGGGCGCTGGGTCTGCGCCGCATGCACCAGACGGTCGAGCACGACGACACGCCGGCCGTGCGTGGCATGGTAGCGAGCATCAACCACCTGGTTCGGGTGGAGGAGTAGCACGGGATGAACTTGCACGATCTGAAGCCAAGGCCGGGTGCCAAGAGGCCCCGGACGCGAGTGGGGCGCGGTATCGCCGCCGGCAAGGGCAAGACAGCCGGACGCGGGACGAAGGGCGAGGGGGCGCGCGCTGGATCCGGCGGCAAACTCTACCGCCAGGGCGGCAATCTTCCGTTCTACCGGAGCTTGCCCGTCAAGCGAGGGTTCACAAACATCCGCAAAGTGGAGTGGAACGAGGTCAACCTGGATCAGCTGGCGCTGTTCCCGGCCGGAACGGAAGTTACGCCGGAGGTGCTGGCTCAGGCCGCGTTGATCGACCCGGGGAAACCGACCGTTCTCCTCGGCCGCGGACAGCCGAAGGTGGCGCTGAAAATCCGTGTGCAGCGAGTCAGCCGGAGCGCCCGCGCCAAGCTCGAGAAGGCGGGCGGCAGCGTGGAGATCATCCCCGCCTGATGTCGACTTCTTCTTTCGAAGGGAGCTGTGCATGAAGCGTTCGCCACTGCGGTTTCTCACCATCTCCGCCGATATCCGCAACAGGCTGCTGATCTCAGCCGGCCTGCTTGCGTTGTATCGGCTTGTGGCGCATGTGCCCGTACCGAACATCAACCAGTCCGCTATCGAGGCCGTCGTCTCTGGAGCCGGGAGACAATCGCAGCTGCTCGGGTTGCTCGACCTGTTGTCGGGCGGAACGGTCACCAATTTCTCGGTGCTGGCGATGGGTGTCTACCCATACATCACCGCCCAGATCATCCTGCAGGTGCTGGTCCCGATCATCCCTGCGCTGCAGCGCCGGATGGAGGAAGACCCGCGCGAAGGCCGCAAATGGATGGAGCGCTGGACCTACATCCTGGCGGTGCCGATGGCCACCCTGCAGGGCTACAGCCAGATCCGGATCTTCGAGCAGACAGCCATCGCCGGGGGCCAGGTGATTCTGGTGGAGGCAATCGGCCCCAACCTGGCGACGCTGACGATGTTAATCAGCATGACCGCGGGGACGATGTTCGCCATCTGGCTTGGGGAGTTGATCTCGGAGTTTGGCATCCGCAACCAGGGCCTTTCGCTGATCATCTTCGCCGGCATTGTGGCTCGCATCCCGGCACAGCTCGGCCGCATCCTGGCCGATGAGCAGACCCGAATTGCGCTGGGTCTGTTTATGGCTGTGCTGACGGTGGTCACGATCTTCGCCATCGTCATCGTCCAGGAAGGACGGCGCCTGATCCCCGTGTTGTATCCGGGCCGGCGTGTCGGCAACCGCATGTCCATGCCCGTGCGCGGCACGCTGCCGCTGATGGTCAATATGGCGGGCATGATCCCGCTGATCTTCGCCCAGGCGATCCTGACGTTCCCCTCCATCCTGGCCACGTTCTTCGTCAACGCCCAGGCGGAGTGGCTGCGGAACTTGGGGGCGTGGTTGCAGAATGCCGTAAGCCCGGCGAACGGCGCCTACTGGATCACGTATTTCATCTTCGTCGTGTTCTTCACGTTCTTCTACACGGATGTGTTGTTTCAGCAGCAGAACTATGGGGAGAACCTGAAGCGCTCGGGGGCCCAAATCCCGGGAGTGGCCCAGGGTGCGCCCACCCAGCGCTACTTGACCCGCGTGTTGCGCCGAATCACGCTGCCGGGGGCGTTCTTCCTCGGCCTGGTGGCCATCCTGCCCTTCCTTGTCACCGTCTTCTTCCCGGCGGCCCAGGCCGGCGGTGGCTTGCTGATTACCTCGGCCGGCTTGTTGATCGTGGTCGGGGTGGTGCGTGACGTGTATCGGTCCATTGAAGCAGAACTCAAGCTGCGCGGGTACGACTCGGCCGTCTTGGTGCGCTAAGGGAGCGGATGAAACAGTACGTCGTCCTGCTCGGTGCGCCTGGCGCCGGTAAGGGAACGCAGGCGAAAGCGTTGACTAGCGCCCTCGGCCTGGTCCACGTGTCCAGCGGAGATCTCTTCCGCCAGAACCTTAAGAATCAAACAGACCTTGGCAAGCTGGCTGACCTGTACATCCGCCGCGGGCATCTGGTGCCCGACGAGGTGACCGTCGGCATGGTGGAGGCCCGGCTGAAGCAACCGGACTGTAAGGCCGGAGCGGTGCTGGACGGCTTTCCCCGCACCCCAGCCCAGGCGGAGGCGATGGACAAGCTGGCCTCCGGCTTGCAGGGGCAGGTCGTTGCTGTCGTCCTGCTGAGCGTGGCCCCGGAGGTTCTGATGGACCGCCTCTGCGGCCGCTGGGTCTGCCGGGCGGCAGGGCACATCTTCCATGAGAAATCCAGCCCGCCCAGGACTCCCGGGGTGTGCGACCTGGACGGCTCAGAGCTCTACCAGCGCGACGACGACCGCCGCGAGACCGTCTCCGAGCGGCTGAGGGTGTACCTCGAGCAGACGCAAGTGCTGGTCGAATTCTACCGGCGCAAGGGCTTGCTCCTGGAGGTCGACGGGAGCCGGGCGCCAGAGGTTGTGACATCAGATCTGCTGGCAGCGCTGGCGGGGAAGGTGAGGGCGTGAAGTATCCAGCCTCCCTGGCCGGCGCCTTCCCGCCGGGAGCGCGCTGGCAACGGGGTGTGGTTATCAAGAGCGAGGGCGAACTGGACCGCATGCAGGAAGCCGGTCGCATCAACGCCCTGGCTCTGGCGGCGGCGGCCACCCGGGTGCGCCCGGGAGTCTCCACTGCCGAGCTGGATGCGGCTGCAGCCGAAGTGCTGCTGCAGCATGGTGCCAAGGCCGCCTTCCTCGGATACGGAGGGCCGGTGCCGTACCCGGCGGTGACAACGATCAGCGTGAACGACGAGCTGGTCCACGGCATCCCGGGGGAGAGGCGGCTGCTGGAAGGGGACATTGTCAGCATTGATTGCGGCGCCGTGGTGGACGGCTTCGTGGGAGATTCGGCGCTCACTCTGGCGGTGGGCGAAGTAACAGACCAGGCCCGCCGTCTGATACGGGCAACGCTGCAGGCCCTGTTCTTAGGCATCGAGCGCATGCGTCTCGGCCAGCGGACAGGGGACGTATCGGCTGCCATTCAGACGGCCGTGGAGGCAGAAGGGTTCAATGTGGTCCGGGAATACACCGGTCATGGCGTCGGGCGGGCGATGCACGAAGACCCGCAGGTTCCGAACTACGGCGCGCCGGGCACGGGGCTGGCGCTCAAGCGGGGGGTGACGATTGCGCTTGAGCCGATGGTCCTGGCAGGCCGCCCGGAGACGCATGTGCTGCGAGATCAGTGGACCGTCGCCTCGCTGGACGGCGGGCTGACCGCCCATTTTGAGCACACCGTGGCGGTGACCTCCGGCGGCCCGCGGGTGCTGACGGTTCTGCCACCCGGGCTGGACTCCGGGGTTCCGAACGGATATAATGATTACTTTGCTGGCCGGCCGACGGCTGGTGAAGCCGAAAGCGGGAGCGTGCGTTCATGAAAGTGACATCCTCGGTGCGGAAGCGCTGTCCCAAGTGCAAGCTGGTGCGCCGCCGCGGCAAAGTCTACGTGGTTTGCGAGAATCCTCGCCACAAGCAGCGACAGGGGTGAGATATGGCACGTATTGAAGGGATTGACCTGCCGCGCGACAAGCGAGTGGAAATCGGCCTGACCTATATCCACGGTATTGGCCGCACCACGTCGCGCAAGGCGCTGGGTGTGACACGTATCGATCCCGACCGCAGAGTCCGAGATCTCACGGAAGACGAGATCGCCGCCCTGCGCGACTTTATCGGCCAGAAGCTGACGGTCGAGGGGGATCTGCGGCGCGAAGTCCAGATGAACATCAAGCGCCTGATCGACATCGGCTGCTACCGCGGGCTGCGGCATCGGCGGAACTTGCCGGTGCGCGGCCAGCGCACGCGCACAAACTCGCGCACCCGCAAAGGGCCGAAGAAGACGGTTGCCGGGCGCGGACGGCGCCGCGGCGCCAAGAAGAAGTAATAGCTGAACCGAGTAGCTGGTCCTGGCTCGCCGCCGGACGGGTATCCTTCCTCCCGTGCGGCTGACCGGCGGGCAGAGACAGGGCCTGCGCATTCAATGGAGCGAGAGATAGTCCATGGCACGAACGACAACGCGAGCTGCACGACGGGCGGGAAGCAAGAAGACGCGGCGCACGCTGTCCCACGGGCAGGTGCACATCCACGCCACGTTCAATAACACGATCGTCACGATCACGGACACCCAGGGCAACGCCGTCCTGGCGGGCAGCGCCGGCGCCGCCGGCTTCAAAGGATCGCGCAAGAGCACGCCCTATGCCGCCCGACTGGCGGCGGAGCGGGCCGTGGCGGCGGCGGCTGATCTTGGGCTGCAGGAAGTGGATGTGTTCATCAAGGGTCCGGGTCCGGGGCGCGAGGCCGCCATTCGTGCTGTCCAGGCCTCGGGTGTGCGCGTCCGATCGATCAGCGATGTGACTCCCGTGCCGCATAACGGCTGCCGGCCGCCGAAGAAACGCCGCGTGTAGCTGAGGAAGGAATCCTGCAAGGATGGCAAAGCATATCGATCCAGTCTGCAAATTGTGCCGGCGGGAAGGCGAGAAGCTGTTCCTGAAAGGGCAGCGTTGCTTCACCCCCAAGTGCTCCTTCGAGCGCCGCGGGTTCCCGCCTGGCGATCACGGCCGGGATGCGCAGTTCAAGCGCCGCCGGGTTTCGGACTACAGCCGGCAGCTGCGGGAAAAGCAAAAGGCACGCCGGGTGTACGGCGTCAGCGAGAAGCAGTTCCGCCGCTACTATAGGGCCGCGCTGCAGCGCCGCGGCGTGACCGGCGAAAACCTCTTGGAGATGCTGGAGCGGCGGCTCGACAACGTCGTGTACCGCCTTGGGCTGGCGGAGAGTCGGCCGCAGGCGCGTCTCCTGGTCACGCATGGCCATTTCAACGTCAACCAACGCCGGACGGATATTCCCTCGATGATCGTCAGGCCGGGCGACGTGATCAATGTGCGGGAAGGCTCTCGCACACGACCGTACTTCAACGAACTGGCAGCCGTCGCCGAAACACGAACCGTGCCTCGCTGGCTGGAACGGGACCTCAAGTCCCTAAGCGGCAAGGTGCTCCAGATCCCGGAGCGCAGCGACGTCGATGCCAGCCTGCATGAGCAGTTGATTATCGAGTTCTACTCTCGCTAGCCGAGGGTGGCTTGGAAGCGGGGAGGACCAAAGTGGCACCAACGACAACCATGGTCATGCCCAAGATCGAGCGCGAGGCGGTCGCGCGCAATTACGGGAAGTTCATCATCAGCCCGCTGGAAAGCGGATATGGGATCACCCTAGGCAGTGCTCTTCGCCGTATCCTGCTCTCGTCCCTGGAGGGCGCGGCGGTCACTTCGATCCGCATTACCGATGTGGCCCATGAGTTCTCCGACATCCCCGGCGTCCGCGAGGATGTGTTGCAGGTCATCCTGAGCATCAAGCAGCTTCGCCTGATCTTGCATGAGGGGGAGAGCTCCCGCCTGCGGCTGGAAGTCAAAGGTGAGGGGACGGTGACTGCGGCCGACATCTACACGCCGGCCGAGGTCGAGATCGTCAACCCCGAGCTGTACCTCTTCACGGTGGATGGCCCGAAGGCGCATCTCGAGATCGAGATGACCGTGCAGCGCGGTCGGGGGTATTCGCCCTCGGACGAACGCGGGCGGCTGCCAATCGGTGAACTGCCGACGGACGCCATCTTCTCGCCAGTCCGGCGGGTGCACCACGAAGTTGGGCGAGCTCGCGTTGGGCAGGACACGTCCTACGACCGACTGGTCATCGAAATCTGGACGGACGGGACGATCAAGCCGGAGGATGCCCTCAGCCGCAGCGCGCAGATCCTGATCGCCCATCTGCGAGACATCGCAGGGGTGACCGAGGAGAGCCTGCAAGCGCTGGCTGCCCAGCAGGAGGCTCCGAAGCTGCCGAATGAGATGTACGAGACCCCAATCGAGAACCTCGACCTCTCGGTACGCGTGTTTAATTCGCTCAAACGTACCGGTATCACGACGGTCGGCGAGGTGCTCGAGATGCTGGACAAGGGGCCGGAGGCTGTGCTCTCGATCCGCAACTTCGGTGACAAGAGCCTGGATGAGCTCAAGGCGCAGCTGAGGGTGAAGGGGTTCCTGGAGGCTGAGCCCGAAGCCGCCCCGATGGAACTGGAGTAAGTCGGCATGAGGCATCAAGTCGCAGGGTATCGGCTGGGGCGCAGCACAGGTCAGCGGACCGCGCTTCGCCGCAGCCTGATTACCGAATTGTTCCGCCACGAGCGGCTACGGACGACTCGGGCGAAAGCCGCTGCCATTCGCGGCTCGGCCGAGCACCTGATCACGCTGGCCAAGCGGGGCAACGCCGCCGGAGAGTCCAAGATGGTGCACGCCCGGCGCTTGGCCGCCGGCCGATTGAACGACCCTGAGATGGTTCGCAAGTTGTTTGACGAGATTGCCCCACGCTACGCCAATCGCCCCGGGGGATGCACCCGGGTCGTCAAGCTCGGTCAACGCAATGGGGACGCGGCGCAGATGGTGCTGCTCGAGCTGGTCGAGGGTTAGCCGGCGGGCGATGCGACTCGAGGCAAGGTCGCTAGTGGCGGGCCTATCCCAGGCATGCAGGAAGCCTGACCCGTGTCTGGAAACGTAGGACAGGCGAGCGCCAGGGAGCGCCCGCCGAAGGCAACTTACAAATGCATCATCGCCTATGACGGGACCGGGTTCGCCGGCTTCCAGCGGTTGTCTGGCGACCAGCGGACGGTGCAGGGTGTCTTGGAGTCCGCGCTGCGGGCGATCGGCTGGGAGGAGTCCCGCCTGTTGGCGGCCGGGCGCACCGATCGTGGCGCCCACGCCCGCGGACAGGTGATCTCCTTCGGGCTGATCTGGGCACACTCCCCCGCAGCACTGATGGCAGCGCTGAATGCCAGGTTGCCGGATGACGTGGCCATCCGCAGAACAGAGGCGGCCTACCCAGGCTTCCACCCTCGGTTTGGGGCGCTCAGCCGACGATACACCTACTCGGCGTTCTTCGACCCGGCTCCGGATCCGCTGCGAGAGCGCTACGCCTGGCGCGTCTGGCCTGAGCCAGATCCGGCTCGCCTGTCCGAGGCCGCCAGGCGGCTGCCCGGACGCAGGGATTTCGGCGCCTTCGGACGCTCTCCCGTCCCGCAGGGCAACACTGTCCGGTCAATCTTCCGGGCAGGATGGGAGGGAAACGGGGGCGGCGGTCGGTTCGAGATCGAGGCCGACGCCTTCTTGCAGCACATGATCCGGCGCCTGGCGGCTGCGATGATGACTATCGGACTGGGCAGGGCGAGCCCGGACTCGCTGCAATCGAGCCTGGATGATCCTGCCAGGCAGTGGCCGGGGATCCTGGCCCCGGCCTGCGGACTCTGCCTGGAGGGGGTGCTCTATCCGGCCGACATGCCGGATGGAGAGATCGAGACGTAAGCACTAGGAGTTGGAACGTGCAGAAGACGTATTATCCGAAACCGAGCGAGCTGGAGCACCAATGGTACCTGATTGACGCTGAGGGGCAGAATCTGGGTCGCCTGTCGGCAAGGATCGCCCGGCTGCTGGCCGGGAAAGACAAGACGAGCTTCACGCCGGGCGTTCACACCGGCGACTACGTAGTCGTGATCAACGCCGAGAAGGTGGCTGTCACGGGCAAGCGCCTGGACCAGAAGTTCTACTACCGGCATTCGCTCTATCCCGGTGGCTTGAAGAAGATCAGCCTGCGGGATCAACTGGCTAAGCATCCGGAGCGGGTTCTGCAGGCCGCAGTGCGCGGGATGCTTCCCAAGACGCGACTCAGCCGCCAGTTGATGACGCACCTGCACGTATATGCCGGGCCGGCTCACCCGCATTCCGCGCAGCAGCCAAAGCCACTTGCCTAGGAGTGTGAGGAACAGGCCGTTCACCCGTGGAGCGCGGCCCGAGGGTTGTGGTCGGGACAGCATCCCGGCCAGCACGTGTGCGGTTTCACGCTCGTGGACGAGCGCTACTTCTACAGCCTGCCACGGACTTGTAGGAAGGGAACGAACATGACAGGAAGGTATTACGAAGGCATTGGACGGCGGAAGACGAGCTCGGCGCGTGTGCGGATCTTCTCGGGAACCGGCACGATCGTCGTCAACGACAAGGGGCTGAGGGATTACTTCCCTCGCGGCGGAGACGCGGAAGCGATCCTGGCACCCCTGCAGGCCGTCGGCATGGAGGGCAAGCTGGATGTCACCGTCAAAGTCAATGGCGGCGGTATCACCGGGCAGGCGACGGCCGTATCGAATGGGGTGGCGCGGGCCTTGCTGGCACTGGATCCTGAGTTCCGCAGCGCCCTGCGCGGCGGGGGATTCCTCACCCGGGATGCGCGGGCCAAAGAGCGGAAGAAGCCCGGCCTGAAGCGAGCACGCAAGGCGCCGACGTACACTAAGCGCTGACGGGCAAGCTCGCTCCACGCAAGCTTCATGTGGTGACGATCACCGGCCGGGGAACGTTCTCTCCGGCTGGTGCCGTTGTGGACAGGGAGATGCCGTTGCCTACACTGCATATTGTCGGCCTGGGTCCGGGTTCACCCGACCTGCTCACCGTGGAAGCACGGCGCTGCCTGAGCTCGGCCAGCGAGGTCCTGCTGCGCAGCCTGCATCCGGCGGTCGAGGCGATTCCCCTGGCGGTCCCGGTCCGGACGTTCGATCCGCTGTATGAGACTGCGACCTCCTTCGACGATGTCTATCATCAGATCGTCGAGGAAGTGCTGGAGCGCAGCGCATTGTCTCCATTCTGCGTTTACGCCGTCCCCGGGGATCCTTCGATTGGCGAGGCGACGGTTGTCGAGCTGAGGCGCCAGGCGGCCGAGCTCGGAATCACGACCCACATCGTCCACGGTATCAGCTTCATCGAGCCATGCTTGGCTGCTGTCGGCGTCGATGGCCTCGACGGCATCTTCGCATCCGACGCGCTGGAGGTGGCGCGTCTTCACCATCCGCCATTCCCTCCAGACCGGGCCGCCCTCGTCGGCCAGCTGTACTCGAGGCTGGTTGCGTCTGACGTGAAACTGGCGCTGATGAACGCCTACCCGGAGGATCACGGCGTGGCGCTGATCCATGCGGCCGGAACACCCGGTGCGAGGGTCGAACGGTTGCCCTTGCACGCCATCGACCGATCGGAAGACCTAAGTGCCCTGACGGCGCTTTTCATTCCTCCGCTACCTCGTCACTGCTCGCTGGAGGCTTTCCAGGAGACCGTAGCCCACCTGCGGGCGCCGGAAGGCTGTCCGTGGGATCGAGAGCAGACGCATGAGTCGCTGCGGCCACACCTCCTGGAGGAAGCGTATGAGGCGCTGCATGCCATCGACGCAGGTGACATGCGCGCCCTGCAGGAAGAACTGGGTGACTTGCTGCTTCAGATTGTCCTGCAGTCGCAGATCGCGTTGGAAGAGGGCGAATTCGCCATGGCCGATGTGATCGCAGGGATTGAGTCCAAGATCCGCCGCAGACATCCCCATGTCTTTGGGGACCTCGAGGTCGGGGAGGTTGACCAGGTCCTGCGCAACTGGGAGGCCCTCAAGGCCTCCGAGCGTCAGGTGGAGGGAGAAGGACGCGGCTTGCTCGACGGTGTCCCTGCCGGACTGCCGGCGTTGGCGCAGGCAGCCGAGTCCCAGGACCGCGTAGCCCGGATCGGCTTTGACTGGCCGGAAGTGGAAGGGGCTCGCGACAAGATCCTGGAGGAGCTAGAAGAAGTGCGGATGGCGAAGGGGGAACGGCAGATGCAGGAGGTCGGCGATCTGCTCTTCTCGGTCGTCAACTATGCCCGGCGGCTGGAGGTGGATGCCGAGTCAGCACTGCGCATGGCCGTCGGTCGATTTCGCAGGCGGATCGCCCGGGTCGAGGCGCTTGCCCGGGAGGCCGACAGGGAGCTGGCCGGGATGTCACTCGCAGAACTCGACGCCCTGTGGGAGGCCGCCAAAACGGAAGAGCAGTAGCTGGCAGGCCCGCGCATCCTAGCCGCCTTGTGCGGGCAGGTCAGGGGGGGCGAGCCAGCGGCAGCAGGGCGCGCGCCTCTCGGGGCCCGGACGGGTTACACATGATGCTGGTGGGCATGCAGAGGAGGGGTGAATGGCAAATGCAATCGGGACGCCGAGTGCGTATGGGCTGGAACACCATGGGATCCGCAATCTGGACACGGTCTATTGGTCACTGCCCTCCCCGGCACTCGTGGAGCGAATCGTGCGTCGGCGCGAGGGAATGCTGGCCCACCTGGGGCCGGTGGTCGTGCGCACAGGTCACCACACCGGGCGATCTCCCAACGACAAGTTTGTTGTCAAGGATGGCCAGATTGATTCCGAGATCTGGTGGGGCGCGGTCAATCGCCCAATGGAATCGGCCCAGTTTGAGCGGCTTGCACTCCGACTGACCGCCTACCTGCAGGGACGGGAGGTGTATGTCCAGGATGCCGTCGCCGGCGCCCATCCCGCGCATCAGGTCCCGATCCGTGTCGTGACCGAGACTGCCTGGCACAGCCTGTTCGCCCGCAATATGTTTCTGCGCGTGTCGATCGATAGACTGCCCTCCCATGTGCCGCAGTTCACGATCGTGGATGCGCCGAGGTTTCACGCCATCCCAGAGGAGGATGGCACGAATTCCGAGGTCTTCATCGCCATCAACTTCTCTCGTGGCCTGATACTGATCGGAGGGAGCAGCTACGCCGGCGAGATCAAGAAGGCGGTCTTCACCGTCATGAACTACCTTCTGCCGCAACAGGGTGTGCTCTCAATGCACTGCTCGGCCAACATCGGGAAGAACGGGGATGTGGCCCTGTTCTTTGGACTGTCGGGGACCGGAAAGACGACGCTGTCATCGGATCCTGAGCGTCGGCTGATCGGAGATGACGAACACGGCTGGGGGGACGACGGGGTTTTCAACATCGAGGGCGGCTGCTACGCCAAGACCATCCGGCTGAATCCCTCGCTGGAGCCGTTGATCTGGGAGGCGACAAGACGCTTCGCCACGGTGCTGGAGAACGCAGGCATCCAGACCGACACCAGGCGTGTGGATTTCGATGACGTCAGCCTTACCGAAAACACCCGAGCGGCCTATCCCCTCGGATTCGTTGACAACCACGAGCCGAGCGGTCGGGGCGGTCACCCGAACAACATCTTCTTCTTGACGGCGGACGCTTCGGGCGTGCTTCCGCCGATCGCGCGCCTGACCTCCGATCAGGCGATGTACTACTTCCTCTCCGGGTACACCTCGAAGCTGGCCGGGACCGAAAGAGGCCTGGGCAGCGAGCCGCAGGCCACCTTCTCCGCCTGCTTCGGCGCGCCCTTCCTGCCGCTGCCGCCATCGGTTTACGCTCACCTGCTGGGCGGGAAGCTGCGCCAGCACAAGGCAAACGTCTGGCTGGTGAATACCGGTTGGACCGGCGGCAGCTTTGGGGCAGGCGAGCGCATCCGGCTGGACTACACGCGTGCCATGATCCGAGCGGCTTTGGGCGGATCGCTGGATGACTTGCCACTGCGGACCGACCCGAACTTCGCTCTGGCTGTTCCCGCGCGCTGCCCGGATGTGCCTGAAGATGTCTTGGACCCGCGCGGTACCTGGAAAGACAAGGATGCCTACGATCGCCAGGCGGCGATGCTTGCCTCCCGTTTCTCCGAGAACTTCGAGAAGTACGCCGAAGACGTCACGCCGGCGGTAACGAAGGCCGGCCCGCCTCCGAAAACGGGCAAGCGATAGGAGAGACCGAGGGGCATGTATCGCCCTCGGGCGGCGCTGTTGCCGGCCCGTGGATCCGTCTCTTCCATGGGTGGGCAGCCCCCCGGAAGAGCTGAGTTCGGTCGGACCTCCGATCCAGTCCTGCTCCCCTTGCGCTGCCTGCAACCGCCGTATGCACTCCATCGTAGAGAAGGTAGCATGTCAAAGCAGAGGTGACCCATGGGGTCTCGTGTGTTCGTGTCTATCCTGCTCTGCCTCGCTCTTGCAGCCATGGCCTGCACGGTGACCATCCCAATACCGCCCTCGGATAGCAAGGTGGGGCCTACCGAGACCAAGGAGATCCTGGTGGAGTCGACCGGCGGTCCCGAGGAGACCGTCTCGCTGACCCTGGGGCTGGGCGCGGGCGAACTGCTTCTCCGGCCGGGGGAGGGGGATGCCGTCGTTTCCGGGACTGCAACCTACAACATCTCGGACTTCGAGCCCGTGATCGACGCGCAGGGAACGCAGGTCACCATCGAGCAGGGGGACCTTCAGTTGGACGGCATCCCCGATTTCCGAGGCGAGGACGTCATCAACCGATGGGACCTGGAGTTGGGCAAGCAGCCACTCGAGCTCCGGATCAATGCTGGTGCCTACGAGGGGGATCTTGAACTCGGCGGCCTTAGCCTGCGTCAGTTGAGCATATCGGATGGGGCAGCTTCAGTCCGGATCCATTTCTCCGAGCCGAATCCGATCCGCATGGATGCTCTACGATATGCTACGGGTGCCTCGGATGTTCGTCTTGATGGGCTGGGAAACGCCAACTTCGCCAGCCTTCAGTTCGACGCCGGCGCCGGGAACTATGTCCTCGACTTCAGTGGCAACCTACGACAACAGGCGAGCGTGAAGATCGAGTCGGGGCTCAGCCGCCTGCGGATCCTTGTGCCGCACGGAGTGGCGGCGCGGGCGGATGTGGTGGGCGAGCTCTCCGAGGTCAAGGCCGAGGGGGAATGGACCCTGTCCGGCACTTCCTATGTCCACCCGGGCGAAGGCCCGGGGCTTACCTTCGTGATTCACAGCTCCGTCGGAAGTGTTCAATTGGAGTCTGGCCGGTAGGTCGTTACGTACTGGTAGTTGCAGTAACCCGTGGAATCGATGCCTCCCCTGCTCGGCACAGGGGAGGCATCACTTCCCGGAGGGAAGGGGAACCGTGAGTGAGAGGAGGCAGGCTAGGGACGAGGCTGAGTGGTTGCCTCGGCGCCGCCACCCGTGAAGGGCATCTCCTGTTTGCGGCGCAAGACTTCCAGGGCGGTGGCCCGCAGGAGCTGGGCGGAAAGGGCGTCGATCCGGCGCTGATCCGGGTGGGGCTTCCGCAATTCGTCGATGGTGGTGACCTGCATGGCTGCCTCCTGTCCGTTGGCTGTCTCCGCGCACTGGGTGGGAGTTGCAAGTTACGGGCCATGGCGAGGCTGCAACCGGGGTACGGAAGTGGGAGGTGTCCTGCACTCCGCCCCCGTACGGTTGCGCAGTTTGTCTGGGGAGGGGAAGTGCCCTAGAATGACGGAGGCGGCCTGGGGCGCCTTGCCCGGGCTGAGTGCGAGAAGGGGTCAGGATCGATGCGCAAGCCGATTGCGGTCGAGGCGTATACGGCCACCCATCAGATCCGCGGCAACGTCCTGCCGGGGACAACCGGTTTGTTCTCCTACATGAACATCCCCACGGAATCCTCGCTGGAAGTGGAGGAAGCCGAGCTCTGCCTGCTGTACCAGATCGGGCAATCCGGAGAGACCTGCAACCGGCTGTGGCTGGTGAAGAATGAGATCGTTGTAGTGCTGGTACATTCCCTCGGTGAGTTGGGTCCGGCGACCGCCGTGCGCAGCGGCTACACCAAACCCTTCCCGCATCTGGTGCGAGTGGTGGTCGGTGGGTATGAGTTGCGCGGCCTGGTCCACGGCGGAGGCAGGTTTGATTTCCGGGCGATGATGTTTGATGGGGAGAGCAGGTTCCTGCCTTTGTTTGAGGCGCATCTCTCAGCCTTGCTCTTCCCGAAGGTGACCGTGGACGCGCCGGCCATGCTGTTCAACCGGAGCATGGTCAACCTCGTGACGCAGATTATGCGCGAAACGGGGGCGGGAAGTCGATTGGCCCCATAGTTGCCCAGGCGCCGACCAGTTTGTTGGCCGCCGTCGACCCGGCGGCTTCACGTTTGTGGGGGGCAGGCAACGGGCTGGACGCGACCTTGCATGGCGAGAGTGCGACGGGGGGCGGGTCACAGGGCAGGTGGAGCGGGCCAGGATTCAGGCGCCGGAAGCGGCTGGCCATCGTAGGGCTGCAACGCCTCCTCAGCAATCCAGCCGGCGGTCTTGCCGAACCGGACGCTCCACCAGAAGGATCCCTTGGCGAACACCCCATCCAGGTCGCTCAGGCTGTCCTGAATGACACCCAAGGTCATCGGGTGGAGCACAGAGCGAGGCAGGTAATCGGAGCCTGGGCCGAGATACAGCTGGGAGTCCTGGTGCACCATGACTTCCTGGCCGCGTGAGAATTCCTGCGACGCCACTTTAGGTTCGACCACAACCATCATCATGCCGTTGGCGACGGCGCGCTCGAACCCATCCGAAGGCCGGTTCTTGACCTCTCCATTGACCCAGAGCGTGGAGGATCCCCCTCCGTCTTGGTTGATGCCCCAATCGGCCTCCAGGCGCCGCTGGCAGAATCTGCCCAGCTGGTTCATGTCCATACCGACGCTGTACTCCGGGTCCCGCCCGTCCACAACCACGAAGAAGATCCAGTCGTCGTTGAAGCAGATAGCGGTGCGCGGGTTCTGCACGACTGCACCGACATCGTCGATGTCCAGGACGTCCCCATCCTGGAGGAATACAAAGCTCCCGCCGACGCCGGCATAGGTTTTCGTCCAGTCGATGCCGTTGCCGCGCTCGCAATCCTCTCCCAGGTCGGTGACTTCCATTGAGATCCCGACCTGGGACGCGAACCGCCCAAGGCGCAGCAGCTCATCGGCCTTTTCTCCCTCGGCCGACAACACGACATGGTCGAAAGGGATCTCGGTTGAACCCTGGCCAACTTTGACCTGCCGGACATATCCCATCGCCATCGCCGGGAGCGGCAAAATGCTCATCGGACGCGTCATCTGCACCAGGAGCTCGACACCCTCGTCTCCGGTTCCCGACGTCAGGGCATATTGCGGCGTGAAAATGATGAGCTGGTTCTCCTTGCGGTCTGTGTTGACGCCATCGATCTGCATCGTGGCTCCACTTGTGGGGAATGAAACCACCTGCCGATCCGGCCGATGGTCAATGCACCGGCCGATGAAGGCTGCCCGCTCATTGGTCCATGCGAAGCCCGTGCTCCCCGAGAGGCTGCCGTACCACTTGGCATACCATTCAGAATGAACGATCCCGCTCCACGGCACGCCTGACTCGAGGTCGAAGAAGGAGCCGTTGATAGCGGCGACGACCTTGTTCCTGTTTCCCCACTCGCCGCCCCAGCTGTTGATGGCCTGGTCGTAGCGTTCGGCCATCTGACTCACCGTTTCCTTGCCATCGCGTATGCTGCCGGATCCGATGGCGCTGTCCAACGTGAGGGAGCGATTGTCTCGGTCCATCCGCACCACATAGGCGCGATTCGGCCCTTGCAGGCTGAAGGCCTGGTACTCGATGCCGGGGACAACTGCCTCCCAGCCAGGATGGGGCGCTGCAGGTGAGGGCGCGCTCGAGCAGAACCAGATCGCAATTGCCAGCAAGGCTATGCGCCATGATGGTTGTGGTCGGCGATCGCGGGAGGCCCGGGTCGAGCGATGGATGGAAGGGCGCATCCATCCCATTCTAGCATTCGATACCGTGACCATGTGCAGGTGGGAGTAGTACCGTTGGGGTGGGCACGGGGGGAGTGGGCAGGTAGAGAGGCTAGGGTCCCCGGCGAGTGCCCCACACTGAATGTGGGCTGTGGGCGTGTTCTCGCGGCTCGACGGAGATTGGATGCGCCCGACAAGCCGCGGGTGAGATCATCCCAACCCGTGAGGGTATGCCCCCCCACCAACGTGCGCCCTCCCACACAGGCATCCTTGGGGAGGAGGACGCAACGATGGACTCACAAGAACCGGTTACTCACCGCTTCCGCGTCTTCAGCTGTCGGGCGCGTCGAGTGGAAGGTGACAAGTTGCACGCACCACTGGAGGATGCGAGATTGGCGCCGCCCGCATTGAATCGTCGCCCCCCCGGCTCATCTCGATGAGGCCTGGCCGGGACCAACCGTTGAGGGACGTGTATCCGCTCAGATGGCCGCTCGAGGCGCCGCTGATCATCGTAGCCTGCGTGGTGCCGAAGGAGGCGTGTGGAACCCGGCGCGACGGAATGAGCTACCTCGATGGGCGACGTGGCCATCGCCCCGGATCAGTCGATCCTGGCAGCTGCGCAGGTCTGCGTGGGCACGTGGCGGATTGCCGACCTCGATCCCGGGACTGTTCGCCGCATGCTCGAACTGCCGCGTGAAGTGGAACCGATTGTGCCTACTCCGCTGGGGCAACCAGCGGACCAGCCGGGGCCGAAGACCCGCCGTTCGTACGAGACCTACTTCGGTCTTGGGATTCCGTGCCCCGTGCTCGGGGTCTGGGAGGCCGATGACAGAGCCATCCAACCCGAGAGGAATTCGCATCTGTGATGGTTGGGGCGAGCCCCCAACCATCACAGATGCGGTTTCAAGCTCTGAGAAAGGCGGAAGTCATCAACCTGCTGGAAGACGAGACTGGACA
>CAZBJQ010000048.1:0-18007 GCA_964492235.1 uncultured Anaerolineaceae bacterium | reverse complement strand
GGCACAAGACACCGGGAGCTCCCATAGATTGGGAGAACGATCCTTCCTGCCCTGGAGGAGCATCCACGGAGCGCCGTCAGCAGTTGTCATCTGTTGCCTGGCCCTCGAAGCAGATCATGGGCCTGCGTCCGCCAGTTAACCGAGGAATCCAGGACCCTCATGCGGAATCCGGGGGGAAGCGAGCAAGGGTCGCAAACATCGCTGCCGGCCCCTGTAAGATCCCCATCGTGGGTTCCCTGGCCCGCTTTCCAACGGGGAGCCGACCCTCAATCGATCCGATTTGACATCTTATCTATCGCCCGGGTCCAGGGCGGGTCGTGCAGCATGCCGGAGCGAAGCACAGGGACGAATCCGACGGTCGCCTCCTGAAGGAAAGCCATCCTCGGACACAGGCGGTCGGTGGAGCTCCGGGAGAGAGGGAGTCTCTCGAGCCTTCATTGGATTCCGGGCGTGGCAGGATCGCGTCGGAGTTCCTCGCCGGAGCGGCCATCCCACGGCCGGTATCCGGTTCCCCATCGACCCAGACAGCACAGGTTGCCACGCCCGGCGCGTGGCCGAATCTCCGTCTAGGCCGTTGCCCGGCCCAGCCAGCACCGGGGTTAGCAGCTTGGGTGCAGGACGGAGTGCGCATCGATCCACGGCAGCGATGATCTCCCTCCGTGACCGCGCAGACCGTACCGGCTATACTGGTGGGGTTGCGCCCGGGCCCCTTTGAGGAGATCATCTTCCAACCCACGTAAGTCGGCCCGGGCACGTTGTATGGACAGGGTATGACTGACGCTATCGTCGTAGGATTCTTCGCCAATCGACGAGGAGCTCAGGCTGCGGCCAAGGAGCTGCACCGAAGAGGCTTCCCTCGATCCGGGCTGGTCCACAAGACCCGGGACGGTGTCATCCAGATTTCGGACCGCTACCTGCGAGGCCTTGTCACCCGAATGTTGTTGGGTGCGCTACTCTGCGGGAGTGTGGCCGGCCTTGCGATCGCCATCCGCCACAGCTCTGGAGAGGGCCCGGTCGGAGCCCTGCCCATTCTGATCCCGATCCTTGCTGCATCGCTGATCGGCCTGCTCGGTGCCGGCCTGGGGTATCGTCGGTCCCGGCATGGCGTTGGACGCCGGCTGCTGACAGACCATGCCCGATGGCTGGTTCCCGAGGAGACGGTCCTGATTCTCCAGACGCCGGCCGCGAGACTGGCTTCGGCGGTGGGGGCCCTTCGGGAGAGCGGCGAGACCCCGCCTATCGTCTTCTACCTGCACCCAAAGCGCGCCATCCCGGGTGCCGGCGAACGCATGGGCCGCGTGTCCCTGTCCCTGTCACAGCTTGGGGTGCACGCCCAGCGCTTGGCTGCGGAGCTGCGGGTGGAGGCCAGGCCCCGGCCGAACCGGGAGTTGCTGGAGCGTCTCGAAAGGGCCCGACACTCGATTCACGAGGCGTGCGGGGACCTGTCCGCAGCCGGTCGCCTGGAACAGGGCTCGCCTCCGATCGCCGAGTGGCTCCTCGACAATGTGTACATCATCGAGGCTAACACTCGTGACATCCAGCTCAACCTGCCCCGCCGCTACTACCAACAGCTGCCGGCGCAGGTCGATCCGCAGGGGCGGAGCCTGCCTCGGATCTACACACTGGCGCAGGAACTCGTCTCGCACACAGACTTGCGTCTCGACCGGCAGGGCATCCTGACCTTCGCCGAAGCCTACCAGTCGGTTCACCCCCTGACGATCGGCGAGCTCTGGGCTTATCCTCAGATCCTCCGCATCGCTTTGATCGAGAAAATCCAGACCCTGGCCGCCAAGGCACTGACCGAGCTACGCGAGCGTGAGATCGCCGGCTTCTGGGCTAACCGGCTGATCACCACCAGCCGTCGAGACCATCACCGGCTCTTCGCCATCATGGCGGAGCTCACCGCGGCCCAGCCGACCCCGAGTCCCTATTTCGCTTCGCAGCTCATCGATCATCTCTATGATGAAGAAGCTGCGCTGATTCCCGTCCAGGGCTGGTTGGAACGCGTGTACCACAAGCCCCTCGTCGAGCTCAACTTGCGGGAACAGAATCGCCAGACCCAGGACCAGATTTCTATCAGCAACGCCTTCACCAGTCTGCGGCAGCTGGCACTGCTCGACTGGAGGCAGATCTTCGAACAGCTCAGCGTCGTGGAGCGCGTGCTCCGTTCGGATCCGGCCGGTGTCTATGCCGGAATGGATTTCGAATCGCGTGACAGCTATCGGCGCGCCGTGGAGGGGCTTGCCCGCGGGTCGCGCCGCACCGAGGAGGAGGTCGCCCAACACGCCATCGAGCGGGCCATCCGGGCTGGGCGAGATTCGGCGGCGGACGACCGCTCCTTCCACGTCGGAACCCACCTGGTCGGTGAGGCCCGGGTCGAGCTAGCGCGAGCCCTTCGCAGCCGCGAGGCGGCGCGCTTCCGTGCCCTACATTGGGTCTACGCCCACCCGTCCGGGGTCTACTTCTCCTGTGCCGCCGCGCTGTCGGCTGCGTTCCTCAGCCTGTTCGCTCATTTCGGTTTCACGGGATATTCGGCCTGGATTCGACTCTTGTTGACTCTTGTCGCCCTGATCCCCGTCAGCCAGCTTTCCCTCAAACTGGTGGACTACCTGGTCACGCGATTCCTGCCCCCGCGCACACTGCCCAAGATGGATTTCGAAGTCTCGGGAATCCCGGATGCCTTTCGAACGCTAGTGGTTGTACCGGAGATGCTTGTCGATTCGGAGCAGATCCAGTCCGAGGTCGAGAAGCTCGAGATCCGATATCTGGCCAACAAGGAGAGCAACCTTCTGTTCGGATTGCTCACCGACTACACGGATTCGGACAAGCTCCGGAATGAGGAGGATGAAGGCCTGCTCCAGGCCGCCAGGGAAGGCATTCAAGCCCTGGACCAACGCTACCCTGGAGAGCGCTTCTTCCTGTTCCACCGGGAACGGACCTGGAGCGAGTCGGAGCAGAAGTTCATCGGCTGGGAGCGAAAGCGCGGAAAGCTGGAGCAGCTCAACCGGCTGATCGAAGGGACGCCGCCGGAAGCGGCAGGCCTGGCGGTGCATGCCGGCGCGCCGGAGCTGCTGTCCAACGTCAGGTTCGTGATTACGTTGGACAGCGATACGCAGCTCCCGAGCAGCACGGCGCGTCGGCTGGTCGAGGCTCTGGCCCACCCGCTGAATCGGCCCCGCTTCGACGCCCAGGGCAGGGTCGCGGCGGGCTCCTACACGATCATCCAACCCCGTGTCAGCCCGTCCTTGCCGAGCACGAGCGCCACGCCATTCACCCGCGTCTTTGGCGACGCTGTCGGGATCGATCCATATACCAAGGCTGTCTCGGATGTCAATCAGGACCTGTTCGGGGAGGGCTCCTACCACGGCAAGGGCATCTACGACGTGCGCGCCTTCAGCCGGGCCCTGTCTGGGAGGTTCCCGGAAAGTTGGTTGCTGAGCCACGATCTGATCGAAGGGGCTCACGTGCGGGTGGGTCTCGCCAGTGATATCGAGCTTCAGGATGAGTTTCCGCCCGATTACTTGAGCTACACCGCCCGGGAGCATCGCTGGATTCGCGGCGACTGGCAGATCGCCGATTGGGTCTTGCCGCGCGTCCCGGCACACGGGGGAGAGCGTCGGCCCAACCAGCTCTCTGGCTTCAATCGCTGGAAGATCTTCGACAACCTTCGCCGCAGCCTGGTCCCAGCGGCCAATGTCAGTCTGCTGATCGCCTCCTGGCTGCTTTCCCCCCAGCTGGCGGTGCTCTCGGCAATCCTGGTGGCTGTGCAGCTGCTTTTCCAGCCGTTGGTTCAGCCCCTTACCCGGCTGACCACCCGACAAGGGCTGAAGAACTTTTCCCTATCCAACGTGGGACATGACCTGCTGCGGGCGATCGTCGAGGCGGCCCTGCTCCCGCACCAGACGGCGTTGGCGCTGGATGCGATAGTCCGCGCCTTGTTCCGCCGCCTTGTCTCACACCGGGGGCTGTTGGAGTGGACTTCGGCCCAGACCTTGAAGTGGAGTGCCCCGCGCCGGCTGGCGAGGCTCGTGATGTCCATGGCACTGGCGAGCCTCTTCAGCAGCCTGGCGGCTTGGGCCGTCTGGCGGTGGGATCCAGCAAATCTCGGCCTGGCCAGCCCTTGGCTCGTGCTGTGGTTCCTCTCTCCTGCCTTGGGCTGGTTCCTGAACCATCGGCCGCAGTCACGTCCCGTGCAGGCCAGGCTTACTGAAAGGGATCAGCAATTCCTGAGGACGATCGCTCGACGAACCTGGCGTTACTTCTCCGATTTCGTAACCGACGAAACATCCTGGCTGCCTCCTGACAACTACCAGGTTTCGCACCAGGAGCAAGTGGCGATGCGCACCAGCCCGACCAATATCGGACTGTGGCTGCTCAGCGCGCTGGCGGCCCACGACTTCGGCTACCTGACCGTGGACCAGGTCATTGAGAAGCTGACGAACACCCTGGGCACGATCGCCAGGCTGGAACGTTATGAGGGACATCTCCTGAACTGGTACGACATTGAGACGCTGGCACCGCTCGAGCCTCGTTACGTCTCGGCCGTGGACAGCGGAAACCTGCTGGCGGCGTTGTGGACGCTCAAGCGAGGCGTTGAAGATGTGATTCACAGCCCGGTCCTCGACGAGAAGGCCTTCTGCGGGCTGCAGGACGTGTGGGAGGTACGGACACAATCCAGCGCCGACGTGGGCCTGCAGGCTCGCGCCCTGGCCGAAGTGCGGCGAGCGCTCGTCGCCCCACCGGTGCGCGCAGCCGAAACGCTTGCCTGGCTCCGAGGCTTGGAAGGGAACTTGAGGTCCCGGCCCGACGGAGGGCTCGCTGACGCCGAGCTCGGAACCCACGGGGCCGATTGGGCGCAGGAGATGGAGAGTCAGGTGTCCGCCTGGCGGGGGATTGGCCTTCGCTATCTCGCCTGGCTCGAGGTCCTCGGGGAGAAGACCAAAGCCGAGATTGCCCCACTAGGTGCCGAAGCCGCTGACGCGATCGGCCGGGATCTCGATCGCGCTCCTTCCCTCGAAGCCCTCGCCCATGGGAGCGTCCACAGCCTTCCCATACTTCGGTCGATCCAGGCCCAAGCTCCCGCCGGCGCTGGCCCGCTGCTTGACTGGCTGGACCGACTGATCGAAGCCTTCGACACCTCGAAATGGCTGGCCGGCGAGATGCTGGGTATGAGCCAGCGACTGATCCAGTCGATCGACCAGCTGGCCGACTCCATCAACATGCGGTTCCTCTACGACCCAGAACGACGGTTGTTCGGTGTCGGCTTCAACGTTAATGCCGGCCAGCCGGATAGCGCCTACTACGATCTGCTGGCGAGCGAGGCTCGCCTGGGAAGCTTCGTCGCCATCGCCGGGGGAAGCGTTCCTGTTGAGCACTGGTTCTCCATGAGCCGCCCTTACTCTGGCATCGGTAGGCAGCGGGTCCTGCTCAGTTGGAGTGGAACGATGTTCGAGTACCTGTTGCCGCTCCTTTTCCAGCGCTCCTTCGGGAACACCTTGCTGGACAAGGCCGCCAGGGACGCCGTCGCCGTCCAGATAGCCTATGCACGCCGGCGGCGTGTGCCGTGGGGCATGTCAGAGTGCGCCTATGGAGACCTTGACCTCGCCAAGACCTACCAGTACAAGGCCTTCGGAGTCCCCGAACTTGGGTTGAAGCGCGGTCTGGAGGAGGAGGTGGTCGTTGCACCCTACGCCAGCCTGCTCGCCCTCAGCCTGGCGCCGCGCCGAACGGCGAAGAATCTAAGGCAGCTGGCTGGCCTCGGGCTTCTGAACGACCACGGCTACTACGACGCCATGGACTTCAGCCGCCGGCCGCAGCACAAGGGCGGGCGCGGCGTGGTCGTCCGAACCTACATGGCCCACCATCAAGGCATGGGGCTCATGTCGTTGGCCAATTTCCTCCACGGCAACTCATTTCAACGCCGGTTTCTGGCCGACCCCCGCGTGCGAGCCGTCGAGTCCCTACTTCACGAGCGCATCCCGCGGCTGCGCCCGCTCCACCACATCTCGACCCGCGAACGGCTGCCGTCGGTCGAGAGCGTCGGTGAAGTGGCGCCTTCGGTGAGCAAGTTCGACACGCCGCACACGGCCAACCCGAAGACCCAGCTGCTCTCCAACGGCCGGTATGGCCTGATGGTGACCAATGCCGGCGGCGGCTACAGCCGGTGGGGGGATTTCGAGATCACGCGCTGGCGGCCCGATCGGACGTTGGACTCATGGGGCAGTTTCGCTTACCTGCGCGACGATGAATCGGGCCGCGTGTGGTCGACGACCTATCACCCCGTCGGCGGAAAGGTGGATGGCTTTGCCGCCCACTTCGCCCTAGACCGGGCTGTCTTTCGGCGGGCCGACAACGGCATCCACACCGGAACGGAAATCGTCGTATCGCCGGAGGACGACGTCGAGATCCGGCGGGTCACGCTGGTCAACCAGACCGTGCACGCGCGCCGCCTAGATCTCACGAGTTACTACGAGCTATCGATGGCGCCCCACCCCGCCGACCGGGCGCATCCGGCATTCAACAAGCTGTTCATTCAGACTGAGGCGCTCCCCGACCATCAGGCGCTCCTGGCCTACCGACGCCAACGGAGCGAAGGCGAGCCGCCGATTTTCGTCGCGCACCGCCTGACGACGGACCCTTCCGGCCCGCCTGAAGCCCTGCGCTTCGAGACCGACCGGCGCCGTTTCATCGGCCGCGGCCGGACGCTGGGCGACCCATTAGGCTCCATGCAGGAACCCAGCAACACGCAGGGTGCCGTCCTCGATCCTATCCTGAGCTTGCGCCGGAGCCTGACACTGAGGCCAGGCGAACGCCTCCAGGTGTCCTTGATCCTCGCCGCCGGTGAGACCCGAGAACAGGTCCTACGGTTGATGGACACGTATGGCGATCCGTCCGCCATCGATCGGGCGATGGATTTCGCCTGGGCCTCCGCCCAGCTCGAGCTGCGGCTGCTTCACATCCAGCCCGACGATGCCCGCCGCTTCCAGAAACTGGCCGCTCATCTCCTCTATCCGAATGCCTTCCTTCGGCCGCTGGCCGACCGCACCGAGGAGAAGAACCGTAAGGGTCAGGCCGGGTTGTGGCCCTACGGAATCTCTGGCGACCTTCCGATCGTGTTGCTGACGATCGGGGAGGCGCGCGACGCGAGTCTCGTCCGTCAGATGCTCCAGGCGCATACCTACTGGAGGACGCACGGACTGATGGCCGACCTTGTGATTCTGAACGAGGAGGCCAGCGGTTACGAGCAGCCCCTGCGCGAACAGCTCGAAGGCTTGATCCGAACCCATTCGAAGTTCACCGGGATTGACAAACCGGGGGGCGTCTTTCTGCGCAGCTCCGACCAGATCCCGGACGAAGATCGAGCGCTGCTTCAGGCCGCGGCCAGTGTGGCGCTGGTGGCGGCTCGAGGGACGCTTGCCCAGCAATTGGCGGTGCCCGTCGAAGCACCCGAGGTGCACAAGCCCATCGCCCGGAAACGCGGGCCACGTGAACCCTCCGCACCCCTTCCCTTCATGGAATTGCCTTACTTCAACAGCCTGGGCGGATTCACCTCGGATGGGCACGAATACGCCGTCTATCTAGGTCCCAACACGCACACGCCCGCGCCCTGGGTGAACGTGATCGCCAACCCGGACTTCGGAACCGTGGTCAGCGAGACCGGGGCCGGGTTCACCTGGTTCGGCAACAGCCAGCGCAACCGACTGACGGCGTGGTCGAATGATCCCGTCATCGACCCGGCGGCTGAGGCCATCTATATCCGAGACGAGGACACCGGGGAATACTGGACCCCGACCGCCGCGCCAATTCGCGAGGCGACAGCCTATCGTGCCCGGCATGGGGCCGGCTTCACCGTCTTCGAACACAACAGTCACGCCATCGAGCAGGAATTGACCGTTCTGGTCCCGCTGGATTCGAGCGGGGGGAAACCGGTCCGGCTCCAGAGACTGCGCTTGAAGAACGACTCCGCCCGGCGGCGGAGGTTGTCGTTGACCTACTACGTCGAGTGGACGCTGGGGGAGTACCGCGAATCCTCCGAGATGCACGTCGTGACACACTGGGACGAAGAGGTGCAGGCCTTGTTGGCCCGCAACCGGTATCACCCCGAGTATGGAGATCGGGTCGCCTTCGCCGCCCTCAGTCGGGCCGCCGAGTCGTATAGCGGCGACCGGACGTCCTTCGTGGGTCGGAATCGGTCCCTGGCGAGCCCGGAGGCGATGGAGCGAGCGGAGCTTTCGCGTCGGACGGGCGCTGGGCTGGATCCGTGCGCCGCGCTGAGGGTCACCGTCGAACTGGCCCCGGGCGAGACCACCGAGATCGTGTCCATGTTGGGCCAGGCCGATACGGTGGATGAGGTCCAGTCGCTGGCCCAGACCTATCGGGACGGCGCGGCGTTCGAGGCCGCCTTGGATCAAACCAAGGCGTGGTGGGATGAACTGCTGGGGACGATCGAAGTCCAGACGCCCGAGCGCGCCGCCGATTTCCTCATCAACCGCTGGTTGTTGTACCAGAGCCTCAGCTGCCGGCTGTGGGGACGCTCGGCCTTCTATCAATCCGGCGGCGCCTTCGGCTTCCGCGATCAATTGCAGGACATATTGGCGCTGCTGTATGCGAAGCCCTCCCTGGCGCGAGAGCACATCCTGTTGGCGGCCAGCCGGCAGTTCCACGAAGGGGACGTCCAGCATTGGTGGCATCCTCTCACGGGCGCGGGCATGCGCACGCGGATCTCGGATGATCCCCTGTGGCTCCCCTACGTCGTCGCCCACTACGTTCGTGTGACCGGGGATGTGGACATCCTGGAGGCACAGGTCCCGTTCCTCCATGCCCCCACCCTGCAGGAGGATCAACACGACTCGTTCCAGACCCCGGAGGCCGGCCTCGAGCGCGTCCCCTTGTTCGAGCATTGTCAACGGGCGGTGGCGCGCGGGCAGACCGCCGGGCCGCATGGGCTCCCACTCATGGGGGCCGGTGACTGGAACGATGGGATGGACCAGGTGGGCATGGGCGGAAAGGGCGAGAGTGTCTGGCTGGCCTGGTTTCTGGCGGACGTCCTCGCCGGCATGGCTGAGTTATCTGATGTGCTGGATCAATCGGAAGCCGCAGGCTCGTATCGGCAGAAGAGAGCTGCCCTGCTTGAGCAGATCGATCGCGTGGCCTGGGATGGGCAGTGGTATCTCCGGGCAACCTTTGATGACGGCACCCCCTTGGGCTCATCCACCAATCCGGAGGCCCGGATCGACTCGCTGGCGCAGTCCTGGGCCTGGCTGGGCGGTCCGGCGGATGTCGAACGCGCCAGGTTAGCCCTCGAATCCGCCTGGGAACATCTGGTCAAGCAGGATGAAGGCCTGGTGCTGCTGCTAGACCCGCCTTTCGATCGATCGATACCATCGCCCGGCTACATTCAAGGCTACCCACCGGGCGTGCGAGAGAATGGCGGTCAGTACACCCATGCCGCGGCCTGGTTGGCGGTGGCTCTGGCCCGCTGCGGGCAAGGAACGCGTGCGGCCGAGGTGTTGCGGATTCTCAATCCCATCGAGCGGGCGCGTCAGGGGGAGAGCGTCTGGCGCTACGGCGTCGAGCCCTACGTTGTTGCCGCCGACGTATACCGCACGCCAGGCTGGATGGGCCATGGAGGCTGGTCGTGGTACACCGGCTCGGCAGCCCTGAGTTATCGGGCCTGGGTGGAAGAGGTGCTGGGCTTGAAAGTGCGAGGCGAGTCGCTGCGGATCGACCCGGTCATTCCCGCCTGGTGGGATGGCTTTCGTCTCATGTATCGGCATGGGGATGCGCTATACGAAATCCAGGTGGAAAACCCGGACGGCTGCCAGCGCGGCGTTTCATTGGTGGCGATGGACGGGCGGCGTCTGGAGGACGGCGTGATCCCGCTGGAGCGGAACCTGATCAAGCACCGGGTCCTGGTTCGCCTGGGCCCGGCGACCGAGGCCGGAGAAGGCTAGCGGTGATGTTCATGGATACGCTCGCCGCATCCGTCGAATCCCCGCAGCCAGCCTGACCTGCAGGCTGGCTGCCTCTCAGCTTCGGACGTGGTAGTCGCCGACGACGACCCACTTGTACGTCGTCAGTTCCCGCAGCCCCATCGGGCCACGTGCATGCAACCGCTGCGTGGAAACCGCCACTTCGGCTCCCAGGCCGAGCTGGCTACCATCGGTGAAGCGTGTGCTGGCGTTGACATAGACGGCGGCGGAGTCGATCTCTTCCATGAACCGCCGCGCGTTTTCCTGGTCCGACGTGAGAATACCGTCCGAGTGGCCTGTGCTATGCAGCCGGATGTGTTCGATCGCCTCCGCCAGGTTATCGACGACCTTCAGCCCCAGCACCAGGGACAGCCATTCTGTGTCGAAATCCTGTGGGCCAGCCAGGCGCACCGACTCGGGGAGTGCGGGATGGCGGTCTGCGGCCGCGGCATTCTGCAGGCCGGTGGTGGGAGCAAGATAGGGCAGTGCGCCCGGATCTGCCCGGAAGCTGACGCCATCGGCAGAGAGCATATGCACCAGCGCCGGGAGAAACTCGGCGGCCCGGGAGCGATGCACAAGCACGGTGTCGAGGGCGTTGCAGACCGTCGGTCGCTGGGTCTTAGCGTTGTGTATTACCCGGCAAGCCGCCTCGAGCTCGGCGGTCTCATCCACGAACAGGTGGCAGATCCCAATCCCGCCGGTGATGACAGGGATCGAGCTGTTGTGGCGGCAGAACTCATGCAAGGCATTGCCGCCGCGTGGGATGATCAGGTCGACGTAGGCGTCGAGATGCAACAGTTCTGTCACCCGGGCACGGTCAGGGTCATCGACGAACTGCACCGCATCGACCGGGAGACTGGCGGCGCGCAGCGCCTGGTGCACCACCTCCACCAGTGCCCGGTTGGACCGCACTGTCTCGCTCCCGCCGCGCAGGATCACGGCGTTGCCGGTCTTGAGCGCCAGTCCCGTGACGTCGATTGTGACATTGGGGCGTGATTCGTAGATGACTCCCAGCACGCCAAGCGGAACGCGCCGTTTGTGCACTCGGAGTCCGTTGGCGAGCGTCGTGGCTTCAAACGTCTCACCGACCGGATCGGGGAGTGCAGCGACGCCCCGAACGTCGGCGGCGATGCCTTCCAAGCGCTCAGAAGTCAGGGTCAGACGATCGAGCATGGTAGGGCTCAGACCAGCCTGCTGCGCGGCTTGGATATCGGCCTGGTTTGCCGCCAGGATGGATCCTTGTTCCGCGATCAGGGCGTCGGACAGGAGGCGTAGGCCGCGGTCCTTCGCCTCTGTTGACAGCGTGGCGAGCGTACGCGCCGCCTGTCGAGCGCGCCTTCCAATCTCAATCAACATGATCTATCTCTACCAGGTCGATGGAAGAAACCCTTTCTCAGAGAAGGGAACCGCATATGTGGAGGTTGGGGCTTTGCCCCGACCCGCACAGATGCGAATTCCTCTCAGGCGGGACGGCACTTTCGTCAACCTCCCTTGCGATCCGCGCGCCGCGGGTTCACAGCAGGACGAGGTCGTTATGATGGACAACCTCGTCACCATAGTCGTAGCCCAGCAGGCCTTCGATGTCGTCCGAATGTCGCCGCAGCAGGCGGGAGAGATCGGCGGCTCGATAGTTGACGATACCGCGTGCCATCTCCCGGCCGGAAGAGTCGAGAATCCGGACAGTGTCTCCGCGCTCGAAGGATCCCTCGACGGCGGCAACCCCGACCGGGAGCAGGCTGCCTCCTCGCCGCAGGGCCTGGGCGGCGCCATCGTCCACGGCGAGACTTCCGGCCGTGCCTCCCGCCAGGAGAAAGCGCCGGCGGCTGTCGATGGCCGACTCCAAAGCCCGGAAGTGCGTTCCGATGTGTTCCCCGGCGGCGAGCCGCGTCAGCACATCCGGGTCACTCCCGCGGGCGACGATCACCGTCGTCCCCGAGCGACGGGCCAGGTTGGCGGCTTGCAGCTTGGTGATCATGCCGCCGGTCCCCACGCCCGACGACGTCCCGTTGGCCGCCTGCCAGAGGGAAGCCGGGATCTCGTCGGTGAGGACATCGCTGATTAGCTTTGCGGTCGGGTCGTGGCGCGGATCGGCTGTGAACACCCCCGGCTGATCGGTGAGGAGGATCAGCGTGTCAGCCTCCACCAGGTTTGCCACCAGCGCCGACAGGTTGTCGTTGTCGCCCACGCGGATCTCTTCCGTCGCCACCGTGTCATTCTCATTGACAATCGGCAGGAGTTGATGGCTGAGGAGAGCCGACAGCGTGTTGCGGGCATTCAGGTAGCTGCGACGGTTATTGAGATCGGCGCGCGTCAGCAAGACCTGCGCCACCGTGATGCCATACAGCTCGAAGTGGCGTTCGTAGAGCGCCATCAGGCGCGGCTGGCCGACGGCGGCGAGCATCTGCTTGGCGGGGATGTCCTTGGGAAGCTGCGGGAAGCCCAGCGCCTCCCGTCCGGTGGCCACAGCCCCCGATGTCACCAGGACGACCTCGTTACCAACGCTGCGCAAGTTCGAGATCTGGCGAGTGAGATCGACGAGCGTCGGTGCAGAGAGCCGATCGGTCCCGGCCGTCAGGGTCGAGGTGCCGACCTTGACGACGAACCGGGCTGGGGGCAGAGGCGTCTGGCTCATCGTCAGTGGCTCGAGGCTTTCTCCTGCGCTGTGGGCGGTCGGCTTGCGGGCATCGGCACCTCCCGGCCCTTCAAGCATCTCTCCCGGCGGCGGTCGCTGAGTGCCGGGTATTGATGTCTTACGTCCACCCCCCTTCCTCGTGGGAAGAGCAAAGCGGGCACCGCCTCAATCCGATCGGTACGAGGTGTCGATGAGACTCTGCCCGGCGGGAGGAGGGAGCGACGAGGGGCTACGGCGTCGCCAATCCGTCAGTGGTATCCCAACACACGGCGCGCTTCATCGGGAGGGCGCCGGCGGCATGAGGGGTGTGCCGCTCTCCGAGGGGGGTCCAGCATGCCTCCTTGCCTTGCGACCCAACCCCGAGATCATAACCGCTCGGCATGCCTCCGACAAGGTCCAACGGGTCGCGGAACGCCTGGGGCCGACCCGAGAAAGTGTGCGCCGAGTACTCCCAAGGGCCACAAGCGACGCGCGAACATCGTGGCCCTGCCCGCTGGCCGAGCACCCTGTCGGCGTCGGTCGGCCGGCGGGTCCGAACGTGCATGATCATGGGTTGAAAGGCATCTGCCATCCTCATCGGCTCGGGCTTAGTACCCTGGGCACACAGTGCCAAGTACTGACTTCGGTGCTACGGGTCTCGGAAGCTTCCCCAGCCTCGGGCCACAACTCAGGAAGCCGTCGGCGGCAGCACGATTTCCGTCTGATCCAAGATCTCTCCACCTAGAGCGATCGCCTTCAGGCGAATCCGGTCGCCATCAAGCTCCATCAAAACAAAGTGCGTGCTGCGGGCGAATCGCAGGCTCTCGGGCAACCACTCACCCGGGGCGTACAGCGTCGACGATCCACCTCCGGTGACGATGTAGGTGATCCCATGGGCCGCAAGGCGTTCGTACTGATGAAAATGGCCGGAGAATACCAAGGGGACGCGGGCGGCTGCGAAGAGCGGAACCCATCCCCGGCGCACCGGGAGGCTGTTCGTCGGATGCACGGAACTGCTGCTAAACGGGGCGACGTGTACCACGGGGATCGTCGCCTTGAAGCGCGGATCGCTCAGGCGTTCCTTGAGCCAGCCGGTCTGTTCCTCAAGGCCATCGACGCCGAAGAAGACCTGGCTGTCCAACATGACGAATTGAAACCCACTGCGGGCGAAGGCATAGTACTGATTCCGCTCGCGTTCTTCTTGGCCGGGAAAGCTCAGATCGGGGAACGGCGGGAAGACATGATCGTAGAATGGCGCCCCTCGGAAGCGGATGTCGGTGTCGTAGTCATGGTTGCCAGGGATTGTGTAGACCGGCATTTGGGTCAGCAGCGGCTCGAAGGGAGCGAAGAACTTCTCCGCGTACGAGTCGAACGGGTCCCCTCCAACTTCTGTCTCATCGACAACATCCCCGGCATGGAGGACGAAGTCCAGGTCCGAGGCGGCCATCTGGCGCACGAGGTCGAACGTGGCTAGATCGCCGAAGCTGGCGTCCCCGATCACGCCGATGCGCACAACGCCGCTATCGGGGGCGGTCCGGAAGGTCACCGGACCCCATTCCCGGGACCGGAACCGGGGCTGCTGCGCCGGCTCGCCCGCCGGCTCAAGCGCGACTACGACCCGGTAACGATTGGCGGGGGTCAAGCCTTCGACCGTCCACAGCCAGCGAAGGCTGGAGGGGTCGATCGGCAACTCGATCGCCACTGCCGCGCCATCCTCAGGTTGAACGAGCATTCTGCCGACCGACGGCGCCTCCAACTCGAAAAACAACGTGGCGCTGCTGTTTGTGACATGCCGTACCGTGAGGGGTATGGCGTAGCTGAGGTCTGAGAGCGGCAGGTCAACCGCGATGAGTGGGATGGGGGTCGCCGTCGCTTCGGGCGCAGCCGTGAGCGGCAACGGCGTCAGAGATGCTGACGGTGCAACCGGCGAGATCGCTGCCGTCGCGGTCAGGCCGTCGATGGGGGGTGCGGTTGGACTGCGGCCGAGGCACCCGCGGGTAGCCAGCAGCGTCAGCGCGATCACGCCACTCCGCAAGCCAGAATGCCAAGCTGCCCCGCCTCGTCCCACCATCGCAGTGCGCGCCTCAACGGTCAGGGTATCCACCGAGAACGGGAATCCGTGCCCGCCGCTTTGCGTCTGACCGGGCCTGACTGCCCTTGGTTTCCCGAGAGCCTATGAGCGCCAGTATAGCTTGAGCCGCAGGCACCCGGCCACTCCTGTCCGAATCCCGGGACATGGCCGCCCGCCACCCTTCCCCCTCCGCATCTTCGGGCAAGCCTCACCTGCCGAACAGGCTCCACATCATCGAGGCCCGGCACACTCCATGGCCTGCACTGCCCACCCATGGCGGCAGGATGATTGGCTGCTATCGCCGAAGCGGGGGCGCACGTCGGATGGCCCCATCAGCTTGCAGGCCGCCGCGCGACCTGGCGCCGGCAAGCCGATGGCGCGATGGCATCGATGTGGGTTGCTGCCTCGGGACCTAGTCCGAACGGCACGGATCTCCGACTCCGCCACTGACGTGGGGAAGGAGGCCTGCCTGGCGCCCATAGAGGAGGCCAGGGACGGTGGCGCGATCCCTGAGCCTCGCGAGGCGCCCTGCGAAGAAGGTACGCGGTGTCCGCCGGCGCGGCTGATCCAACTGAGGCGGCCGCGCTCGCGCCGGCGTCGGCCCATGGGAATAGTTGTGCCATCCGGGGCCTTGCCCAACCATCCATCTGGGCAGATACTGGTCGTGAGCATCCTGACAGCTAGTTGGAGTGGCATGCCGCGTGCAACCGACAACGGGAGGGATGGCCATGGGAGAACGCATCCTGATCGTCGACGACGAGCTCAGCACGCTGCGCTTGCTGGGGATGGCCCTGGAGCGGGAGGGCTACGTCATTAGCGCGGCCCAGGACGCCCCCAAGGCGTTGGCTCAGATCGAGGCCTCCCTACCCGACCTGATTATCCTGGATGTGATGCTTCCCGGAGCCAGCGGACTGGAGTTCTGTGCCCAACTTCGGCAGCGAGCCGACACGGCCGCGACCCCGATTCTGATGCTCAGCGCCAAAGGCCAAGTCGCGGACAAGATCGCCGGCCTTCAGGCCGGTGCCGATGAGTACATTGTCAAGCCGATTGACACATCCGAACTGGTGGTACGCGTGGCCAGCCTCGTGGAGCGAACCCGGCGGGTGAGGACTGCCGGCGCTGCCAAGGTGGGCAGGGTGTCGACCATCATCGGGGCCAAAGGAGGCGTTGGCACCACGACCTTGTTGGTCAACCTCGGCGTGGCCATTGCCTACAGAAAGGTGCCGGTCGTCGCCGCCGAGTTACGCCCCTACCCCGGCAGCATGTCCATCCTCACCGGTTTGCATGCGCAGAAAGGGCTGGCCGAACTGTTGGAGATGCCGCCCCGCGCTATCACGACTCAGGAGGTCGAGCGTCGATTGGCGCAGCACGCCTCCGGGATGAGAGCGCTGTGCCCGCCCAGTGAGATCCTGCAGGAGGCGGTGATCGAGCCCGAGCAGGCAGAGGCCATTCTGCACGCCCTTGCCGGGCTTGCCGACCACATCCTGGTGGATGTGCCTCCGGGCCTTACCCCCGCCACCCGCGTTGCCCTGCAGCAGAGCGGCGCCGTCTTTCTGTTGGTTGAGCCAGTGCGGGACTCGGTGGAGACAGGACGCCTCATCGCCAAGACCGTGCGAGATCTGGCAGGCGCCGGCGCCGCCCTGGCTCTGGTGGTTGTCAGCCGGGCGCCGATCGCCTCGCCCATGGCGCCATCGGAGGTCGAGGAGCGTGTCGGGTGGGAAATCGTCGCCGCCATTCCACCGGCAGCCGATCAATGCGCCCTGGCCCAGCAGAAGGGCATCCCGCTTGTCCAGTTGCAGCCCGAGGCCGTGCATTCACAAGTCGTCAAGAGACTAGCTGAGCGATTCTCGTGATCTCGCCCCCTTAACGCTGTCCGGATCGGCGTGCCGGCGTCAGGGCAGTCGATGCCGCTAAGCGCTCCCGGGTGCCCTGCCCCCACCACTCCGTCGTCTCATCCAGAGCAAACGCCAGCCCCCGCACGCCTGTTCGCCGCGTCAACGCCCGCCAGGCCGCCTCACGGCCTGGCGAAAACAGCCGTGAAGGAGCCGCCGTAGCCGCTCCCCGCCAGGTAGTGGTACCCGAGTCCAATCTCGGTGTAGTTCGGACTGAGCAAGTTGGCCTGGTGTGGAGCGCTGTTCATCCACCAATCGAAAGCCCGCTGCGGGGCACTGGTCGACGTATCACCGGTGGCGAAGATGTTCTCCCCGATCCAAGACCAGTCATATCCTTCTCGCTCCACCCGATCGCGCACACTCGATCCGTCGGAACCGGTGTGAGACACGAATCCGTTGCAGGCCATGTCCCGGCTGTGGCTGCGGGCAGCGGCTTGAAGCTGAGGTTGGAGCCGATAGGCGCGCAGTCCGCGGCTCTCGCGCTCCGCGTTGACCAACGCCAGCAGACTGCTTTCGAAACTGGCATTGCCTGTAGCCGCGCAGTCGGCCTGAGGGGTCGATGATGGCGGCGGCAACGTCGCCGTGGCCGGGCCGATTGCGGTGGCGGTCTCGGGCCAGCCCTCGCTTGTTGCCGAGGCGGTCCACGTCGGCAGGGCGGGCGCGACCGTGGGAGTCCGAGAGGGACTGCGCGTGGGCGTGCGGGTGCGGGTCGGGCTGCGGGAGGCGGTGAGCATCCAGGATGGCGTGTAAGTCGGCGACGGGGAGGGGGTCGTGGTCTCGCTCGGGGAAGCGGTCGGACTGGCCGTGGCGGTCTCCGTAAGTGTGACGCTGGCCGTCCTTGTGACAGTGCTCGAAGGTGTGTAGGTGGGGACCAACGTGTCCGAAGGCAGAGGCAAGAAGGCGGTTGCGGAGGCCGCCCGCGTGATCGTTGGGACCATCTCGAAGGCAGGCTGGCCTTCCTCGGATCGGCCGGACATGGCGATGACGCTGGCAGTCCATTCCGCGACGAGCTCCGCCGGCCGCCGCCTCCACTCTTCCAGATTGTGCGGTGTCGGTCCCCAGGCTGCCTTGCCGGTAAGGACCAAGACAAAGCCACTCAGAAGGCAGACCGTGGATCCGATGAGCAGGCCTGACAGGACGCCGCGGCAGGCGCAGCCCATCCTCGGCTTGCGGGTGGGCCGCCTGGCATTGCCGCGTGGGATCTTGTTGCCGGTTTCCATCTCGCTCCACCCATTATCGGGTTGCTCCCGCGCCGTCTCCCATAGCCGGGCGGTACCAGCGGGGCCGGATCCCCCGATGATCCCTGGCCGTGCTGGTCCTGCATCCCAGACCGCTTAGGCAGCTGGCATCCCCTCGCCCCCGCAGCGTGCGATTTGTCCAACAGCCAAGTCGGGAACGAAGCATACATCACCCGCCGGCGGGAGAGACATCCCCACCTGGGGGGATGACGCGCCTCAGTTTC
>CAZBJQ010000047.1:0-18235 GCA_964492235.1 uncultured Anaerolineaceae bacterium | reverse complement strand
AACCCGTAACCTACCGCTTACAAGGCGGTTGCTCTCCCGTTGAGCTACGTCGGCGTTGCGATAAAAACGCGCCCCACCAACACGGCGCGATCGAATTATACCAGAACGGGAGCCCGCCGGCCGAGCAGTGTATCAGGCTTCGCCCCCAGCGTCAATCTTGGCCGCCCCGGCCGCCGCTCCCGCGTAGCCTCGAGCCGCCCAGACGGCGTAAAGCGCCACCGAGCCGGCGATGGCCGCATTCAGCGAGTCGACCCGGCCCCGCATGGGCAGGCTCACCTGCTGGTCGCACGCCTGCCGCACCAGCCGCCGCATCCCCTCGCCTTCATTGCCCACCACCAGGCCGACCGGGGTGTCCAGCCTGGCCTCGGCCAGCGGCACCGCCCCCGGACCCGCTTCCAGGCCAAGCACCCAGGTCCCGGCGCGCTGCAGCCTGTCGATCGCCTGCACCAGGTTCCCCTGCGCCACCAGCATATGCTCGCAAGCCCCAGCCGAGGCCCGCACGACCGCTGGTGTGATGCCGGCTGCCCGGCGGGAGGGGATCACCACTCCATGCACCCCGACGGCTTCCGCCGTCCGCAGCAGGCTGGCCAGGTTCTGTGGATCCTGGACCAGATCGAGCAACAGCACGAATAACGGGTCACCCCGTCCGACGGCTCGCGCAAGGATGTCATCCAGTGCAACATAGGGATACGGTTCGACCTCGGCCGCCACGCCCTGGTGATGGTCACAAAGGGAATCAAGAGCCTGCCGCGGGACCCGATCCACCCGGACGCCCCTCGCCGCGGCGGTTCGCAGCAACGGGCCCAGAGCACCCCGCCGATCGGCGGTCTCCAGCACCAACAGCCGCTGCACCCGCCTCCTCCCCGCTCGCAGCAGCTCGGAAACGGAGTTCCGTCCTCCCACCCACTCGCTCGGACCGCTCACCATGCCCCTCAGCGCACGCGCCAGCTGGTTCCCTCTTTGCCATCCTCGAGCAGGATGCCCGCTTGCGACAGCCGTTGGCGGACCCGATCCGCCAACTGGAATTGCCCGGCCTTGCGCAGTTCCTGTCGGAGCTCAATCAGAAGCTCGACCAATGCGGCGGTTGTCGTGCTGGAGGCTTCGGCCGCTTCGAGGCGTAGGCCGAGGACCCCGGCCAGCTTGCGCAAGGTGGCCTGTGCCTCTTCGATCGCACCCGGTTCGGCCTGGGCTTCCCGTGACTGGTGAATCGCCCGCACTAGATCAAACAGGTTCGCCAGCGCGGCCGCCGTGTTGAAGTCATCGTCCATTGCCGACTCGAAGCCCCGCACCGCCTCCTGGGTGTGGCCGGACAAGGTGGCGCTGGCTTGAGTCGAGGTGTGTTCCGGGGGCGTCATCGGGCGCAGCCCGCTGCGCAGTCGCTCCAGCGCACTTTCGGCCTGCTTCACCACCTCATCGGTGAAGGTCAACGGACCTCGGTAGCCGGAGTTCAGCACGGCCATGCGGAAGGCGTCCGCCGAATGCTCCACCAGGAACTCGTCGATGGTGATCAAGTTGCCAATCGACTTGGACATCTTCTCCCCGCCCAGTTGCAGCATCCCATTGTGGATCCAGTAGCGGGCAAAGGGATGGTGGGTGTAGCTCTCACTCTGGGCGATTTCATTCTCGTGGTGGGGAAATACCAGGTCGTTGCCTCCCCCGTGGATGTCAATCTGATCCCCCAGGTAGTGCAGGTTCATGGCTGAGCACTCGATATGCCAACCCGGCCGGCCCGGCCCCCATGGGCTGTCCCAGGCGGGCTCACCGGGCTTGGCCGACTTCCACAGGGCGAAATCCGCCGGGTCCTCTTTGCGCTCGTCCACGTCCAGGCGCGCCCCGGCCCGCATGTCCTCCGGGCGCCTGCGTGAGAGCTTGCCGTAGTCCTCGTCACGCGACACACGGAAGTACACATCGCCGCTCACCTCGTAGGCGAAGCCGCGCTCCATCAGCACCTGGACCATCTCAATGATCTTGGGTATCTCCTGGGACGCCCGCGGATTCGCCGTCGCCGGGAGCACGTTGAGTTCTTTCAGATGTCGGTCGTACTGGTTCAGGTATTGCTCCGCCAACTGGATCGCCTCAACCCCCATCTCCTGGGCACGCTTGATGATCTTGTCCTCGACATCGGTGTAGTTCATCACGTGCCTCACCTGGAATCCCCGATACTCCAGGTAGCGCCGGATGATGTCGAACACCACGGAGGACATGGCATGCCCTACGTGCGCACGGTCATACACCGTCGGTCCGCAAACATACATGCGGACCTTCCCAGGCTCGATCGTCTCGAAGGCCTCTTTCTTCCGCGTCAACGTGTTGTAGACCATGATCGTCATCGAGATCCACCTTGCACTGAGGCGCTAGGCGCCGTCGGGCCTGGCGAAGATCATCCGCCCGGCCGCCGTCTGCAGAACTTTGGTCACGGCAACGGGTACGGTTCGGCCGATATGATCCCGCCCATTCTCGATGACCACCATCGTCCCGTCATCGAGGTAACCGACACCCTGACCTGCCTCCTTCCCCTCCTGGATGACCTCGACATCCAGGCTCTCGCCAGGCAGGTAGACCACCTTGACAGCGTTGGCCAGCTCATTGATGTTGAGCACTGTCACCCCCTGCAACTCGGCGACGCGGTTAAGGTTGTAGTCGTTCGTCAGGATCGGGCTGTGCAGCTGCTTGGCAAGGATCACCAGCTTGTCATCCACATCCCGCACCCCTTCAATGTCGACATCGGTGATACGGAAGGCGATCGTCGTGTCCTTCTGCAGGCGATTGAGGATGTCCAAGCCGCGGCGGCCTCGCTGCCTGCGCAGGCCGTCCGCCGAGTCGGCGATGTGCTGGAGCTCGGTCAGGACAAACGACGGGACGAGCATCGGCCCCCAGATGAAACCGGTGCGGGCGATGTCGGCGATGCGACCGTCGATGATAACGCTGGTGTCGAGGAGCACGCTCCGACCTTCCCCGGTCGTACCGCGGCCCTCATCCGTCGAGCCGGAAAAACGAAAACGGAGAAGGCCCACAATGTCATGCTGCCGCAGGTAGAAGACGGAAACCCCCAGGTAGCCGAACAGCAAGGCGCTGACAAACGGCAGGACCTCGCCGAAGGGGGAGGGCAGCAGCGACAGCGGGAAGGAGACCAAAGCCGCCACAAGCAGTCCGATGATCAACCCGAGCAGCCCGGACAGCATCGCCTGCGCCGAGAGTTGGGCCACCGAGCGGCGAATGCCGCGCACTGGCCGGGTTGTGACGTAGGGCGTGACAACCAGTCCGATGAGCGCACCCAGCAAGCCGAACACCGCCGCCCACAGCTCGGGCGGGCCCCCGGCGAAGTCTCCCAGATACGCCCCCAAGTAGATCCCGCCGATGGCCAGGACGACCATCCCGATCAGGCGCATGATGAAATCCCCGCTCACAACCACCTTCCTTCCCGCGATGAAAGCAAAAGGGGCAGATGCCCGGTTCCGGCATCCGCCCCACGAAGGGACTGCCCATATCTGTCGGCAAGCTCGTCGACTGTGAGGCCGCTGCCCCGCGGCCGACGCCTCGGCCAGAGTGCGATCTCGAATGATGACAGATGATGAAACCGGGCCATACGTCGGCAATAAAAGATGAGCGCCGAGCGCACGACATCTATATGATATCACGCCGGCCAGGCACAAGTCAACGCGGTGTATAGGTCCAGGACATAGGAGACACGCTGCAATCGCCACCTGCCGTGGCGGAAGGCGAGTTCACCTATGGGTAACAGGACGAACTTGGTTCCGGCCTCACGCCTTTGCCTCGGCTGTTGTTCGCTGGGCAACGCAGTCGTCCTCAGGCAGGGGGAGCCCTTTCGGGGTCCTGCGCGACCCTTCCGTTTCCCTCCGCTTTGCTGCGGGATGCTGCGCGATCGCTGCGGGATGCTCAACCCGTTCGGGCCGTCTCGCACAAGCGGAGCGCCACAGGTGCTGGTGTCGCGAGGGACGGGGGTGGAGGTTCGACGAATGGGAGCAGGGCCGCCCACAGAAAGGGAGGTGCTCCTCTCATGGTCTCATGGCTATCCGATGTTGCTCACGCGGTGGCTAGGGTCTGTCATCTGAAACGTGTCACCTCGACCTTACCTCCCGCCCTTCGGCGGAGTGTCGCACCTTCGCCAGGGGCCTGGGGGACGGCGGGGGACTGTTAGTGGGAGAGCATGATGCGGTAGCACATGGAAGTGCTACAGGCGGCTGAACCCCAGAGTGGGACGAGGCCTCCACGGTCCGCAATCCGCCGGCGGCCGAAGCCATCGAAGGTGCCCCCGGGAAACGGGTGCTGGGCGCCGCCTCAGTCCGCGACCACTGTATAGGTGCGGCTTTTTCGCAAGGACAGGCCAAATGCCTCGTGCACGACGGCTCCGTCACAGTCCAGCAACCGCATGTCGTACTCGCCAGTGGCGATCGGGATCGTCCGCCGCTCACCGGGTCCCACTACGTCGTCTGCGCCCAGCCGGTCCTGGCCCCAGTTCTGAGCCTCGGCTGGAGACAGAAAGGCGTAGCAGATGTCGGTTCCCAGGCTGTTCTCAAGCTCCAGGTCGATGACCTGACGGTTCCCGCCGACGAAAACCGAGTCGTCCCTTTGGATTTCGCCTTCCACTTCGAGGACGAGCTCATACAGACCGTCCGCCAGGCCATCATCGTTGTGGATGCACACCCACCAGTTCCCGGTTGGCCCGCCCGACCAGGTGTCGCCAACAGTGCTGCCGCCTTCGCTCAAGACACCGTCGACAAACCAGAAGGCCGACCAACTCATGCCATCGGCCATGCCCTCGTAGTCCCAGAACGCACAGACATCAACAACCCCGGCCGGAAGGGCATACCACAATCCAAGGGGCAGCTCATCCGCGGTCACCCCTTCGGAGAATACGATGTTGGAGAGAAAGGTCGAGGTTGTGTCGAAGCCTGCCGCCGGCTCCGGCGGGGGGACGTCGCCGCGCACGTAGGCTTCCCCCTGCCGCGCGGCTTCGATCAGCGGTAATGCAAGCGATACCGGCCGGAGCGCGTTGATGAAGCCACCCAGAGGCACACAGGTGTCCATGTCATCCACCACGCCATCTCGATTGGTGTCGACCAGTTGCCTGCAATCCGCCAGGCCGCCCTCCTCCGCTCCCGAGCCCAGCGCAGTGGGAACAGCCACCAGTTCACCGTCTGCGTTGAGGCCCATGCCTCCACTGTTGCCTCCGGCAATTGTGGCGTCGGTCTTCAGCCATGCCCGCCCATCTACGCCTCGCTCGCTGGTGAATCCGCTGATCGCGCCCTCGGTGAAGGTGATAGTCTCACCTCCGATTCCAGGGTAGCCCAGGATCCGGATTGGGTCGCCGATTTCCACCCCCTCCGAATCGCCGAGCAGAACGTACGGGAAACCCGGCTCCGCCCGGAGGCCATCGAGGTCCGTTGTGATGCGCACCACGGCCAGATCCAGCTCGTAGTCGACGGCCGCCACCTCCGCCAGAAAGGCGAGCCGTGGGGCCTGATCCGTCCGGTCGGTCACGGCAATGCCCAGTTCGTCGTACTCTCGCCCACGGTTGTCAATGACATCAGCGTTGGTCAGTATCAGCCCTTCGGGCGAGACAATGCTGCCAGATCCTGACCACACCGGCACCCTGTCTCCCGCCTCAGACGCCAGAGCCAGGACCTGCACGGCTGCCTTGGCCAGCTCGCCAAGGCTCGGCGCCTGGCCGATGGCGGGAGCGGCCGTGGGTGGTGGTGCTGTGGCTTCCGGCACCTGCGTCGTTGCCGCTCCCAGGTTGCAGGCCATCGACACCCCTGCCGCCACCGCCAGCGTCCAGACAAACCGTCGAGAGGGCCAGTTGCTCGCCAATGCAGTTGTTCTCATCCAGACCTCGATGCGGGAGTCTAATCCCCTCGGGCGCGCAGCCTCAAGAGGACCGAAGGCTCAGGTACAATACGCTGCCGGCCCGAGTGAAGGATCCCGATGCACATCCTGGTCACCAACGATGATGGAATCGGGGCGCCCGGTCTGCTGGCCTTGGCGGAATCACTCGAGGGAGTGGGGGAACGGACGGTCCTCGCGCCCGACCACAACTGGTCGGCTTCCGGGCATGTGAAGACCATGCACCGCCCATTGCGGGTGTGGGATACCCGGCTGCACAACGGCATGCCCGCCCATACGACGGACGGCGCCCCCTCCGACTGCGTCGCCCTGGCCGTACTCGGCCTGCTACATACCTCGATCGATTTCGTGGTCTCCGGCATCAATCCCCACGTCAACGTGGGACACGATGTCACATACTCCGGCACGGTGACGGCGGCTATGGAGGCCGCCATCGCCGGGCTGCCGGGCCTGGCCGTCTCTGTCGACTCCCCCGAGGACCACTCTGGTCCGCTGGACTATGGTCCCGCGGCTCAGGTGGCGCGAGCCATCCTCCAGCAAGTGATCGTGCACGGGCTGCCGAAGGGGGTCCTGCTCAACATTAACGTTCCTTACCTTCCGGTCGACGAGATGAGCGGGATCCGTATCACCCGTCAGGGGCAGCGCATCTATCGGGACGCCCTGATCCGCCGCGAAGATCCGCGCCACATCCCTTACTTCTGGATCGGCGGCGAGGCCCCTACCGGGGTCCCCGAAGAAGGCACCGACTTCTGGGCTGTGCGCAACGGATTCGTGTCGATCACACCGCTCCAGCTCGACCTGACCGCTGCCTCTCACATGGACGCTTTCGCCCGCTGGGATCTCGGCCTGCCCCAAGGAAAGTAGGTCGGCGTCTACCTTGGCTGTGGGGTCGGCACACCATCGCCGCTTGCTCGCCTGGGGCACATGGCCTCCAACGCCGACACACTGCCGGCCAGGGAAGCCGAGGGGACGTCCCCTCGCGGCGGCGGCGTCACGCTTCTGCGACCCCATGACAGCATGACCTGGCTGCTGACAGCCGATGGCACGAGGTTGACATCTGGCAGCCTCGGCCGGATCGAGGCTTCGTCTTGCAGGAGGGCCTGCCGCTGGCGATGTTCCGCAAGCAAGGGCGAGCCCTTGGAGGGACACGGCCCCTCAGCCGCGCATGCACCCCACCCCCCAACCATCGCCCACGGTTCACCGCCTGGACAATCGTCGCCTGATGGAGACGGGACCTGCCCATTTCCGCGCCGGCCGCTCTGAGGGGCGATCCTCTCTCGCTTCTAGTTCAGTCTGGGACTGGCTGGGCGATCCGATCCACCCGAACCGCAGCTACCTTGTACTCCGGGATCTTGGCCACCGGGTCGACCGCGTCGACGGTCAGGAAATTGACCGCGGCTTCGGCATAGTGGAACGTCATGAAGACCGTGCCGCGCGGCGAGCGCGGCGTCAGACGCGCCCGCGCCCGCACCTGGCCGCGTCGGGAGCGGACCTGGACCATCTCACCATCCTCAAGCCCAAGCGTCTGTGCATCTTCCGGATGGATTTCCACCTCGGCCTCCGGCGCCAGCATGTCTAGACCCGGCGAGCGCCGGCTGAGGGTGCCGCCGTGCCAGTGGAAGAGGATGCGTCCAGTGGAAAGCACGAATGGGTAGGTCTCGTCCGTCGCCTCGGCCGGTGGTCGGTAGTCCACGGGGGCAAACAGGCCCAAGCCGCGGGTGAAGCGTTCGACGTGCAGGATCGGCGTGCCAGGATGCTCAGCGGTCGGGCAGGGCCACTGCAGACCGCCTGGCTCCAGCCGAGCATGCGACATTCCGGCGTAGCTCGGAGTCAGGCCAGCCATCTCATCGAATATCGCCGCCGGCCCGCCATAGGTCCAGTCTGCTCCGAGTCGTCGCGCCAGGTCCTGAAGGATGTCCCAATCTTGCCGCGCCTCACCGGGTGGGGTCAGCGCAGGACGGACGAGCTGCACGCGCCGCTCGGTATTGGTGAAGGTGCCCGCCTTCTCGGCGAAGCTGACGCCTGGCAGCACCACGTCGGCCATCGCCGCCGTCTCGTTCAGGAAGATATCCTGGACCACCAGCAGGTCCAGCGCCTGCAAGGCCTGCTCGACGTGGTGCAGATTCGGATCGGAGAGCATCGGGTTCTCGCCGAGGATCACCAGAGCGCGCACACGTCCATCGAGCGCGGCGGTCATCATCTCGGTCACCGTCAGCCCCGGGGTCGCGCTCAGCCGGTCGGGGGCCACCCCCCAACCGTCGGCGAACTTGCGCCGCACCTCGTCGGAGGTCACAGGCTGGTAGGCCGGGAAGACATTCGGCAGGCCGCCCATGTCGCAGGCACCTTGAACGTTGTTCTGTCCCCGCAGGGGATTGAGGCCGGTTCCGGGACGGCCGATCTGTCCGCACAGTAGCGCTAGGTTCGACAGGGCCTTGACGTTGTCGGTGCCGCTGACGTGCTGCGTGATCCCCATTGCCCAGAAGATGGCCGCCGCGCTCGCCGTGGCGTAACTGCGGGCCGCCTCCCGGATCAATGCCGCCGGCACACCAGAGATCTGTTCGGCCCGTTCCGGTGTCCACTGGCGCAGCGCGGCTTCGAGCGTTTCCACCTTCTCGGTGCGGGCTTCGATGAAGCGGCGATTTTCGAGGCCCTCGTCGAGGATGACATGCGCCAGGGCATTGAGCACCGCCACATCCGTCCCCGGGCGAGGACGCAAGTGCATCTCGGCAAACTGGGCCAAATCGATCCCCCGGGGATCAATCAGGATCAGACGCGCCCCGTTTTGTCGAACGGCCGCCTTCATGCGAAGGGCGATCACCGGGTGAGATTCGGTCGTATTGCTGCCGACTACCAGCAGCAGCGACGCCTGTTCGATATCGCCAATGCCGTTCGTCATCGCCCCCGACCCCAGCGTGGTGGCCAGACCGGCCACACTGCTGGCGTGTCAGAGGCGAGCGCAGTGGTCGACGTTGTTCGTACCGACGGCCGCCCGGGCCAGTTTCTGGACGAGGTAGTTCTCCTCGTTGGTGCATTTGGCTGAGGCAAGGAAGGCCAAGCTATCGGGACCGGACTCGGCTCGGATCGTCTTCAGACGCTCTGCCACGTGGCCAAGGGCGGTCTCCCAGGTGACCGGCTGGAGAGGCTGTCCGGGTCGCTCCCGCATCAGCGGTCGCTGGAGCCGGTCAGGCGCGTGCACATAGTCGTATCCGAATCGCCCTTTGACGCAAAGTTGTCCGCGGTTGACCGGGCTTTCGAAGAGCCCTGTGACCCGGAAGATGATGTCATGCTGCACAAGCAGGTTGATCTGGCAGCCGACGCCGCAGTAGGGGCAAGTCGTAGCGACAACGCGCTCAGGTTGCAGCATCTTCCTCTCCTGTCGCTCGCCGCGAGCCCCGCCGCGGCGCTCGTGTTTCGGCGAAGATCGCCTCCGGCGCCACGCCAAGCTCAAGCAGGTACTCGCGCTTTCCCTTCAGGGCCCCGGTGGGGCACACGCCGACGCACTGGCCACAGAAGACGCACGTCGTCTGCGTCATGGGCTTATCGAAGAATGTCCCGATGGAGGTTTGGAAACCGCGTCCAGTGAAGTTGATGGCATAGGTGTATTGTGCATCCTCAGCACACACCTGGACGCAGCGCCAGCACAACACGCACTTGGCGTAGTCCCGGACGTACATCGGATTGTCGTCTATCAGCGGCGGTTGGCGGGTCTCGCCGCCGCCAAACCGTTCCGGTTCCGCCTGAAGCTGCTCCAGCAGTCGCCGCACCTCCGGCGCTTCCGACAGGTCGACGGTCGATGCCAGCATCTCAAGGATCGTGCGCCGCGCACGAAGTACGTTCTCCGACTGGGTGTGAATCACCGAACCGGAGCGCGGCACGCTGACGCACGCCGCTTGCAGACCGCGTGCCCCTTCCGTCTCAACCACGCACAGGCGGCAAAGGCCGTTGGCCGTTGTGTGCTCGAAGTAGCACAGCACCGGGATCTCGATGCCGGCCGAGCGGGCGGCCTGCAGGATTGTGGTCCCGGGCGGGACGGTCAGGCTCTGGCCGTCGATCGTCAGGTGCAGCTCGTCAGCCACGATTCGCCGCCCTGCTCTCGGCCAGCGGTGCCCTGGCCTCCGCCAGACCCAAGCGCTCCGGGTGGGCATAGGCGCGCAGTGAATCGCGCCGAACATAGCCCACCAGGGTGATGTTCCAGGCTTCGGCCATTGCCACCGAGAGCGAAGTGGGGGAGTTGCGCGAGGCGATGATCGGGCAGCCCATCAGTGCGCCCTTGCGCAGCATCTCCGACGACACGCGTCCCGTGGCCAGCAGCGCCCGGTTGCGCGTTTCGATTCCCTGCAGCAGACATTGGCCGAGGAGCTTGTCGATCGTATTGTGCCGGCCGACGTCTTCGACGACCGCCAGGATCCGTTCCCCGTCCGACAGGCCGGCGGCGTGCACGCCGCGCGTCCGAGCGTGCAGGCTGCCCGGGAGGTGCAGCTGGTTGAGCAGCTCCGCCACACGCTCCGGCGTCAGGCGCAGATCCTCGGTCAATGGAGGTAGAGCCACCGACGGGTCGTCGAAGGTCACGCCACCTCCGCAGCCGGAAGTGACGATCACCCGCTTGGGCGGCTCGATCGGGTGTCGCAGCCACACATCGATGCAGCAACCGTCACGGCTGAGGTGGGTCAGCGCCACATCTTCCATCCGCTCCAGGCGGCCTTCGTTCTTCAGGAACCCCAGCGCCAGCGCCACCTGGTCACGCGGGGTGCACATGATCGTTGCCAGCTCCCGGCCGTTGACGTAGATGGTGATGAGCGCCTCTTCGATGATCTCGGCGTCAATGGTCTCCCAACTGCCGCGGTACGACATCCAGCGAACACCCACTGCCCCTCGCCCGTTCGTCCCTCGGCCGCTCAACCTTCTCCCCTCCGCTCCAAGAACAGCTCCGGCCAGCGGGCCCTTGCAGACAGGATGGCGCTGGCTGCGGTCATGCCCAGGCCGCAAAGCGAGGCATTGGTCATGGTGAAGCCGACGTCCTCCAGCGCGGCAAGATCCTCTCGTCGCGCCTGGCCGCTCGCGATCTTGCCGACGATCTCAAGTTGCCGTTGGGTGCCCAACTGGCACGGGAAGCACTTCCCACAAGATTCGTGGGCGAAAAACCGCGCCAGGCTGAGCAGCGTCTCGCGCAGATCGTGGTCACGGTTGATGGCCGCAACCACGCCCGAACCAAGCGGCAGCCCGGCCTCCCGTAATCCCTCAAAGCTCATCGGCAGATCGAGCTGGTCCGGCCCGGCGAAGGCGCCGGCGGCGCCCCCGAGCAACACCGCCTGCAGCTCTCCCCGCACGCCGCCCGCCAGGGCGAGCAAAGCCGCCAACGTGGTGCCATATGGGACTTCGTAGACCCCGGGCGCAGCCACGTCACCCGAGATGCAGAATAACTTCGAGCCGGGCGACTCGGCCGTCCCGATGGATCGGTAGGCGTCTGCGCCGTTGGCCAAGATCCATGTGGCGGCCGCCAGCGTCTCGACATTGTTGATCACCGTCGGTGCGCCGAACAGGCCCTGGGTCGTCGGATAGGGTGGCTTAAGCCGTGGGAAGCCGCGCTTGCCCTCGATCGATTCGAAGAGCGCCGTCTCCTCACCGCAGATGTAGGCGCCCGCCCCCGAGCGCAACTCGATGTCGAAGGAGAACCCGGTCCCGAGCAGGTCAGGTCCCAGGAACCCCCCTCGAGCGGCGGCAGCCATTGCTTCTCGCAGGATTTGCTGGGCGCGCGGATACTCGCCGCGCACGTAGAGGAAGCCGCGCCTGGCGCCTACGGCATAGCCGGCAAGGGTCATCCCTTCCAGGATCGAGAGGGGATCGCCTTCGAGCAGCAGGCGATCCTTGAAGGTCCCAGGCTCCGACTCGTCGGCATTACACACGACGTAGCGCGGCTCGTCCGAGGCCGCGGCGGTCATTTCCCACTTCGATCCCGTCGGAAAGGCGGCGCCGCCGCGACCGACCAGTCCGGAGCGCTTGATCTCATCGACGACTTCGGCAGGCTTGAGGTTCGTCAGCGCCCGCCGCAGCGCAACGTACCCGCCGCTGCGGATATAAGCCTTGACGTCGTGTGGCCGCTGCTTGCCGCAGCGACCGGTGAGCCAGCGTGGCTCACCGCCCAAGCGACCCAGACCGATCGCTTTCGGCGTGTCGACCCACGAGGCCGGCGACGCCGGGTCGATCGCCCCAACCGGCACATCACCGACGAGCGCCGCCGGCGCCAGGTCACACAGTCCCAGGCACGGGGCCTCCTCCACCATCCACTCGCCATCGGCGGACACCTCCCCGCGGCGAAGGTGAAGGTGCCTGGCAGCGGCTTCAACCGCATGATCTCCACCATATCGGGAGCACATTGGACTGGTGCAAACGCGAACGATCCGCCGCCCAGCCGGCTTCGGGTACAGCATGGCGTAGAACTCGAGAACACCGTAGATATCGGCCAGCGGCACCCGGAGGGCGCGACTGATCGCCTCCGCTACGGCTTCAGGGATATGCCCGTAGAGACGCTGGGCCGCGAGCAGTGCAGGCAAGAGTTGGGCGCGCCCCTCCGAGGCATGGTCGAGGAGGAGGGGGTCGAGGCGGCCAAGGTCGATCAAGTGAGGTCCTTGGCCCACGGCGAGATGGCCATGTCGCAATTATAGCCTCCGCCGTCAAGGCCAGCCGTGTCGGAAGGCTCGATTCGACCGGGAAACTCGCGGCATCGCTCACGCGACCCTTGGACGGTCCCTCCAAGCCCCCGACCTCACGCCTGTTGATGCGGGCAGTCCTCGGAAAGGAGCACCGAAATCCCGCAGGAGTTGCGAGTGCCCATCGGCCCCCAGGAGCACCCTCTACTGGGGGATTGCTTCCTCCGGCCCTGGGCGAAGATGCCCCGACCACAGGGAAACGTTCGGGCTCTCGCTCACAGGAGGATCCTCGAGTCGGTCGGCGACTTGCGAGACAGCCTTGTGCGGTGGTGCTTCGAGCTGGGCAGGAGCGGCAGGTCTTCCTGGGCCAGCCTGGGAGCAGGCGCAGAAGGTGAGCCTGGCACTTCAGCCCCGGAACCCTGGTAGGGCTGCCTGTCGCGAATCCCTCACTCCAAACCCCCCGAAGGAGCAGCGACTGCTCCGTTGTGCGAGAGCCAGGAGACAGCTTCAAAGGCACCGAATGGGGGCATCGTATTCGCCTGCAATGCAGCACAGGCTCTTCGTGATTGACCATCTCTTCCCTTCGGCTATACAATCGGACCTATGCCATTCGCCCCAGGCTCGCTGCTGCACAATCGCTACCGCATCGAAGGCATGCTCGGTAAGGGGGGGATGGGCGCTGTCTACCAAGCCTTTGACGAGACCTTGCAGATTCGGGTAGCGGTCAAGGAGAATCTGAACCTCAACCCGGAGGCCGAGCGGCAGTTCCACCGCGAGGCCTCCCTGTTGGCCGGACTGCGCCATCCCAACCTGCCCCGAGTCACCGACCACTTCAGCGATGAAGACCGCCAATACCTGGTGATGGACTTCATCGAAGGTGTCGATCTCCACACGCGCGCCAAGCGGCAGCCGCCGGGCGTGGAGGAGGTTCTGCGTTGGTCGGACGCGCTGTGCGATGCACTCTCCCACCTTCACAGTCGCACGTCGCCCGTCATCCATCGCGACATCAAGCCGGCCAATGTCAAGCTGACGCCGGATGGCACGATCGTCCTGGTCGATTTTGGCCTGGCCAAGGTATTCGACCAGCACCAGACGACCACGGGCGCCCGTGGGCTGACCCCCGGCTTCTCCCCGCCGGAACAGTACGGCGGGTCTCGCACCGACGCCCGCACGGATCAGTATTCACTGGCGGCGACGATCTACGCGCTGCTCACCGGGAGACCTCCGGCCGACAGCATCGAGCGGATGCTCAAGAAGGAAGAGCTGATTCCGGTGGCCAAGCTCAACCCGGCGGTTCCGGCGCATGTCGACGCGGCGCTGACCCGAGCCCTGGCCCTGGAGCAGGACGAACGCTTCCCTGACGTCCACGCGTTTCACGACGCTCTGCGCGGCCGGGTACAGGCGCCCACGGTGCGCGCCCCGTCGGCAGGCCCCACGGCCAAGCGGTCGAGGGGCTGGCTTTGGATCGCGGCTGGTCTGGGTGGGCTGTTACTGGTCGGGGCCGCCGGGATGGGGGGCCTGGTGCTGCTCGGGCGCGCGGCAAGCGTCATCTCGAGCCCCAGCGCCACCCAGCAGCCCACAGCCACAACAGCCGCCACCCTGCCGGTCGTAGCGCCGCCGGTCGGCGAGACGGTGCGACCAAGCGAGACCCCTGAACCCACCCTGCCTGCGACCGAAGCCGCTTCCCCGACGGCGCCGGTAGGAATCGGGGGCGCCCGCGCCATCGCCTTCGTCAGCGATCGCGAGGATGGACGCACCCTTCAGATCTGGAGCATGCTTCCCGACGGCAGCCAACCGCGGCAAATGACCTTCGGCCCCGGCGACAAGACCCAGCCGCGCTGGTCACCTGACGGAGCCCGCCTGCTGTTTGTCGCCCCCGCCGGCCAAGATGCCCTGGGCAACGACCTCGGCCTGGACATCTGGGCGATGAACGCCGACGGCTCGGGCATCCAGGATGTGACCCTCAGCCCGGGCGATGACACCGACCCGGCGTGGTCATCCGACGGCCAGTCTATCGCCTTCACCAGCGACCGCATCGATCGGAAGAAGCAGATCTTCCTGATGGAGTCGGGCTGTCTCCAGACGCCGGAAGGGTGCCAGTCCGTTCGGCAGCGCAATGTCTCGGCCGGCTTCGCCGTCGAGTACTCGCCGGCCTGGTCTCCAGACGCTTCGCAACTTGCAGTGGTCGCCTCGATTAACGGCGCGCCCGGCCGGATCTTCATCCACGACCTGGTCCTACCCGCGGCTGGGACCCCCGTCGCGACGCCTGCCCGCTTTGACCCCCGCGACAACATCGTCGGTGCAGATCATCTGTGCTGGTCCGGCGATGGCACGTTCTTCCTCTTCACCTGGCGCCAGCCCACCACCAACGAGGTCTACCTGGTGTTGCTGGACAACCCCGCTTCGCCCCAGAAGCTTACCAACAGCGCCGGCAACAAGGAGCCGTCCCTCTCGCCGGATGGAACCTATATCGCGTTCACTTCCACCCGCGACCAGGACCCGGAGGTTTACGTGATGTCGACCAGCGGCGCCGACGAGGTCAACCTGACAAACTCACCGACGACGCGCGACCTGCAGCCCGACTGGCAGCCCTAGAACCTCCGGCCACAACGGCCTGACCCGCGGTCTTCGATCCCCCCAGCCTCGTGCCCTCAGGCGCCTGGCCGCCCTCGGACCCGGGCGCCCCCATGCCGCGGCCGCCCTCCCCGCGCTCTTTGGCCACGCAAGACGTGATATCCTGCCCGCAACCATGCAGATCCTTGCAGTAGATATCGGGACCGGGACCCAGGACATTCTGCTCTTCCCTCCGGGCCTCAGCCTGGAGAACGCCTTCAAGCTGGTGATGCCGTCGCCAACGATGATCATCCGCCGCCGCATCCAGCAGGCGACGCAGCGGCAGGAGGCTCTTCTGCTCACCGGGGTAATGATGGGCGGCGGTCCCAGTCACTGGGCGGCGGAGGAACATCTACAGCTCGGCCTGCCGCTGTTCGCCACGCCGGAGGCGGGGCGCACGTTCAAGGATGATCTCGACTGGGTCGAACACCAGATGGGCGTCCAACTCGTGTCGCCGGATGAAGCCACCAAGCTGGGCGGCGTGACCGAGATCGCCCTGTCGGACTTCGACCTGCCCGCCATCCGCCTCGCCTTCGAATCGTTCGGGATCTCCTTGGCACCGGCGGTAGTGGCGGCAGCCGTGTTTGACCATGGTGCCGCCCCGCCGGACGTCTCGGACCGCCAGTTCCGCTTTGACTACCTCGCCAGGCGCATCCTGGATTCGAACCGGCTGACGGCCTTTGCCTACCTCTCCGATGCGATCCCCGCGTCTATGACCCGCATGCAGGCCGTCGCTCTCTCGGCTGGCCGAATTGACTGCCCGCTGGTGGTAATGGACACGGCGCCGGCCGCCATCTTGGGGGCAACCCTCGACCCTCTCGCCGCCAGCCAACCCCGGCGACTGATCGCCAATATCGGGAATTTCCACACCCTCGCCTTCCGGTTGAGTCCTGAGGGCATCGAGGGGGTATTCGAACACCACACCGGCCTCATCGACCGGCTCCGGCTGGAACACCTGCTCCTCCGACTGGCGGATTCCACCCTCCTCCACGAAGAAGTGTTCAACGATCACGGTCATGGCGCATGGGTGCACCCGGGAGTCCCGGCTTGGCGCTTGACCGAGGAGGCGCGCCTGGTCGTCACCGGCCCACGCCGAGCACTCATGACTTCCTCAAGCCTCCAGCCTCACCTGGCCGTCCCTTTCGGGGACATGATGCTTGCCGGCTGCTTCGGCCTGCTGATGGCCGCCGCCGACCTCGTCCCGGCTGTGGCCGACCCGATCCAAGCCGCCCTCGCCGGCGGCGGTGTGAAACCGCCGTGGGAAGTCGGCCAGCTCTAGCCCTCCCTGGCGCCTTGCCCATCGCCTGCCGCCATCGCCCCACAGCCGGGATTCCTGCTTGCCTCGAGGATGAACGGCTGTACACTCGTGGTATTGTTCCCGCCCCGATCAACCAGGAGGAGAAGCCATGCATCGCTCAATGCTGCACACCTTGGCGATAGTGGGTTCGGTAGTGGCAGTTGCTCTGCTCGGCTGCAATCTGACCGGGGTGGCGCCGTCGGTCGATGTTGCCGTCGCCCTGACCCAGACAAGTGCTGCTGTCGGCACCTTGGCCCTTGCACCGGCCGCGGGGGACACGGCGGCCCCGCCCGTCGCCACGGTAGCTGCCGAAGCCTCAGCCACCGAGACCCCCGTTCCCTCGCCGACCACCCCGCCCACAGTTGTTCACGTCATGCAACCCGGCAATCCACCCGGGGCGACCAACTTCGTCTCGGACCGCTCGTCCAAGACCCTGGCTGCCGAGCGGCGGGCGATCGGAGATGACTTCAACCGCAACTGGCTCGAGCGCCCCCTCACTTCACAGGTGATGGACTATCAGGCGCACCTCGATCTCACCCGGGCGGAATACGCGGTCGGCGCTCCGTGGGTCTACTACACGCTCTTCATCGAAGGGCTTCCACCTGCCGGCAGCAAGGCTCTCTATGCCATCGAGATCGACATGGACAAGGATGGTCGCGGTGACTGGCTGGTCTCAGGTGAGGCGCCGCCCGACTCCACCTGGACAACCACCGGCGTCCGGGCCTATCGCGACAGCAACAACGACATAGGTGCCTCGCGCCCGATGCTTTCCGATGCCCCGTACCTATCCGGCAACGGGTATGACGAACTGGTCTTCGATCAAGGGTACGGCCCCGACCCCGACGCCGCCTGGATTCGGCTGGCGCCTGGCGGCGCCTCCGAAGTCGAGATCGCGTTCAAGAGCGCGCTGATCGGGCAGTATGGAGAATTCCTGTGGGGGGCGTGGACCGACGAGGGCGTTAAGAATCCGTCCTGGGCCGACTACCATGACCGCTTCACCCTATCCGAGGCCGGATCCCCCGCCAGCGACAGCAGCAACTACCCGTTGAAAGCGCTGGCCGCCGTCGACAGCACATGCCGTTGGGGCGCCGGATTCACCCCGGAGGCCGATGATCCCGGCGTCTGCCCCGTGCCACCCACTCCGACGCCTGTGCCGATTGGCTCGATCGCTGGGCGGGTGACGAACCTGGGCGGAGCTTTCCACGACGGCAAGGTGAAGCTTGGTCAGGGTTCATGCTCATCCACCGGATACAAGTCGACGGGTATCAACTCGGACGGCTACTACAAGTTCAACGGCCTCCCGGAGGGAACGTACTGCGTAACCGTCGACACGTCATCTCTGGAACCCAGCGCCCCGTATGGCTGGGCCCCTTGGGATCCCTCCTTCCCAATCGACGCGGACCCGTACCGCACGGTCTCGCTCGACCCGAACGAGGAGAAGACGAATGTGAACTTCGCTTATGTCGATGTCCCCGGCTAGATAGTCCCGTATCCGGTGAAACGAGCGAGCCCGAGGCCATGTCCTCGGGCTCTCTGTTTCCCTCCAGCCGGACGGCGATGCCCGAAGCTGGCTCTCAAAGGGAAGTCGGACCGGTAATTCCCTGCCAGGCCTCGCCCGCCGCCGGGACAGCGGCTGTCCGAGCCAAGATGTCTTGGGCCATGATCACAAGCCGGAGCATCGGCAGTTCGACCTTGCCGGGCGTGTCCCGCCGGGCAGATTCAGCATCCTGCCCCATCGGCGGGTGATGTCCACCCTCACGGGGATGCAGGCAGTCGGGAGCGCGTGCGTCACCGGCGAAGGCAGCGAACGCCG
>CAZBJQ010000046.1:0-18412 GCA_964492235.1 uncultured Anaerolineaceae bacterium | reverse complement strand
ACGGCGGGTTCGCTATACTCGGCGAAGACCGGCAACGCGGGACCAGTGACCGGCGCCGCAGCCGTGGGCGCCGGGATGGCCGACTCAATCGCAGACGGAGTCTCGGCCTGGTCAGTTGGAGCCCCGGGATTGCAGGCGCCGGAGAGCAACGAAAGCACGAGCAGAACGGCGAGGATCGATTTCCGGTTCATGCCCTACTCCTCCATCGGTCGCGCTGGGCGGCTCGCCAGGCCGTGCATCGTCTCCGGCGATGGGGCCATTATCGCGCCGCTGGTGGCTGAGGCAGTCTGGGGTGAGACTCCGGAGTGACTTGGCCCTTGGAGCCTTCAGCCGCCCGGTCCAACGCCCGGGGCGAGGCTTTCGGCAGCGTAGATCTCGCCCAGAAAGCGGCTTGGCCGGGCGCCGATTTTCCGGGTGGTGACGAAGCCGCAGCGGCGGGCAAGCGCCTCCCAGGTGGGATATGTGATGGGATGAGGCACCCAGGTATTGCCCCGGTCGGTGTTGTACTCCACCAGGAGCAGCCGCCCGCCGGGCCTGAGCATCGTGCGAACCGTCTCGAGGATCAGCGTCTTGCGACGATGGAAATGGAGCGAGTTGGCCATCACGACCCCGTCCAGGGGCGGCAGTTGGAGCGGTCGGGTGAAGTCGCCAGCCAGGTAGTGAACGACGGTCTGAGGAAACTGAGACCGCATCCGTTGCTCCTGCTCGGCGAGCAGGCGGCGATCGCGGTCGACCGAGTAGATCACACCCTGTGGGCCGATCAGTTCGGCCAGCGCCAGTGTGAACGCGCCGCTGCCGGATCCAAGATCCGCCCAGATGCCGCCAGGCCCCGGGACACCCTTGTGCAGCAGCTCAACGTGATCGGCGTGATCCATCAAGGATCCAGCCCGGCGCGTCGTCGGCCGTGATCAGGCGTCGCCGCGATGAGCAGGCGCCGGGCGCACTCCAACCCGGTGTGCAGCGCGCCTCCGGTCGTCGGCCCAAAACCGGGCCAGCGCCTGCAGGCCGCCCGGGTCGAAAGCCGGCACCTTCCCTGCCAGCGGAAGATGCGGTGGGCGACGAACGCGCTCTGGATCTCAGTGACAATCCCCGCATCGTCCCGCCCAGCGGCGAGCTCGTGGCGGTGCGGGTTGGACCCCCGGCCGAGGCACAGGAATTGCGGCTGCAGCCGGAGCATCGCCGGGAGGTCCGAAGGCAAGTCCCCACAAGCAATCTACAGCCCTAGCGCAGGGATCGGACCGCGGAGGCAGGCTCGTCTCCGCCGAGCGGCCTCGTTCAGGCTGATGGCTCTTCCGCGCGAGGCGTCACCCTCCAGGCGCGTTCCCCGAACAGCTCCTTCAATTGCGCCACTCGGCTCACCTGGTTCTTGAACTCCGTGTAATACAGCGACGAGGCAAGCAGGTAGCCGAGGAACCAGCGCTTGTGCCGTCGGATCTCGGGAGCCGCCCGGAGGTAAGCGAACGCCGTCTGTCCTGGCCCGGTGCTCAGAGTGAAGAGCGTGGCGAGGACGAACACCGGGATGACCCAATCAAGGTTCTCAAGACCTCCATACTTGATCGCCCAGAACGTGATGAGCGGGAAGATCTGGATCGAGATCCATGGGAACGCTTCGCGCCATCCAAGCAGCCACAACATGCCCACCTTCTGACGCAACGAAAGTCGGCTCGATACCATGCCTCCGGCCAGGTGCCGCAGGGACACCTGGAACCAGCCTTGCGCCCAGCGCAGGCGCTGGCTCCACAAGGAGGACCATGTAGCAGGCGCTAACTCCGTGGAGATCAACCCGGGGTCCGACCGGATGCGCGCGCCCCCACCGACGGCGCGCATCGAGGCATCGATGTCCTCGGTCAGCATCGCCGCGTGCATCCGCACCTGCCGCAGGGCATCGGTGCGCCAGAATCCATTGGAGCCGCCGAAGATCGCGAATTGATGCAGGCGGGCCCTCCCCGGGTGGCTGACGGCGTAGATCGCCTCGAATTCCACGGCTACCATGCGCGCCACTGGAGAGGCTGCCCCGTTGCGGATCAGGCAGTGTCCCTGAACCACGTCATACCCGTTGGACAACCAGCGCCACGCCCGGGCGAAGCCTCCCGGCGCGAGGCGATGGTCGGCGTCGAAGATGCCAATGAACTGCCCGTGCACCATGGCCAGAGCGGCATTGACATTCTGCGCCTTGGAGGTGCTGCCTTCGACCCGCAGCGGCAGGAACCGCGGATCGCGCTCCGCGATCGCCCTCAGGCTCGCCTCCATGGGATGGGGTTGGGGGGTGTTGTATGCCAGGATCACTTGCAGCTCCGCAGGGTACTCTTGGCGCAGAAACGCCTCGATCGTTGCCAGGATCGTGCTGGCTTCGTTGGGCAGGTACGCGGCCACGATCGCAGACGCGGGCGGGTAGGCCCCCTCGGCTTCAGGGGGCTCTTCCGATCGCAGAGAGAGCAAACCCTCGAGCCAGATCATCGCCGCCGTGCCGCTCAACGCCACGACGAGCACAAGGTATGCGGCTCGACTGATGTCCACCCCCGCGGAATCTAACCAGGAATACGCGAGCCATGGGATCCCCCATCCGAGGAGGATCGTCAGGGCAACCTGGAGCACCAGCAGGCCCGCCCGGGATGGCGACGCCTGGGTCAATGGTTCCTTACCGGGGGCGGCGCGTAACGATTCCTCCCAAGACCCCAACGAGGCGGCGTAGCAGACCGGCTTCAGGTCCAGCTGCAACGTTGCGGCGGAGAGGGCCTTGAGCGCCTGTCGTAGCACAACGCGAACCGATTCTCCGGAACCCAGATCGGTGTAGCCGATCGTCGGCGTGAGGTGGAGGCTCTCCATCCCCGCCTTGAACGTTGTGCGGACTATCCCCTCGGACAGAGCCTTGAGCCGCACCTCGGCCTCATCAGGGGGCGTGTCCGGCAGGAGCAACATGAACCGCCCCTGACGGTCTCGTCCGGCAAGGTCCAGAGGCCTCTCATGCTTGGCGACAAGGATCCCCATTTGCCGGGCGATTTCCGCCTCGGCCCGCACTCCCAGGCGCTGGCGAACCTGATCCAGTTCTTGGAGTGACATGTAAACCAGGCAGGCTTCGCTGCCCCCACGATCCCCTCGGATCTTCTCCCGCCGAACCTCCTCGTGAAAGAGCGCTTCGCTCAACATCCCGGTCTGCCGATCTCGGACGAGCAAATCTCCGGGAACCGGGGGGCGGTCGATCTTCGCCCGGACCCTTGCCACGAGCTCGGCGGGGTGGAACGGCTTGACCAGGTAGTCGTCCGCGCCAAGCTCCAGGCCGGCCACGACATCTTGAGTTCTGGCCAGTGCGGTGACCAGGATGACAGGGATCGAACGTGTGGCAGCGTCCGAACGCAATTGGCCCAGGAGGGTCAGCCCATCGAGACCCGGCATCATTACATCGGAGACGATCAGGTCGGGGGTGGTTTCCTTCAGGCGGGCCAAGGCCTCCGCTCCGCTGCTGGCCAACACGACCTCGTAGCCGGCCTGCTGCAGCGTCATTCCGGCCAATCGGCGCATGTATTCCTCGTCGTCGACGAGGAGGATGCTTGGAGCGTCTTTGCCCATAGACAACCCCCGGCTGGCGCCCAGCTTTCAGGTCGGCACGACAGGGAGTTGAGGTTCGGCGGTACCGCGGGCTTAGGCCGGAGAAGCACCCCAGCCGCGCCCAAGTCGGCCTATCCAGGAGAGCGCCTCGCTCACTTGATTATAGGCCTGCGGCCTCCAAGTAGGCGGCGGCTAGGCGACGAGGCGCAGGAGGACCATCGTGATGTCGTCGGCAGGCGCGGCGCCGGCGGCAAAGTCCTCGAGATCGTGGCGGACGGCTTCCAGAAGGTCCTGCGCCGGAAGCGAGGCGTGCTCGCGCAACGACCGCGCCAGCCGGTCGGCCCCGAGCAGATCGCCTTCGGGGCTGGCGGTCTCCGTGACACCGTCGGTGTACAGCAGGAGGAGATCGCCGGCGTGGAGAGCGATCGTCTGATCGCGGTAGCCTGACTCCTCCGCCAGACCAATCGCCGCACCCGTGGACTTCAGCCAATCGGTTTCGCCACCCTTGCGCAGGATTAACGGCGGGTTGTGACCGGCGTTGCAGTAGGTGACCTGGCCATTAGCGGGGTCGAAGGCCGCCAGGAAGAGCGTGATGAAGGTCGTGAACTGGATGTTGTGCAGGCACAGTCGGTTGATCCGGGCGACCAGCTCAGCCGGCGAGGCATAGTCCTGCGCCAGCGTACGCAGCATGGCCTGCAGGCTGGCCATGATCAAGCTTGACGACATCCCATGCCCGGCGACGTCGGCGATGATCGCGCCCTGCCGCCCGCCGGCAAAGGGGAAGAAGTCGAAGTAGTCCCCGCCCACGATCTGCGCCGGCCGGCTAAAGGCGGCGATCTCGAGGTGAGGCACATCCGGCGGCTGCTGGGGCAGCAGCGAGCGCTGAACGGCCCCGGCCAGCTCCAGTTCGGATTCCAGCTGGCGCCGCTCCTCCTCCGAGAAGTGCTCGAGGCAAACGCAGCAGGTGTAGTCGACCTGAATCAGCCGCGACTCGACCGGCTCGTGGCACTCCGTGCACAGGCCAAGCGTGCGGTCTTCGGCCTGCTCGATCGCCGAGTCGAGCATCTCCAGGTGACGTTCGAAGGGCGTCCTACCGCCCGGCCCGAGGGCGCCCAGGAGTTCGTCGGGCTCCGCGGCCCGAGCCCACTCCCGCAGCGCCTCCCGCTTCATGGTCAAGCTGTCACGAATCCGGGGCAGCAGTCCTTCGTCCATCGACACCCTCCGCGGCCCATTCCGCCATCACAACCACCCATTCTACTCCGCGGCCTGGTGCGAAGATCGAATCCGCTTGTGAAGGATGGCTTGAATCCGATCGGTGTCGGTTGAGTGGAAAGCTGCCGCATGTCCTTCGCCCGTGTATCGGACGATGAGGACAGGATGCTGCGCTCTTCCGCCTCTCCCCAGCCGCCCACGCAGCGCTCGGCCGAAAGCCATGGGTTCTTGGAGCAGCCGCCGACCAAGTCGCTCGGAGGCCTGGGGCCGGAGTTCCTCGTTGCCACAACCTGGCGTTCGACCAGCAGGTCCGCCATCAGCCAGGCCTCGTCATTGGGCAGCGGCGGGGGCCGCCTCCGGGGTTGCCTCAGGCTAGAATGGGGAAGTGCTACAAGCAGGGCGTCGATTGAAGATGCGTATGGAAACCACAACCGTCTCGACCAAGTTCCAGGTCGTCATCCCCCTCCGCGTACGAAAGGCGTCGGGGATCCGTCCTGGCCAGAAGATCCAGGTGATCCCCTATGAAGGGCGGATCGAGCTCATCCCCGTCAAACCGCTCAAGCAGGCTCGGGGGTTCTTGAAGGGGATCGATACATCTGTTGAACGGGAGAATGACCGCTGGTGAACGTCGTTGACTCTTCTGGCTGGCTCGAGTTGTTCGCTGACGGCCCCAGTGCGGCGGCCTTCGCTGGCGTGATCCAGAAGGCATCGGATCTCCTCGCGCCGACGATCCGCTTGTGTACGAGGTCTTCAAGCGCGTCCATCAGCAGCGTGATGAAGACCCGGCGCTCCAAGCCGTCGCCCTGATGGAGCAAGGCACAGTCGTTGAACTCAGTTCTACCGTCGCACTGAGCGCCGCCAGGCTGTCGCACGAGCTGCAGCTGCCGATGGCAGACAGCATCCTGCTCGCAATTGCCCGGGCGTACGACGCCGTGTTGTGGACGCAGGACGCCGACTTCAGCCAGATCGAAGGTGCCCGGTACATCCGGCCTACGTAGAGCATCCGCTGCCCCTGAGGTCACCGCAGGAGGGGCTCAAGGACAAGCTGCTGCACAGCCCGCGCTGCTCCCCGGCTCCTCCTTCGCACTTGCACACACGCACAGACAGCGGCTTCCTCCGGGAAATCGCTTGGAGAAGTTCGCGCCGCGGCGAGAGGGCCAGCACAGCCTTCGCGTCTATGACCCATGGAGCACATGCTTCCTTTGGCGTGATGGGGATGCATTCGGGGTAGAGATCGCGGACCATCACTTGGAGGAGGCAAGGATGCCCCCGAGGAAGCTGCCGCCGGTTCATCCTGGCGAAAGCCCAATGGAAGAGGTCCTCGAGCCTATGGGCATCAGCCAGTATCGGCCTGCGAAGGACAGTGACATGCCGCCCCGCAGGCCGCTCTGCAATCGGGACTGACCTCCTTCGACGTTCCCACGGCAATCCCCGCGGTCGATTGTCACAGGAGCATAGCGTGACCGACCGAATCGACACCCAGGGCCTGGGACAACTCCAAACAGGCCCCGGTTTGGATGAGTCCGATGACGCCTACTTCGCGCGCACCGTCTCGGCGACCCGGTTCAGCCGTTCGAAGAGACTTGCACTGAGGTCGAAATGCAGAACTTGGGCGACGACTTGCGTCCAGCCATGGACGAAATACACCCACCCATCCTCTACCTTGACGCTGCGCGATGCGACCTGTGCCTCCGCTTGATGCAGGAAGTCCAGCTCACCGCGATAGTTGAACTCCCAGGCAATCGCGTGCAGCGGGAAAAGGCCATTCCAGGTGATCGGCGAACCGGGCGTGTCCTTGCCCATCCCGGTGGCATTGATCACAACAGTGTGGGGTGGCATGTCGGCCATGATGGCGTCGTTGCGTACGGGGTCAGCATTCTGGATGTACTCGACCAAAATGTCGGTGTCTATCCCCGTAACCATCGCTTTGGCGTGGTCTAGTCGTCCCTGCGAACGGTTCACGAAGACGAAGCGCCGGGGGCGATCGCCCTTGTCCTTCTTGTTCATCAAGTGAAGCAAAGTGGCGATGGCCGACCCGCCGGCGCCAAAACACAAGACTTCGCCACTCGTCCGCCGGAAGTAGTCACTCCCGGTGATTGCATCCAGGCTCAGGCCGGAGCTGATGGGGTCCTTGGCATGGCCTTCGAGCCGGCCGTCACGCTTGGATATGCTCGACACTTCCCCGCAGATCTGGGCATAAGGGTCGAGGTAGTCAAACATGTCCCGCGCCGCGTCCAGCAGGTCGATCTTGTGGGTGGTGACCAACGCCCCAAGCGAGAGCGGGTCGTGCTTGATCTGCGCCACGGCTCGACGGTAGACATCAGCCTCATCATGGATCCTGCAATCCATGCCTTCGATGACAACCTCGGAGCGACCGATCTCTTTCATCCAGAGAGGGAAGACCTTCATGATGGAGGACTTGCTGGTGGTTACCCCGATGAAGTAGAAGGTTGGATGCGGCTTGGTCGTGATCTCGTAGCCCTCAGGCATGGGAGCCTCCTGCTGCGATGCTACCGAGCGGCCCGGACAAGCTGCACAACTTTCACGAACTCGGATGCGAGCCTGGTGATCTCGTCGAACTTACCTTCCTTGGCCAGGTGTGGCGGGCACAACTCGCTGCCTGCTCCGACCGCAATCACGCCGGCGGCAAACCACTCGGCGACATTGGACGCGCTGACACCACCAGTCGGCATAAGGGGGATATTCGGAAACGGCCCCTTGAGAGCCTTGACATACCCCGGTCCGATCAGGGAGCCCGGGAACAGCTTCACCACATCTGATCCAAGCCGGTGGGCGAGGAAGACCTCCGTCGGGGTGAGTGCGCCGGCCATCGTCGCCAGGCCGGTTGCCACCATGGCATGCACGAGGTCAGGGTCGCAAACAGGGCTCACCAGATAGCTGGCGCCAGCTGCTTGGGCAGCCTTTGCCTGGGCCGGATCGGTAAGTGTGCCCATCCCCAGGACGATGGCGTCGCCGTACTTGTCGGCCAGCGCAGACACGACCTCCTCTGCGCCCGGTGTGCTATAGGTGATCTCGATGCCTTTGACCCCGCCGGCCACGAGCGCTTCGACCATTCGCAGAGTCAGCCCGGCGGAAGGCCCTCGGATGACGGCGACAAGCCCGATGTCCCGTACCCTGGCGAGGGTGGCTTCTTTCGTCATGGCATTGCCTTTCGAAATGGCTGCATTCGGCTGATCTGCAAAGCTGGCTGTGGCGTGGCACCTATCAAGCCACTCGGTGCAGCGGTTCGTCCCCTCGCAGGACAGCCAGACAATCACGAAGGGCCATCCAGCCCATGTTGTTGGTCGCCCCGTCCGTCTGGGCACCCAGGTGCGGGGTGGCAATGACCTGCCGCAGAGACAACAAAGGGTTGTTCGGATCCGGTGGCTCGCCCGAGAAGGCGTCTAACGCCGCGCCGCGCAGGTGACCATTTCGCAGCGCCTCGAAGAGAGCCTTCTCATCCACCACTTCCCCGCGGGCCGTGTTCACCAGATACGCGCCCGGTTTCATGGCTGCCAGGAATTCCGAGTTGACAATCCCGCGAGTCTCCTGAGTGAGAGGCAGATTCAGGCTTACGAAATCGGCCTGCCCAAGGACTTTTTCCAGCGCATCCAGCTCCACATGATGCAGACGGGCAAATCCTGTGTCCGCCTTCGGGTCGTAGGCGACAATCCGGCAATCGAAGCCCTCCAATCTTCGGGCCAACTGCTTGCCAATCGCCCCCAAGCCGATGATCCCAACCGATTTGCCCTCCAGCGAAGTACCTGCAAGACGCGGCCACTTGCCTTCATGGGTGGCAGCTGCGGCTTCGGGAATCTGCCGGGCGAGGGCGAGTATGAGCGCCAGAGCCAGCTCGGCCACTGAGACGGCGTTGGCTCCGGGAGTGTTGGTGACAATGATGCCTTTCTTCCGAGCCGCCTCCAGGTCGACGTTGTCAACACCCGTCCCGTAGCGAGCGATCACCTTGAGACGGTCGGCCGCCTGCAATGCGACGCGATCAATCGTATCCAGTCCGGCGATGTAGCCATCGATTCTTGGCAGGAGACGCGCCACCTCGCTCGAATCCAGCGGCCTGCCTGTGGGGTTGTAGATCACCTCGGCAACGACGTTTTCCAGCTCGGTCTTGAGCCGAGAGTCATTCTTGGCGTAGGAGGTAGGTGTCACCAGAAGCCGGCATTGGCTCAGATCCATGAAAAGGTCACCGACCCTTACGCCAGCGCGGGTTGTCGACGATTTCAATGCCCTGTGTGCCTTCGATCACCAGCTTGGGGAAACCATCCCGCTCGATGGTGGCGTAGTCGTGGCCTGCGTGCCCTGGGTATGCAAAGAACGTGGCCAGGTCCTCCTGGCGGGATGTGCATACCGAACGGTGCGCCCAGCGAGGCGGGATGTAGAGAACCCGGCCGGGGGCAAGCGGTTCAACGGCAGCCTCCCCTTCGGGGGTTTGCATAACCATGAAGCCCTCGCCCCTCAGACAGTAGTACATCTCACCCGCCTCCAACACTTGGTGGAAGTGGCCCTTGGTCATAAAGAACTCGCTTCCGACCTTTCCGGGATGAACGATCGACATCCCTAGCTGAAGCTCGCCGGGGACCTCCGGCCGATGGAGTCCATAGACCTCGTAGACCGGGATGTCACCCCTCGCCAGCAGCTTTGCATAGGCATCCTGATCCAGGAAGTGCCCCTGCAAGGACCCCAGCGTGCGCGTGACATGGTTGTCAAACCGCGTGGGCGCGATCTGCGGAGAGGATATCGTGAAGGTAAACGGAATGTCAGCCATAGGTGCTCCTAGGATCGGCTGGATGTTTCCGACCCGGCGAGGCGGTGTGCGATATTGCCTCCTACCAATCCCCGGATGTGGCTCTTGCCGAGCCCCAGAGCGTTCAGACGAGGGACTACAACGGTGAGGAGCGCGGGTAGGCCCGGGCTGCCGCCGAAGTGGTTCCACATTGCGGGGTCGGCCATGTCCAACGCAAACGCCAGGTAGTCTGTCAGCCCGGCGGAGGCCATTCCCTCAATCAGGGGCCACAGGTTGACCTCGGGCTCGTACCTGGGCCGGAAGAAGGTGTCGTACTCAAGCACGACGCCCGACTGGGCAAGCCCGCGGTGGAGAGCAAGATCGGGACGCTTGTCCACGTGGCAGAGAACGAGCTGCGCCGGCATGACTCCCAGGTCCGTGAGAAACCTGATGATGTTCTCGGCGTCCGCCCCTTTCTCCGTATGGACCATCAGAGCCAGCCCCGTGGTGGCAGCTGCCGAAGCCGCCCCCCGCAGAGGCTCCTGCGGGGTCTCCCGGACGGTGGTCTCGAAGGCGATCTTGATGAAGCCAGCGCGAACCGGCTCCGATCGTTCACGAGCCTCCTCGAGGCAATGAGTTGCCTCATCCATGAAGTGCTGCGCCGCCTGCTCGGCCGTCGCCCGCCAGAGCCAGTGGTCTGCTGAGTAGTACCTGCGGCGATGGAACCCTGTGCAGGCCACGATCCTGACGCCGCTCTCCCGGGAGAGGTCCGCCAGTTTGGAGGCATTGCGACCACAACCTCCCGGCTGACAATCTAGAATACTGGTGCCACCCTCCCGCCTGTAGTCCTCGAGCTCAGCAAGGATCTGCCTGTAGCTGTTCAATACGGGGCTTCCGGCTGCGGAACCCTGAACCATGTCGATCCACAGGTGGTTGTGCGCATCGGTCGTGCCCAGTTCCCCCGGATGCACGGGACCGAGTACCGTCATCACCTGTGGCGGGCCCTTCCGCAAAGCAGACATTTCACGGCTCAAGGATGACCTTCAGGGAATCGCGGCTTTCGGCTGCAGCGAAGGCGCCGGCCGCCGCAGCCAGTGGAAAACGATGACTGACCACGTCGCTCAAGTCAATCCGACCGGAGTTGACAATCTCGGTCGCCCGCAAGCAGTCACCGGTGCTGCAAGCCGTCGTGCCTGTAACCACCAATTCCTTGTAGTGCACCAGGTTCGAGTCGAAGGAAATCCTGGGTCGATCCTTCGGTAGACCGCCGAAGAAAAGGATCCTGCCACCCACTCCGGCCAGATGCAACGCCGATTCCTGCGCGGAATGAACAGGGGCTGCCACGATGACTACGTCCGCGCCCCGCCCTCGGGTCTCCTCAGCCACTACGGTTGCAAGGTCCTCCTCGGTGGGATTGACGACCCGGTCTGCGCCCATGCTCGAGATCTGGGTTGCCCGCCTCGGGATCGGCTCGCTGACCAGAATCTTCCCCACCCCGCGCAAACGCGCGAGCTTGACATGCATGACCCCGATGGGTCCGGCGCCCATCACCAGGACCACCTCTCCTGGAAGGATGCGTATGGCGTCCTGCCCCCGCAGCACGCAGGCGAATGGTTCGATCATGGCAGCCGCAGCTGGATCGACGCCTGTGTTCAGGGGCATGACATTCCCTTGCAGCACAGCCGTCGCAGGCACACGCAAGTATTCGGCGAAGCCGCCATCGAGAGTGATGCCAATCGCTTCAAAGCTGCCACACAGGTTGGAGTTTCCCGAGACACATTCGCGGCAGTGGCCGCAGCCGATGTTCGGCGCGATGAAAACGACTTGCCCGACCACAAACCCATTGACCTCGGAACCAACCTCCTCGATAGTGCCCACGATCTCGTGACCGGGAATCCGGACAGTGCCAAGCGGAAACCTGCGATGATCGCCATGCACGATGCGCAAGTCTGTACCGCAAATGCCTGCGGCCACCACCTTCATCAGAAGGTCCCCGGGCCCGATCGAAGGCGCGGGAACATGCTCAAGCCGCAAGTCATTGGGACCGTGATAGACCGCCGCCAGCAATCAATCACCCCCGATCCAGCCGCAACCCGTCATCGGCTCAGGATCTCCTTCAGGTACACGGGGCGATGCTCTTGGAACGAACGGGTGGCCGCCAGTACGCCGGCGACGGCCCATCGTCCTTCCGCAGCACCCACCCTGGGATCCTTCCCCGTCGCGATGCATTGAATGAAGTGCTCCAACTCATGGACATAGCCCCAGGCGAATCGCTCGGGCCAGGTGCGGTAGATCGGGGTCACCAGGCCCTGGTCTCGGTCGGTGCCCACGACGATCGCCTGTCCTTTCAGGTCGCCGATCATCATGATGCCCTTGTCACCATGGATTTCCACGCGGGCGTCGTAGCCGTAGTCGCAGGGACAGATACTCGAGATCATGCCGAGTCCGCCGCTGGCCAGACGGACGATCACAATCGCATTGTCATAGTAGCCGGGCGTATCGATGTTGTGCGACTTTCCCTTGAAATTGGCAACCTCGGCATAGACCCGCTCGTAGTCGGAGGCCATCAGCCAGCGAATGGTGTCCCAGTCATGGCTGTTGACCTCCGCCAGATTGCCGTTCGAGGTAGTCAGGTCACGGGCCCAAGGCGGCGGAAGGCCGGGGCCGTGCGTAAGGGTCTTGATCATCATGGGCTGGCCGATTTCGCCGGATTCGATTCGCTTTGCAGCCGCCACAAACTCTGGATCAAACCTGCGCATGAAGCCCAGCTGGAGAATCACCTTGTTCCGCTGGGCGGCCGCGATCATGTCGTCACACTCCGGCAAGTTGAGCGCCATCGGCTTTTCCAAGAACACGTGCTTTCCATGCTCGGCCGCCAGGACGGCTATCGGCTTGTGCATCGGCGTGGGCGTAGTCACTACCACGGCTTCGAAGTCCACTTTCTCGAGTGCGTGTTCCAGGCTTGCGAATCGTGCCTCAATACCGAACTCGTTGGCGGTGGTCTCAAGAACCTCCGGCACAGGATCAACGATGGCCACCACCCGGCCGCTGGGCACGTACCGAGTGATCGAGGCGGAATGGAGTCGGCCCACGCGGCCTGCACCAATCACGCACACACGGACTGGATTCTTCACAGCCTTCGCTCCCTGGCCTGGAATCAGTGAAAGTACGCCTTCAGCATTTCCTGCATAGATAGGTAGTCCCCTACCAGGCGTTGGTACGTGTCTCGATGCAGCGGATTGGGTCGAACGGGTTCGCCATCAGCTTTTGCCCCCGCGGCGGCAGCCGCACCCAGATCGTCGAACAGCCCGGCGGCTTTCCCAGCAATCAAGGCGCTGCCCCAGGTGCCGAACTCATCGCTGCGCAGGCGTTGATATGGCACTCCCAGGACATCCGCCTTGATCTGATTCCACGCCAAGCTGCGTGCTCCTCCTCCGATCGCTCGTGCTTCTACCAGCCTGAGGTCCTCTAGTTGAGACCTGAGGATGTTCAGGTAGAAAGCATACTCAAAGGCTACGCTCTCCAGCAGGGCGCGGCAGAAGTGCGCCCGGGTATGCCCCCACGAAAAGCCGATCCAGGCGCCTCGCATGGCCGGGGCAGCAGGACAAATTCGTCCCCCCAGGTGAGGTGAGAAGAACAACCCGTCCGCGCCGGGAGCGATTCCTGCGGCCTCAGCCGTCATCTGATTGTACAGATCGACATCCGCCACCAGAGTCTGGCCATGCAGGGCTTTATAGAACTGATCGCGGAACCAGCGCAGGGCGATGCCTCCGCCTGCAATATAGGCCAACGGGTTCCATAGCCCGGGCAAGACCGAGTGCATCGACAAGAGGGCGCGGTACTTCTCATCCGCGACAAAGCGGTTGGTGCAGCCGGCCAGCACGGCCGCCGTGCCCGCCACATCGAACAACATGCCCGGTTGAACGACGCCCGCGCCCAGGGCGTTGGCGGCTGTGTCGCCTGCGCCAGCGGCAATGGGCGTGCCCGCTGAGAGGCCAAAGTCGGTCGCGGCTCTGTCTTTCACCTCGCCAATGATCCGCCACGGTTCGACAATCTCAGGCAACTTCTCCATGTCCAAGCCGAGACGCTCACATAGTTGTGCCGACCAACTCTGGGATTGGGCATCCGAGCAGCCCGAGAAGTGGATGAAGGTGTAGTCCATAAAGGCCTTGTCGGCCTTCAGGCCAGCCATCGTCCCGGCGACATAGGCAGCCGGAGTGATGAACTTCGCTACCCGCCGGTATTCATCCGGTCGCTCATGCTTCCACCACAGCATTTTCGGGCCGTGGTCGCAGGTAGGCGGGCAGCCCGTCAAGCGGGTGACGAGATCGCCTGCCTCACGCTCAACCATCTCGATATACGGCTGGCAACGCATGTCCAGCCAAGAGTCGAACCTTGTGGCGGGCTTGTACTCCTCATCGATTGTCCCGATCCCTGCCATCTGCGAATCGAAGGCGATGGCGGCAATGTGATCGGGGTCAATGCCGCTGCCTTGCACGCATCGATGGACGGTTTGTGCGGCTGAGGAGTAGAAGTCGTCGTTATCCTGCTCAACGACCCCGGGGGTCGGATAGTAGATCGGCACCTCCAGTGCGGCTTCCGCGATCAGCAAACCGTCGGCCCGGTACAGTGCGGCCTTCGTGCCGCTTGTACCCAAGTCAACCCCGATCAGGTACTTTTCCGCCATCAGGTTCTTCTGCCATCCCCACAGGTAGATCTCAAGCTACACCAGGTCGACCCGGCAAATGCCCAATTCGACTCCTCGCCCTTGTTGCCGGCTGCCAGCCAAACAGGGGCCGCACTTGGCGAGAGACTGGTCAAGCACGCATCCCTGTCCCACCAAATGTGTCATTTGGCACTCGCCAGCTTGCCTCGGATGAACTGCACCGCCAAGTGTGCTTCAGTATCCAGATTGACCCCAAAGCTAAGGTCGCGGAACACCCTGATGTCGCGACCCACCTCTCCGCCGGGCATCAGGAATGGCTCCATAACCAGATAGCCCGGATAGTTGATCGTCTTGAGCGCAGAGGCCAATTCATCCCAGGGGATGTGACCGTGGCCGGGCGGTCGCCGGTTATTCTCACCGATATGCAGGTGACCCAGGAAGCTCCCTGCCCTCTCGACGGCCGAGCCAATCGTGTCCTCCTCGATGTTCATGTGAAAGGTGTCCAGAAGGATCTTGACGTTTGGGCTGCCGACCTCCTGGACGTACTCCATCGCCTCCTGGCAGGTGTTCATGATGAACTGTTCGAAGCGGTTGACGACCTCCACATTCAGCTGGACTCCCTGGTCCGCGGCCACCTTAGCGGCCTGCTTCAAGCTGGCAACGCTTCGGTCGACGTACGGCCGTTTGTCCGCATTCTCAGGCAAACTGCCTGGCCAGTAGCCATAGATGATTCCGCTCAGGTTGCCGCCGCCCATCTCGCCTATGGCACGGATGATTTTCTCCAAGAAGCGCAGACCGCGTTTGCGGGTGGCCTCATCCGGAGAGGCGACATCATAGCGAGCGGGGAGCCCGATGCAGTGAGAAAGCCCAGTGTTCCGGGATTGCGCGTGGTCTTTCAGACTCCTCCGTGCCTCGGGTTTCATGCTGGTAATTGTGCCCGCGTTCACCTCGAGCAGATCGAACCCAAGATCGGCCGCCTTGTCGATAAATGGATGGAAGTCGGCATCCCAATCGTGGGTCCAGTAGGCGTAATGGATTCCAATCTTGTTCACGGCGGCCAGCCTCCTTGGAGTGACCGGGTCACGAACAGGCTTTGGCTTCGTTCCCCAATCTATCGGCCGCGTGCAGCAGATCGTCCACCCACTTGTTCTCAATGCCATGGACGTGGTTACTGGGGTAGCTCGAGAGGAATGCCTCCGGCGGGACGCCCAGGCGAGCGAAGGTTTCTTCGATGGGCCCGTCCCCGTAGATCCGGTTGCTCACAGCACACTTCAAGGCAAACCGCTTCCCACGTCAGGTCCTCATGCGCCGGCGACGCCATTGGTCAAAGACGACGACGATGATGATGGTCAGACCCTGGACGATGCGCTGCCAGAAGGCGCTGACGTTGAGCAGGTTCAGTCCGTTGGCTAGAACGCCCATGATCAGCGCCCCGATCAGCGTCCCGATGACGCCGCCCTCGCCACCGAACAGGTTGGTCCCGCCGATAACGACCGCGGCGATCGACCTCAGGTTCTCATCGTCCGCCATCAAGGCGTTGGCTGAATTCAGCCGGCCGGCCAACACCAGGCCGCCGATGGCCGCCATGAGCCCGCAGAGGGTGTAGACGAGGACTTTCGTACGGTCGGTATTGATACCGGAAACGTGGGCCGCCTCCCGATTGCCCCCGACCGCGAACGCCGCCCGCCCAAGCGCCATGTAGCGCAGGATGAACCACCCGACAAGCCCGATGGCCAGGGCAATGATGGCCGCGACGGGGAATCCCAGCACATCCCCGGCGCCCAGCCATATGACCTGGTCGGGCAAGTACCCCTTCAGTTCCGTGGCCGTCAGGTGTGAGGGCACAGGGAGCCCTCCGGTGATCAGCAGCGCGATGCCGCGGTACACGCCGAGTGTGCCCAACGTGGCGATGAAGTCCGGGATTCGCCCGCGGGTAATAATGATGCCATTGATCCAACCTGCGATCGTGCCCACCGCCAACGCCACAATCAGCCCAACCCCCATCGGGACCGGCCCGAAGGCCAACCCGGCCACCTCGATCCGTTGCGTCATGAGGACGGCCGCCACGCACGCCGAGATGGCGGCCATGGCGCCAACCGACAGGTCGATTCCGCCCGTGATGATGACCAGGGTCTGGCCGACGGCCAGGATGGCGGTAATCGCCGTCTGGCGGGCCACGTTGACGCCGTTGCCGACCGTCAGGAAGTGCGGCGTGGCGACGGACAGGTACCCCGCCAACACGAACAGGGCGATGAGCGGCCCGACCCGCAGCAACCCCTGTCGAAGGAGGGCCGAGGCGCGGCCGCCTCTCGCTTCCCCGACGTCGGGCGCCTGAACCCGGGAGTAGGCTGCCTCGACCTTTGGTTTCTTCGTCACGGCGACCTCCAGGTCGCTCAGCTTGCGTCGCGCAACAGGTCTTCTTGCGTCGCCGCGCCCCGAGGATACTCAGCCGTCAGCCGCCCGCCCCGCATGACCAGGACACGGTCGGCCATCGCCAGAAGTTCCGCCATCTCGGAAGAGATCAGGATCACGCCCACGCCCTGCTGCGTGAGGTGATCGATCAGGGAAAAGACCTCGGCCTTGGCCCCCACGTCCACGCCGCGGGTCGGATCGTCCAGCACCAGGACCCTGGCCCCGCTGCACAACCAGCGGGAGAGGACGACCTTCTGCTGATTGCCGCCGCTCAGGTAGATCACTGGTCGGTCCAACGAGGTCGGCTGAATGCGCAGGTCCTGTACGTAGCCCGAGGCCACCTCGCGCTCCGAGCGCAGGTTCAACCAGTGAGCGGGTGACACCTGGCTGAGACGGCCCAGGGTGATGTTGGGTGGGATCGGCAGCATTGGCACGATCCCCTCCCGACGCTCGCGTGGCAGGAAGCCCATACCATGGCGAATGCAATCCGACGGACGTTCCAGGCGGACGCGTTGACCATCGATGAAGATCTCCCCGCTCGCTTTCGCCTCGAGCCCGAACAGGGCCCGCGCCAACTCCGTCTGCCCTGCCCCCATCAGGCCGAAGATGCCGAGAACCTCGCCGGCGTGCAGCTCGAGCGAGACCTCCCGAAGCGCACCGGGCACGGACAACTTGTGCAGCTCGAGGACCTGCCTCGCCTCCGGACGGCCGCGCCGAGGGTACTGCTCCGTCAGCTCGCGACCCACCATCATCTGGATCAGGTCGTCCTGGGTTGCGGCTTCGACCGGCAGGGTGGCGATTCGCTTCCCGTCCCGCAGGATGGTCACCCGTTGTCCGATCAACGGCACCTCGGCCAGGCGATGGGAAATGTGGACGATGGCGACTCCCCGCTCGCGCATCCGCCGCAGGATCCCCAGCAGCCGCTCGCGTTCGACATCCGAGAGCGCCGACGTCGGTTCGTCCATCACAAGGATGCGCGGCTGCTTGGCCAGCACCCGGGCGATCTCCGTCAGCTGTTTCTCGGCCACGGTCAGGGAGCGCACTTCCGTTCGGGGGTTGACCTCGACCCCCAGCTCCGCCAGGCTTTGTTCGGCCAGCCGGTACGTCCGTCGCCAGTCCACGCTCCCCAGCCGGGTGCGCGGCAGCCTGCCGAGAAACAGATTCTCGGCCACGGTGAGCGCCGGCACCAGGCTGAATTCCTGGTAGACCATGCCGATCCCGAGCGATTGGGCGCGCTCCGGGATGAGGTCGTGCACTTCCTTCCCCTGGATGAAGATGCGGCCGCCATCCCGCGGGATGGATCCGCTCAGGATCTTCATCAGGGTGGATTTGCCGGCCCCGTTTTCTCCGAGGAGGACGTGGACTTCACCGGCATACAGGTCGAAATCCACACGATCGAGGGCATGGACGCCGGGGAACCGTTTGTCGATCTGCTCCATCCGCAACACGGGCTCACTGGGCGACATCGGGGGCTCCAGCAGGGGGCGCTATTGCGCCGTGTAGCCGCCGTCGACGCTCAGGATCGAGCCGGTGGCGTACGCCACCTCGTCGCTGGCCAGGAAGAGGATAGCCGCCGCAATCTCCTCCGGTGTGCCGAGGCGGTTCAGAGGCCGGGCTTGCTCCAGACGGCGGCGGGCTGCCGCCGGATCCGCTGCGCGGCCGACGGCCGCCTGGACGAGCGGTGTGTCGGTCGTTCCGGGGCAGACACAGTTGACCCTGATCCCGCGCCCCGCTAGGTCCACAGCACAGCTGCGGGTCAGGGCCACTAGCCCTCCCTTGGAGACGTTGTAGGCGACCTGACCCGGGATGCCCACCAGGCCGGCCTCCGAGGCGACGTT
>CAZBJQ010000045.1:0-18528 GCA_964492235.1 uncultured Anaerolineaceae bacterium | reverse complement strand
CGCTGCCCGAGGCCCGCGAGGGCGGGGGCGGGGGATTCGTCGATTGGGTGACGCGGCCGGTGAACGACTGGACACTGGAGACCAGGCCGCCAGCCACGCCCTGTACGCTGTTGGCCATCGAAGCCGCGAAGTCCGATCCCGGGAGATGCGGCAAGGCAGGCGATCCGCGCGGAAGGGAGACCGGCCGGGCCAACGTGCCTCCTCCGCCGGAAGGAGCGCTTGCCGGCCGGTAGTTCCCCCACCAAATCGGAACATAGACCGGGCCGGTCATCGTCTGGCGGGTGCGGTCGTCGAAGTCGCGGTCGAGCATCTCCCACTCGAGGTTTTCGGCGTACCGCTCGGACTTGACCTCGGGCGTCTGGGCTTGTTCGACCTGCTGCCAGGCCTTCTGCACGATCGCCTTGTAGTATTCGCGGGTCTCCTTCAAGCTGAAGCCCTTCAATTTCGCCTGGACGGACTTGACCAGTTCGACGACCACCTGCTCGAGGGCCTTCTGCCGAGCGCGGGCCTCGGCTTCGACGATGGCGTCCAGGTAGGCGACCTCGTAGTCACGCAGGTCCTCGGGTTTGGGGGTGATGCGCTCAATCTTGAGCGGTTTCTCGCTGGTCACGCGCGCCGCCTGCTTCTTGATCAGGGAAAACAGGGTCATAGTCAGGACCTTGTCCAGCGGGGTTTCGAGCAGGACGGCGGATTCGACGGCCGTCAGACCTCGCTTGATCCCATGCCCTTCGATGGCGATCTTGGGTGGAAGGTAGGCGAGCTTGCGGCGGTTGGCGGTCCGCAGGCTGAGGACGGTGCTGCCGATGAAGAGCGCGCCGAAGCCGGCGCAACACAGCGGGACAATCAACCCCGAGAGGTCGATTCCCAGGCTGGCAGCAGGCGGGGCGGCGACGGCGAAGGCCGGGACATAGGAGGCAGGGAACCCGGCACCAAAGGTGTACTGCCGGCTCGGATCCGCCGCCGGGTTGTACCAGGAGTAGAAAATACGCCCCTGGCCGTCGAATCCCGATTCGGGCGCTCCATCGGGCCAGCCGCCGGCAGCGGGATAGTAGCGGGGCTCCTCCGGCTGTACTCCAGGCGGCAGGTGGAAGGTGACCCGCATCGGCGTGCTGCCTTCGACGAACTGGGTGTCGAACCAGGTGGGCGAGAACTGGAGGCTGGCGTAGTCTGGCGGCTCATCGGCCTGGAACAAAAGGTCCTCGACGCCCGTAACCACGATCCGCACGGTCCCGGATTCCCCGGCCGGAATGGCCTGGCCGCCGAGTCCAAGCGCGAAGCCGTTCTCGACATACGGCGAGCTCTGGATATCGGTGATCGGCGTATCTTCGACCCACGCCGAGACGGCGCTCAGGCTGTAGCCGGGGGTCGGCATGCCGATGTCGACGAAGTCGATCGGGCTGCCGCCGGGGTTGTTGCGGAACGTCAGCTGGTACTCGAGACGGGCGCTACCGTCGTCCTCGAGGAAGAGATCGACGAGGCTCTGCTCCAGGCCGAAGTCATAGGTCTGGGCGGCGGCGGGCGCCACGCCCAGCACGGCCGCCAAGACCAATGCGGTGAACAGACTACGGCATGTTCTGCTCATACCGGACTCCTGTTCTGCATGACAAGACGAGTGTGTGCGTCGCCTCGCCCTACCATTTGGGCTCCTCGCTAAGCTGGTAGGAGGTGCCGCAATAGGGGCAATGGACAAACGGTGCGCCGGTGATCACCTTGATGTGCTCGGAGGACAAGGCGCCGCCGCAGTTGCGGCAGGTCATCTTCTCCAGGTTGACGTCACCGGACAGCTCGATCTTCTGGATGATGGTCGCGGCCTCGGCGGCTTGCTTCGCCCGGCGCCCGACCAGCCAGATCAAGCCCAGGCCGGCACCGATGCTAATGATGCCGACGATGATCGATCCAACTGGCGAGCCTTCAATCTCGGGGCTAAAGGCGCCCCAGACGAAGAGCACGCCGAAGAAGAGCAGGATGGCAGCCGCGATGTATCCAATCACTCGGCCCACGTCAGCACCTCTCCATGTCCGGAAATCGTCACCAGTCTAGCAAATGCCTGACTCCCAGGCAATGGAAGAAACACACATCAACCAGGTGAGACGGCGGTTCGGCGCCCTGGGCGCAGCCATGCTTGACCGAATCCGCCACCAAGATAGAATCGGGCCCTGAGGAACACGATGCTGGCCAACTGGATCACGCTGAGCCGTTTCCCGCTCTTAGTCGGCTTCCTGGTGGTGCTGTACGGAGGCACGCCAAGCGCCATCGCCTGGAGCACGCCCTACCTGCTGGCCCTGCTGGCGCTGGACACGATCGACGGGATCGTCGCTCGCGGGCGCGGCGAAACCAGTCTGATGGGAAGCATCCTCGACATCGCCGCCGACCGCACCTACGAGCTGGTGCTATGGGTGTCGTTTGCCGGCCTGGGGTTGCTGCACATCGCGATTCCCCTGATCGTGATTATCCGCACGACCCTGACCGACGCCATCCGCACCATCGGTGTTGGCAAGGGGGAGGCGCCGCTCCAACAGCAGCGCTCACGCCTCAGCCGGTTCCTGGTCGGTGCTCCGCTGATGCGCTCCAGCTACAGCCTGACGAAAATCCTGGCCTTCTGCGGATTGACACTAGGCTATGGGCTGTCGGGGCTGCCGGCGGGCGCTTCAGGACAGTCGGCTGGCGAGCCTGTCCTCGTATTTTCCGTCTGGATGGCATGGATCGCGGCCTGCATTTGCGTGCTGCGGGGCCTGCCCGTCATCGCCGATGCCTTCCGCGCCTACTGGAACCCGGCCAAGGCAAAGAAGGCCCCGCCTGGCACATGACCGCCCGCAGCTTGGCTGACACGGCATTCCTGACCCGTCTAGGCATCGTGCTGGCACGCGTGCTGCCCGCCTCATCGGCCGGATGGCTGGCGGATACCGCCGCCAGGCTGGCCGCCCGCGATCCTGAGTCGCCGCTGGTGCAGGCTATCCGATCCAACCAGTCGGTCGTGCGCGGCCTCCCCTACGCCTCTCCGGAGCTGCAGGCGGCGGTCGATCAGGTGCTGAAACACACCATGCATGGACACGCCGATGTCTTTCGCGCCATGGCGATTGGCCGGGAGGCGTTGATTCGTGGGATGGTGCTGGACGAGAGCCTGAGGTCCCTGCTTGACGGTGCGCTTCGAAGCGGCCGCGGTGCAATCATGGTCGGGGCGCACATGAGCGCCTTCGAGTTTCTGCTGCTGACGCTTACCGAGCGCGGCTACCCGGGCCTGGCGCTCGCCTATGCCACCCCTACGGGAAGCTACCGAGTTCAGAACGAGATCCGGCGCAAGCACGGCCTCGAGGTCCTGCCGATCGAGATGCGATCGCTGCGGGTGGCGATCGAGCGCCTTCGCCAAGGTGGGCTGGTGATGACCGGCCTGGACCGTCCAGACCCCAAGGGTGAGCCATTGACCTTTTGCGGCCGTGCCGCCCGGCTGCCCGTAGGGCATGCCAGGCTGGCGATCAAGACCGGGGCCTACGTGGTGGCGGGCGTCTGCAGGTCGGAGGGCGCACACCGCTACCGGGGGCTGGGCCTGGGGATGATCGATCCGCGCGCCTTCGTCGAGGCCAAAGACGGTGTGACGCGGCTGGCACAGGCGGCGCTGGATCTATTCGACCCGGAAGTGCGCTCCAGGCCGGGCGAATGGCTGATGTTCTTCCCGTTGTGGCCGGACGTGATCCCATCCAGGAACTGAGGCGCCGGCAAGCCGGCGCCCTCCGACCAACGACCATGACCACGGACCGGCCACCCCGTCTCGCTGCGGGGTCCGCTGCCGGTCCGCAGGCTATAATCTTCTCATGGCCGATCGCCAGGCAATCGAGAGAGCCGCCGATCTGCGCGGGCAAATCGCTCTTCATAACCACCGGTATCACGTCCTGCAGTCGCCGCTGATCTCCGATTACGAGTTTGACCGCCTGCTGCGCGAGCTGGCGGATCTTGAGGCGCAGCATCCCGAAGTCATCACCCCGGATTCTCCCACCCGGCGAGTCGGCGGCCAGGCGGTCGAGAAGTTCGTCAAGGTCAGGCATCCGGTTCCGGTGCTCAGTCTGGGAAATGCGTTCGATGCGCAGGAGGTGCGCGCTTGGTTCGAACGGATCAGCCGGCTCGATTCCGGGGTGGAGGGCGCCTCCTTCGTCGTCGAGCCGAAACTGGATGGGCTGACGGTTGTGCTCCACTACCAAGACGGGGTGTTCTCGCTGGGTGCGACCCGCGGTGACGGAGAAGCAGGTGAGGACATCACGGCCAACCTGCGCACGGTCCGGTCGCTGCCCCTGCGCATACCAGTGGACCCCGAGGGCCCGACGCCGCCACGCCGCCTGGTCGTCCGGGGCGAGGCCTTGATCTTCCTCAAGGACTTCGAGGATTTGAACCGCAAGATGGAGGCGGCTGGTGAGAAGGCGTACGTCAATCCGCGCAACACCGCCTCAGGCGCATTGCGCCAACTGGACCCATCGCTGACAGCCTCACGCCCGATCCGCCTCTTGAGCTACGCCATCCTTGATTCCTCGGATGGCCTCCCGGAGACGCAGGCCGAGGCGCTGGCAATGCTGCGCGCTTGCGGATTCCCTGTCGCCGAAGGCATAGCTGTTGCGCCCAGCCTCGAGGAGGCCGTCGCCATCGCATCGGCTTGGGCGGAGCGCCGAGACTCGCTCCCGTATGAAGCCGATGGCGCCGTAATCAAGATCAACGACCTCAGGCTGGCTGGGCGGCTGGGGGTCGTCGGGAAGGACCCCCGCTCAGCGATTGCCTTCAAGTTCCCGGCCCAAATCGTTTCGACGGAGCTACTGGACATCGACGTCAATGTCGGCCGAACCGGTGTGATCACCCCATCCGCCCTGTTGGCGCCGGTGACGGTGGGCGGCGTCACCGTACGACAGGCCACGCTCCACAACTTCGATTTCATCGTGGAGAAGGACATCCGTCTCGGGGATCGCGTTCTGGTCAAACGCGCCGGCGAGGTCATCCCCTATGTCGTGGGTCCCGTGCTGGAGGCACGAACTGGCCACGAGCGAAGATTCAGACCGCCGAGGCGGTGCCCGAAGTGCCACGCCTTGCTCGAACACATCGAGGGGGAGGTGGCGGTCTACTGCGTGAATGGCGCCTGCCCGGCGCAGCTTGTCCGCAACCTCGAACATTTCGCTGGGCGCGGCGTCATGGATATCGAGGGACTGGGCATCAAGGTCGCCGAGCTACTGGTGGCCGAGGGGGTAGTGAGAGATGTCGCCGATCTTTACGGCCTGACGGCCGATGACCTGCTGCGGCTGGAAGGGTTTGCCGAACGGCGGGCGGAGAACCTGGCTGCCGCCATCCAGGCCTCGCGCCACCGGCCCCTGCGGGTGCTGATCACCGCCTTGGGCATTCGCGGCGTCGGCGAGACGGTCGCCGCGGATCTTGCCCGGAGCTTCCCTGACCTTGACGACCTGGCGCAGGCCTCGCCAGATCGGCTTCAACGGATTGAAGGCATCGGGCCCAACACAGCCGCCGCCATCACGGATTGGTTCGCCCGGCCGACGAACAGGAAGCTCGTCGCCAAGTTGAAGCGGGCCGGGGTGTGGCCGACAGTTGAGCTGCTGGCTGAGGAGATTGGGCCCGGCCCGCTGGCAGGGATGACCTTTGTCATTACCGGGACGCTGCCGACGATGACTCGAGAACAGGCGAAAACCCTGATCGAAGCCTGCGGCGGCAAGGTGAGCGGGAGCGTAAGCCGGCGGACGTCCTACCTTGTGGTGGGAGACTCCCCAGGGTCGAAACTTGACGAAGCCCGCCGCTTGGGTGTCAAGCAGGTGGATCAGGCGGGGCTGCAGGCGCTGTCTAAGAAGCGGCCAGAGTGAGGCGGGGGGCGTGGCCTCTCCCGTGAACGCAGCCGTGCGCCTGCTCCCAGGAAAACAGCGCTCCCTGCTGCGCCGTCACCCCTGGATCTTTTCCGGCGCCATTGGTGAGGTCGAAGGTGAGCCGTCAACGGGCGAGACGGTGGAAGTATTCTCCGCCGCCGGCACGTGGCTCGCCCGCGGCGCCTATTCACCCGAGTCGCAGATCCGCGTCCGTGTCTGGACGTGGGAGGAGGAGGAGGCGGTCGACGCGTCTTTCTTCTCGCGCCGGCTGGCGGCATCGGTCCACCGCCGGGCCTCCCTGGCTTCCGACCCAGACACCACGGCGTACCGCGAGGTGCACGGGGAATCCGACGGCCTCCCAGGGCTCATCGTGGACCGGTACGGCGAGTTCCGCGTTACGCAGTTCCTCTCCGCAGGTGCGGAACGCTGGCGAGATTGCATTGCCGACGGTTTGAGCCACCTGGGTGCGATGCGGGGACTGTACGACCGCTCCGATGCTCCGATCCGTAACCTGGAGGGCCTGAGCCCCCGCTGCGGGACGCTCCGGGGCGAGCTCCCCGGCGACGTCGTCCGGGTCCGGGAGGGCGGGCTCGAGTTCGACGTCGATCTCGTCTCCGGCCAGAAGACCGGTTTCTACCTCGACCAGCGAGAGAACCGGCATCGGCTGCGCAGGGAGAGGCATCTTGGGGAAGTGTTGAACTGTTTCGCCTACACTGGCGGCTTCACTGCGTCTGCGCTGGCAGGCGGCGCATCGTCCGTGGTGTCCGTGGAAGAATCGGGCCAGGCGATCCTATTGGGCAGGACCAATGTCGATCTGAACGGGTTCCCCGCTTCACGGTCGGAATGGTTGCAGGCGGACGTATTCGCCGCACTGCGCCGATTCCGCGACCAGGGCAGGCAGTTCGACACCATCGTGCTGGATCCGCCACGCTTCGCCGGCAGTGCCGCCCAGGTGGATCGTGCAGCCCGCGGTTACAAGGACATCAACCTCCTGGCCTTCAAGCTGCTGCGGCCTGGAGGAACGCTGTATTCGTTCTCCTGCTCAGGGGCCATCTCGCCCGAACTCTTCCAGAAGATCGTGGCGGATTCGGCGCTGGATGCCGGGGTTGTGGCGCAGATCGTCGGTTGGATGGCCCAGTCGCCCGACCATCCGGTGACGCTCGCCTTCCCGGAGGGACGCTACCTGAAAGGGCTGGTCTGCCGAATCGGCTAGAGTGGGTCAGTGCGCCGGCGTCGGGGAGGCGGCCGGGCCGGCCCCGCCCAGCTTTGCCTGCATGGAAAGCCGCAGTGCCAGCCGGTGCAGTTCGCGCATCTCGGCGGATAGATCGGCCTCACTGGCTTGTTCCAGCCGCTGAGCGGCGCCCAGCAGGGCCCCAAGCGTTTGCTCGTCGATCTTGTCGGCCGATGCTTCGAGCAGCGCCCGCGCCTTCTCCAGGCCGTCTGCCTGGATGACTTCCTCGGCAAGCTGTAAGCCGGCCGGCATAGCCTGACGGATCAGGCTTTGAATAAGCCCATCGATAGCCTGCAGCCGCTGCAGGCCGGCTTTGTCGTCGCGCTCTAGTGCTGCCTGGATGTTGGCGTGGAGAACACTCAGGAAGAGCTCGTCGATATAGGGCAGGGCGGCGGCAATCGCCTGCTCCAGGTCGGCGGCGCCCGCAATCGACTTGAGAAGCGAGGCCGTCTCGGCCACTCTCGCCTCCTGCAACCGGTCGATCTCCTGAGTGAGTTCGAGCATGTGTTGTCGTAGCCGTTCCAGGCGCCCTTTCTCGCCGGCCCGCGCCTGGTCAATGTGCGCGCTCAGCAGCGAGAAGAACTCGTAATCGAGCCCCGGGCGGGTGAGACTGACCAGCGCCGATACCCGGTCCGGGCTCGGCGCCTTCAGGAACAGGTCGAGCAATCGCTGGCGTGTGAGCTCCCCCCCGACGGCGCGCAGGCTGTCAGCGGCTGCACGCAGTTCGGACTCCTGCTGAGCCAGCCGCTTTCCGTACGAGCTGGTGCTCAGCACCCTCTCCAGCTTGTGCTCGGCCGCCTGGCTGGCGCGTTCGTCGGGGGCGGACTGAATGGCGACGGCCCCCAGCTGGAAAAACGACGGACCGAGCTCCTGGTCGTGCAATTCCACGAAGGCGGCCAGACCCTCCTCAGGGGTCCGGAGCATGTCTTCAAACAGCATCATCAAGCCGCGTTGGGCCTCCATCTGCTCGCGGGTGATCCCGTCGGCTTCCAGGATGCGCTCCAACATCCCCTGCACGGTCAGCACAGCCTGGGGCTGGAAGAGATAGCCTTTGCGCTGCTCGGCAGGCAGATGGCTGATGGCCTGGTTGATCAGCTGCCCGATCAGCCTCTCTTGGTCGTCTCTCTTCAGTCCAACCTCAACCGGGATAAACGTCATCAAGAGTTCCTTCGAGGCATCGTGGTAAACAAGAGGCGTCGCAAGCTGGCCTTCATAGTGGCAGGACGGGCAGCGAACCAGGTTTAGGGATCCGCTGAGCAGGCGCGCCTTGGCTGATGGATCCTGTGAGACATCCACCAGTTGCTCCACGGTTGCCTGGACGGGGTTGCCGCAATTCGGGCAGCGGATCTGGGTGACATGTCTGGGCATGATAGGGTCCTAGTCCTTGTGCCGGGCTGGGTTGGGGGCGCGGGGCAGGGAGAAGCAGATGCGGGCGCCGGTGGTGCCAGAGTCGTCTACCCAGATTTGACCGCCGTGGGCCTCCACCACGGCCTTGGCCAGGAACAATCCCAAGCCGGCGCCTTTGGTACTGCGAGCGGCCTCCGTGGCCCGATAGAAGCGGTCAAACACCCGGGGGGCGTCTTGTCTCGAGATCCCCGGACCCTGGTCCGCGACGCATACGACCACGTCGTCGGGTCGGACCTGCCCGCTCAGGGTGATCGTGCCACCCTGCGGGGAATACTTCACGGCGTTCGACAGCAGGTTGCTGACAACCTGTGAGAGGCGGTCGTGGTCGGCGATCACCACCGGAAATCGTGGGGGGAAGTGCACCTCGAATCGGTGCCTGTCGCTTTGTGTCTGGAAGCGCTCGGCGGATTGGGCGGCGAGCTGATCGAGCGCGACTTCTGAGCGTTTCAAGCGCAGTGCCCCGGCTTGCAGGCGGGAGGCATCGAGCAAATCGTCGATAAGCGTCGCCAGCCGGTCCGCCTCCTCCTCGATGACTGCCAGGCTCTGGCGGACGATGGACGGGTCCCAAGTGGCATCCTCCCGCCGCAGCGTCCCGACGTAGCCTTTGATCAGGGCCACCGGGGTGCGCAGTTCATGGCTGATGATCGAGATGAAGGTGCTCTTCAGCTCCTCGGCTTCGCGGAACCGCGTGATATCCCGGACGTTGCCGACAATCCCCAGCAGGCGGCCGTCGGAGGCGGTCGTCGGCGCATAGGTGACGCCGACGCTGATCGTTCCGCCGTCGCGCGTCTGCAGTTCGCCTTCGACGTACAGGGTGGCCTGCCGGTTGAGCGGCCAGCCGCTGGCTTCGGCCTCTTCCAGGGAGACGCCGTGCGTTCGCCGCGCCCACCGGATCACCTGCGCGTGTTCCTCGCCGAGAGCGTCTTCGACTGGCGTGCCGGTCAGGCGGACGCAGGCGGGATTGAAACCGACGAGGCGGTGCGCCGGGTCCAGGATGAAGATCCCATCAGCCGAAGACTCGAGGACCGAGGCCAGGTGCTGCCTCTGCTGGCTGATATCGCGGTAGAGGCTGGCGTTCTGGACTGCAATCGCCGCCTGGGAGGCGAAGCCGGCGAGCAGGCTGCGATCCTCGGAGGAAAACACCCCGCGGTAGGAACGGAACACAAAGACGACGCCCACTACTTCACTGCGCGTCACCATCGGCAACCCGACGCCGGTCAGGAGGCCGAGCGAGGCGGCGGCCGTCATGCGCTGCAACCGCCGGTTGACTTCCGGCAATTCGAAACGGGCGGCGTCCTTCTGGTCCGGGATATCAGCCAGCAGCGGGCCGAGCTGTTTGAGCAGCGCAGGGTTGATACCGGAGGTCGCGGCCACGCGCCAGCCGCCAGACTCCTGGCGCAGCGCGATCAGCCCGGCATGGCCGGAAAGCAGCTCGGTGGAGACCCGAACGATCAGACCGAGGACCTTCTCGAGATCGAGTTCTTCCGTGATCGCCCGCGAGATCTCCAGCAGGTACTCGCGTTGGCGGATGCGGAAATCGGGGAGCATGCGCGGCTAGTCCAGCCGGCCGGTTTCAGCCTCGGTGATGGCCGCCTCAAGCGCCTCCAGACCCTCATCCATCAGGGCGCGTGTGATGCTGAGCGGAGGCGAGAGCCGGACCGAGGAGTCCCCGGCGCCCAGCAGCACCAGCCCATGCGTGAAGGCCTTGTCGACGACCGCGTCGCGCAGCCGCGGTGCCGGTGCTTTGCTCGACCGGTCCTTGACGAACTCGACACCTATCATCAGTCCCTTGCCCCGGACGTCTCCCATGCTTGGGTGGCGAGCCTGGATCTCTGCTAAGGCATCGAGGGCATATTCGCCTTGTGTGGCAGCGTTGTGCATGAACTCCTGCTCGACCAGGTCGAGCGTGGCCAGGGCCGCGGCGCATGCCAGCGGATTGCCCCCATACGTGTTGCCATGGGCGCCGGCCGGCCAGTCCATGACGCTGCCACGGGCGATCGTGGCGCCCAGTGGGACACCGGAGGCGATTCCTTTCGCCGAGCATACGATGTCTGGCTCCACCCCCCAGTGTTCCATCGCCCACCATTTCCCGGTGCGGCCCACGCCGGTCTGGACTTCGTCGGCGATCAGCAGGATGCCGTATTGATCGCACAGCCGGCGCAGCGCTCGGAAGAAGCCGTCGGTGGGCAAGATGTAGCCGCCTTCGCCGAGGATCGGCTCGACCAGAATACCGGCGCAGTCTTCGGGCGGAAGATTGCGACGGAAGATCACGTTCTCGATGTAGTCGACCACAGTCTCTCCGTAGTCGCTGTGGGTCGAGGCCAACACCGGGCGGTACGGGTCCGGGAAGGGGACGTGGACGACCCCGGTCAGCAGGGGGGTGAAACCGCGGCGCTGGATGGGCTTGCTGGCTGTCACCGAAAGCGCGCCCATCGTGCGGCCGTGGAACCCTCCATGGAATCCGATGAAGTGTTGCCGCCCGGTGTGGTGCCGGGTCAGCTTCATGGCGGCTTCGACAGCCTCGGTGCCGGAGTTACCGAGAAAGACCTTGGCCGGCTCGGAGAACGGGGCGATCGCGCTCAGCCGCTCCGACAGCTCGATCCAGCGTGGGTGATAGTAGTCCGAAGAAATGTGGAGGAAGCGTTCTGCCTGCTCCTGCACCGCCCGGACCACGGTCGGGTGACTGTGGCCGGTGGAACAAACGGCGATCCCGGCCGCAAAGTCAACGAAACGATTGCCATCGACGTCCCAGACCTCGGATCCCTTGCCGTGATCCATGACCAGCGGCGTGCTGCGGGGATAGGAGGGAGAGACGACGGCGGCATCACGTTCCAGGTAGCGCCTGGCCACCGGACCGGGCACCGCGAGCGTCCGCACCACAGGTTTCCTCCGAAGGATTCGCTGCCGAGACCCGATCGAGGATGGCATGCCACCGCCGGGCTGGCCAGGAAGGCGGCCCGCCCGCCAAGCGCCGGACGGCGGGACCGACTTGGCAGGATTATATCATCGCGCGCCGCGCATGAGTTCTGTTGTATAAAAGAACCAGGACATCCGGTCCACCTCGAGCATGCCCGGAGGAGTGTGGCCGTTATGGAGGAGAGACCCTGGTTTAGGCACTACGATCCCGGCGTACCCCGATCCATTGACTACCCTCCCGTCTCCCTGGTTGACTTGCTCCAAGAGGCTGCGAGTACCTTCCCCGACCGGCCCTGCACGATCTTCAAGGGCGCGACCCTGACCTACGGCGAAATGGGCCTGCTGACCGACCGCCTGGCGGCGGGTCTGGCCGACCTGGGCGTCGGCAAGGGCCAACCCGTCGGGCTTTTCATGCCCAATGTCCCCCAGTTCGTCCTGGCGTTCTTCGCCATCCTCAAGGCTGGCGGTCTGGTGGTGGCCACCAATCCGCTATACACGCCACGCGAAATCGTGCACCAGCTCTCAGACTCCGGGGCGGAGCTGATGCTGGTAACCAGCAACTTCTACCGCAAGGTCAAGGAGGCTCAGCCCAAAACCCACCTCAAGCGTCTGGTGGTCACCAACATCAAGGAGTACCTGCCTCCAGTTCTACGCCTGCTGTTCACCCTGGCCAAGGAGAAGAAGGACGGACACCGGGTTGAGCTGGAGCAGGGCGACATCTGGCTGCAGGAACTGCTGTCTCGTTATCGACCGTCCGATCGGCCGCAGCTGGATGTCGGTCCAGAGGACATCGCCATCTTCCAGTACAGCGGAGGCACCACCGGAGTCTCCAAAGCGGCTATCGGACTGCACCGAAACCTGGTTGCTAATGCCCTCCAGATCCGCTCGTGGATGCCGGATGTCCACAGCGGCGGCGAGACCGTCCTAATGGCGATTCCCTTGTTCCATGTCTACGGCATGGTGGCGGGCATGATGTTCGCTATCGCCTCGGCCGCCAGCATGGTCATGGTCCCCAACCCGAGGGACATGGCTGATGTGCTGCATTCAATCGCAAAGTTCCGGCCGACGATCTACCCCGGCGTCCCCACGATGTACAACGCCATCAACAACCACCCCGACGTGATCGCCGGCAAGGTTGATGTCAGCTCGATCCGGGCATGCATCTCGGGCTCGGCCCCCCTGATGCGCGAGACGAAGGAGCGCTTCGAGTCTCTGACCGGAGGCAAGCTGGTCGAAGGCTACGGTCTGTCGGAGGCGCCCACCGCCACCCACTGCAATCCGCTGCTAGGAGAGACCCGCACCGGGTCGATCGGCCTGCCCTTCCCCGACACCGACTGCCGCATTCTGTCACTCGATGACGGGGTGACGGAGCTGGGTGTGGGGGAGATTGGTGAGCTGGTCATCAAGGGCCCCACCATCATGCGCGGATATCACAACATGCCCACCGAGACGGCCAACACGCTGCGGGACGGATGGTTGTATACCGGCGACATTGCCCGCATGGACGAGGATGGCTACTTCTACATCGTGGACCGCAAAAAGGAATTGATCAAGCCGGGCGGGTATCAGGTGTGGCCGAGGGAGGTCGAAGAGGTCATCACCGAGAACCCCAGGGTGCTCGAAGCAGGCGTGGCCGGCGTTCCGGATGCCTACCGCGGAGAAACCGTCAAGGCCTGGGTCGTGGTCAAGCCCGGGGAGACGATCACCGAGGACGAGGTCAAGGCTTGGTGCAAAGACCGGCTGGCGCCCTTCAAGGTCCCAACCTACGTCGAGTTTCGCAGTGAACTACCCAAGACCACCGTCGGCAAGATCTTGCGGCGTGAGCTGGTAAGGCAGGAGAAAGATCGCGATAAGGCGCCCGCCTGATCGCGGGTGGTAATCGCTAGCAGCGGGGCAGGGAGACCTGCTTCGCCGAACGAGCAGGCTGCCCCTGGGCTTAAGGCCGCGCCGGGGGCAGCGTCGTCTTGCAGGTTGGCTGGTGTGTTTGCAGACGAGCGCCCTAGGCGACCGTCAGAACCGGGGTCCCGCTATTCTTGGGGGCGACCGGGCGATCGAACATGGTTTCGAACTCGGCTCGATCGATGGTCTCGACTTCGATCAGGCGCTGGGCAACGTGGTCGAGCTGGTCCCGATACTCACTGAGGATCTTGCTGGCCCGCGCATAGGCTTGCTGGACAATGTCCCGCACCTCGATGTCGATCTTCTCGGCGATGGACTCAGAGTAATCACGCTGCTCAGAGATCTCACGTCCAAGGAAGATCAGCTCTTCCTTCTGTCCGTAGACCATGGGCCCTAGGCCATCGCTCATTCCCAGGCGCGTGACCATCGCCCGAGCCATCTTCGTCACGCGCTCGAGGTCGTTGGAGGCGCCGGAGGTGATGTCACTGAACACGATCTCCTCGGCTGCCCGCCCGCCCAGGGCGAAGGCCATATCCGCCAGCAGCTTCTTGCGCGACACCAGGGTGCGCTCCTCTTCAGGTAGCGCCATGGTGAACCCGCCCATCATGCCCCGGGCGACGATCGTCACCTTGTGGACCGGGTCAGCTTCCGGGATGACGTGGGCGACGATGGCGTGTCCGGCCTCGTGGTAGGCGACAATCCGTTTCTCCTCGGCACTGATCAGGCGACTCTTGCGCTCTGGGCCGGCGATCACGCGTTCGATAGCCTCCTGGAACTCGGAGGGGCCGATCGAGCGCTTGTTGCGCCGGGCTGCAAGGATGGCGGCCTCGTTGACCAGGTTCTCCAGGTCGGCGCCGACGAAGCCGGGCGTGGCGCGTGCCGTCACCGCCAGGTCGACCTCGGGATCGAGCGGCTTGCCCTTGGCGTGCACCCGCAGGATGGCTTCACGGCCGCGCATGTCGGGCCGGTCCAGAACCACGCGCCGGTCGAAGCGGCCAGGTCGCAACAAGGCCGGGTCCAGCACATCCGGCCGGTTGGTGGCGGCCATAATAATGATGTTGGTGTCGGTGTCGAAGCCGTCCATTTCGACGAGCATCTGATTCAGAGTCTGCTCACGTTCGTCGTGGCTGCCGCCGAGGCCGGCACCCCGCTGGCGCCCGACGGCGTCGATCTCGTCCACGAAGACGATGCAGGGCGAATGCCGTTTGGCCTGCTCGAATAGATCGCGCACCCGGCTGGCGCCGACGCCGACAAACATCTCGACGAACTCGGAGCCGGAGATCGAGAAGAAGGGCACGCCGGCCTCGCCCGACACGGCTTTGGCCAGCAGGGTCTTGCCGGTGCCGGGGGAGCCGATCAACAGCACGCCCTTGGGGATGCGTGCTCCAAGGGTCATGAACTTCTCCGGCTCCTTGAGGAATTCAACGACCTCTTCCAGTTCACCTTTGGCTTCTTCCACACCGGCTACGTCCGCGAACGTTACGGTGGGGTTCTCGCCGGTGAACATCCGGGCGCGGCTGCGTCCGAAGGACATGGCCTGATTGTTGGTGCCCTGAGCCTGTCGCAGCATCAGGAAAATCAACCCGACGACCAGCAGCCCGGGTAGCAGATAAGTGACCAGGCTGAGCACCGTGTTCCAGTCGCTCGGCTGCTTGATCTCCCACTGCAGCCCGTTGGAGGCGAGGCTCTCCTGCGGTAGCCCGAGTTCCAGCAGCTGCTGAACCGCGGTCGATGTCGACTCCTTGCGCGAGAAAGCAGAGCTCCCATCCCGATAGATGACTTCGAGCTCGTCCTTGTCAACGACGATCCGGGTCACCTGGCCAGTCTCCAGGGCACGTGCGACTTCGCTCAGAGAGAGCTGCTTGGGCTGAGGCGCGCTGGCCCGGAACTGGAAAACCAGGACGGCGACAATCATCAATAGGATCATCAGGGCGAGCGTATTCCGACCCCTAGGGGAGTTCACTTATGCCTCCGACGGACCACCGTTCCCGTGGTCGAGTGGTCCAGCCGACCGGATTATACCGCGCCGGCGCTGGCGGTCGTTCACCAAGGGTTAATCTCAGCGCAGGGGGCAGCTCGGGTACAGCAGGCAGGCCCATAGCCACAGCGGGATCAAACCGCCAACCGTTAACAGTGCGGCCAGGCCCAGCCCAACCGCCAGCCAGTCGACCGGGGCCGCCGCGCGGGGCTGGGTTCCGTACAGCGAGGTCGGGGCATCCGGATCGTGCCGCGGCTTGGGTGGGATCGGGCGCAGAGGCTGGGCCGGCACCGGGGCAGCGGCGGCGAAGGTCGACAGCACCCTGCCAAGCTGGTCAGCGGTGCGGTAGCGGCCGGAGGGCTCCTTCGAGAGCACCTTGAGGACGATCTGCTCGAGGGCGGCCGGAATGGCTGGATCGAACTGCGAAGGGGGCACGGGCACTGCCCGCAGATGCATCTCGGCCAGCGTTGCGGGGTCCTCGGCCTCGAAGGGGAGCCGGCCGGCCAGCATTTCGTACAGGATGACGCCCAGCGCATATACGTCGCTGGCGGGGGAGGGAGGGCCTCCGGCCGCCTGCTCCGGTGAGAAGTACTGGGGACTGCCCCACACCACGGCGCTGGTTTCGTCGGGACGAATCGTCGTCAGGGCGCGTGCGATGCCGAAGTCCGTGATCTTGGGGTGGCCGTCGGACGTGATCAGGATGTTCTGTGGCTTCAGGTCACAATGTACAAGTCCCGCGCGGTGCGCGTACCCGACCCCGCTGCAAACCTCGATCATCATTGCGACCGCCTGACTTTCGGTGAATCGCCCGCGCCGGCGCTGAACCGTCTTCAGATCCGTCCCGTCAATAAACTCCATGACCATGAAGTACCGGCCGGCGTCATGGCCGAAGTCGTAGACCGTGACGATGTTGGGGTGGAGCAGGTTGGCAACCGACCGCGCTTCATGCAGGAAGCGCTCGGTGAAGGTCGCGTCCCCGATCAGATCCTCGCGCAACAGCTTGATGGCAACGTCGCGCTGCAGGTTGAGATCGCGGGCATGGATGACGTGCGCCATGCCGCCGGCGCCGGCGGCGCCGAGCAGGCGGTAACGGCCTCCGATCAGTGCACCGTTCGCGTTCCAGGGTTGCATGGGTGACTCGCGCCTTCCTTCAGGATGCACAGGCCTCGGCTGCTCCCCTGAACCGTCACCGGACTCCTGGCTGGCGGTCGGGGTGAGGCGGCTTGAGCTCTCGCTGCCCCGCCGGTCGTGCCGTCCTTTGGGAGATTCTATCCGCCCCTCGCCGGAGCGGCAACTGGGCGGAGGCCCGCCGCGCTATAATTCCCGCAAGGTCCCTCTTAGATGGCATCGGCTCTGTTGATCTACAACCCGGCGGCCGGGCGTTTCCCAGCGGGCCCACTGCTCGACCGAGCGGTTCGCGTCCTCGTCGACGCAGGCTGGGACGTGGCCGTCGTCAAGACGACGAGCGCTCGCCCTGCCCATATGATCGCCACGGAGGCCGTCGAGTCCGGCCTGGATGCCGTGTTCGTCGCCGGCGGCGACGGCTCGGTGGGATCGGTGGCGGCCGTCCTGGCAGGCTCCCCAACGGTGCTGGGCGTGCTGCCTTCGGGGACGGCCAATGTGTGGGCTACGGAGCTTGGGCTGCGCCCCCTGGACTGGACTCACTGGTTCGCTTTGGAGGACGCGGCCCAGCGGCTGGCCAACGGGACAATTCGCCTGGTCGACTTGGGTGAATGCAACGGTCGGGCCTTCCTTCTTTGGGCGGGGGTCGGGCTGGATGCGAACTTAGTCGATTCGATAGAGCCTCGAGATCGATGGGAGAAGTCCTTCGGTCTTCTGCAATATGCCACGCTCGGATTGTGGACGTCACTAGGATGGACCGGGATTGACCTGCGCGTGGCCGCCGGCGACCGCGTCTGGGAAGACCGATACGTCGTGGCCGTTGCCAGCAACATCCGCTCGTATGCAGGGGGCGTTCTGGAGCTGACCCCCAATGCCAAGGTCGACGACGGGATGCTGGACTTCTGGCTGGTCAGTGGTCGGTCCCTGGTGGACGCCGTTGTGCGCCTGTCTTATGTCCTGCTGCGTACACACTTGGATGCACCGGGCATCGTTCACTTCCAGGCGAGCGAGGCGACATTCGAGGCGGCCGAACCGGCAGTGCTGCAGATGGATGGTGAACCTGTCTGGCTCGAGTGGCCGATCCGCTTCGCCGTGCGCCAGCGCAAGCTCAAGGTGATCATGCCTGCGGAAGGCGACTCGAACATGTTTACCGCCGAGGCCGAGCTCGGAGCCGACCCTCTGTGACCTCATCCGCCCTCAACCGCCTGGTCCGCAACCCGTTGTACTGGCTGCTGCTCCTGGCTCCGGTCGCAGGCGCCTTGCAGGCCACCGGGGCGACAGCCGCGGCCGTCCTGGTCGCGGCCGCGCTGGCCATGATCCCGATGGCGGGTCTGATTGGTGAAGGAACCGAATCGCTGGCTGCCTATGCCGGGCCTCGCATCGGTGGCTTGCTGAATGCGACCCTCGGCAATGCCGCCGAACTGATCATCACGATCGTCGCCATCCGCGCCGGCCTGCTCGAACTGGTCAAAGCCTCCATCACGGGTTCAATCCTCGGCAACTTGCTGCTGGTCCTGGGCGTGAGCATGCTGGCCGGCTGCATCCGCCATGGGGACATGAGCTTCGATCGGCGCAAGGCCTCGAGTGATTCGATCTTGTTGCTGCTGGCCGTCACCGCCCTTACCGTGCCGTCGCTCTTCTCCCAGAGCAGTGAGGGGATCGAGGATGCCGCCGCGGTCGAATACCTCAGCCTGGGCGTGGCCGCCTTGATGCTCGTGATCTATCTGCTGGGGCTGGTGAACGTCTTCCGCGGCCAAGCCGACCGGCTGACGCGGAAGTCGGCCGAGAAGGTGATGCACCATCCCGGGTGGACGCTGCGAGGGGCTCTGATCGTCCTGGCCCTGGCCACGGCTGGCGTCGTCTGGCTGAGTGAGATCCTGGTGGCGCAGGTTGAGCCGGTGGTCGCCGAATGGGGTGTCTCCGAGTTCTTTCTCGGCGTGGTCCTCGTCCCGCTCATTGGCAATGTGTCCGAGCACATGGTAGCCGTCTCGGTGGCTCTCAAACAGCAAATGAGCCTGAGCATGGAGATCGCCGTAGGATCGAGCCTGCAGATCGCGTTGTTTGTCGTGCCGTTCCTGGTTTTCGCCAGCCTGGTGATCGGTAACCCGCTGACGCTGGTCTTCAATCCGTTC
>CAZBJQ010000044.1:0-18776 GCA_964492235.1 uncultured Anaerolineaceae bacterium | reverse complement strand
GCCTCGGGCATGGTGCTCCTAGCCTTCGACCAGGGGCCGGTGGGAGCAATGGCCGGCGTGACCCGTCGGGACTTGCCAGCTATCGTGGGGATGGAGGAATACCTCGAGGCTTACCTGACGGAGCTGCCGAACGCCGCGCCCGGGTTGGTGGTCTTGGAACACGGAACACTCCCGCTGCAGGGCGAGCAGGTCGGGAAGGCGATCGTCGAGGTCTCGACCCAGGGGGCCAAGTCCGTGCAGGTCAGCTACTTGTTCCACCGCGGGGATGCGCTGTACACCGTGAGTTATGCGGCTCCGTCAGAGGCTCTTGTCGAGGCCGAGCCGGCTTTCGAGGCGAGCATCGCCTCCTTCCGATTGACTCAGTAACCGCCGGCCCAGCGTGCAGCGTGCCGGGGAGGGTTTGACGATGATCCGAGTATCGAGGATGCCGCGCAATCCCTATCTGGGCTATGATGCAGTCGATCTAGCCCGCGCCGCGGCCGCCTGCCTTCAATGCGGCCTTCCCGCACCGTGCACCCTGGCCTGCGGCCATCGGGCCGACATCCCGCGCGTCATGCGCCTGGCAGGCCAAGCTGCCTGTGAGGGCCTATCTCTGACCCGGTGGTTCTTGGACTCGGAAGACGTCGAGGCCGCTCAGATCGCCGACGCCATCAGCGATAGCTACAACTAGTGCCGATCACGGGACCGGTTGCTTCGAGTCTCCGGTCCCCTCAGGAGCAGGCGAGGACAGCGATTTCGGTGGGAGCCACAAGTCCGGGAAGGCGAGAGCACCGATCCAACCTCGCCGCCCCCGGCCTCTTTCAACCGAGATCCCGATGACCGCCATGGGGCATGACCTTGGCCACGCACAAGGTCCACATCCTTCCATCCGGCTCGACCATTGAGGCGCCTACCGGCGCCTTGGTCTCCGAGGCGATTCAGCAGGCCGGTCTCGAGGTCTCCCAGCCATGCGGTGGACAGGGACGCTGCGGCCGGTGCGCCGTTCTCGTGGAGGGGGCCGGTGCCAGGCGCCGGTCGACAGTCCGCCTCAGTCAGGAGGACCTGAAGGCCGGCTTCGCCCTTGCCTGCCAGACGGTGATCGAAGGCGACCTGGCGGTCACCCTCCCCGAACAGGAGAGAATCGAGCGCCGCCTGGTCACCGACAAGGCCGCCGCCCGGGTCGGGCTGCCTTTCGCCTACACCTCCGACCTGCAAGGAGTACATGCCTTCCGGCTCCGCCTGCCCGAGCCGACGTTGCAGGACAACACCGATGATCTGATGCGCTTGCAGAAGGCGTTGGCCGAGGCCGGCTACCCCGAAGCCGAGATCCCCCTCGGGTTGATCCGAAGAATGGGTGCGGTGCTGCGCCAATCGGAGTGGACACCCTGGGTGGCGATCGAGACCCGTTCCTGGTCCAGGCCCGACGGCCCACCCCGCCTGCTCGAGTTGAGGGCAGAACCCATCGAGCCACTCGGCCTGGCGATCGATATCGGTACGACCACTGTCAGCATCCATCTGGTCAACCTGTCCTCGGGCGAGGTGATCGAATCGGCGGCCGAATACAACGGTCAGATCGCCTTCGGAGAGGATGTTATCTCGCGCATCATCTATGCCGCCAAGAATGGCGGACTAGCGGCGCTGACGGAGCGGGTGCAGCAGACGATCGGCCAGTTGCTGGAGCGTATCCACAAGCGCACGGCGGTCACCGGCGAGATGATCCACCGGGCCGTCGTGGCCGGCAACACCGTCATGATCCACTTGTTCCTGGGCGTCCCGCCAGCGGCGATCCGAGTCGCCCCCTACATCCCAACGGTCAATCTTCCCGCAGGCTACCGGGCGGAGGAGACCGGTCTGCCGATCAACCCGCAGGCGATGGTCGACTGCCTGCCCGGGGTCGCTTCGTACGTCGGCTCGGACATCTCTGCCGGCGTGCTGGCCTGCGATCTGGCGACCACCGAGATGCTCACCCTGTTCATCGATGTCGGCACCAACGGCGAAATGGTGCTTGGAACCCGAGATTGGCTGGTCGCCTGCGCCTGCTCGGCCGGGCCGGCCTTCGAAGGTGCCGGGGTTGTCGACGGGATGCGGGCCACCGAGGGCGCCATCGAAGAGGTGTGGATCAACTCAACAACCTATGAGCCGACGTACCGCGTCATCGGCGGCGGAAAGCCACGGGGGATTTGCGGTTCGGGTTTGATCTCGCTGCTGGCAGAATTGTTCGTCACCGGCGTGGTCGACCGGGCCGGTGGGGTCAAGCTTGACCTGGGCTCGCCGCGCGTCCGCCAGGGGGATCACGGTCCCGAGTATGTTGTCGCCTGGGGAAGTGAAACCGAAACCGGCAAGGATATCGTGCTGACCAAGGTCGACGTCGACAACCTGATGCGCGCCAAGGCCGCCATCTACGCCGGATTGAGTGTGCTGGCGTCGAGTGTTGGCGTCAGCCTGACCGATGTCGAACAGGTGCTCGTCGGCGGCTCGTTCGGCAAGTACATCAATGTCGAGAAGGCGGTTCAGATCGGCCTGCTGCCCGACCTGCCCTGGGAACGCTTTCGCTTCCTTGGAAACACGGCCTTGCAGGGCGCCTACATGGCGCTGCTCTCGCTGGACCAGCGGCAGCTGCTGGCGCAGATTGCGCGCCAGATGACCTACATCGAACTCTCGGCGGACAACACCTTCTATGAGGCCTTCACGGCCGCCATGTTCCTGCCGCACACCGAAATCGCCCGCTTCCCCAGCGTGGCCGAGGTCTGGGATCGCTACACCTCTGCCGAAGGTGAGAAGGACGTATGACGCTCACTGGCCTGCACTTCCTGCTCTCCTACCAGTGCCTCTTCGCCTGCGACCACTGCTTCACCTGGGGCAGTCCCCAGCAGCACGGCACTTTCTCGCTGGCCAACCTCGAGCAGGTTCTGGGTCAGGCCAAAGACCTCGGGACCATCGACCAGGTCTACTTCGAAGGCGGTGAGCCCTTCCTCTTCTACCCTCTGCTCCTTGCCGGGGTGCACATGGCCGCCCAGCGCGGATTCAAGGCCGGCATCGTCACCAGCGGTTACTGGGCGACCTCATCCCTGGATGCCGAGGCCTGGCTGCGCCCGATGGCCGACGATCTCGAAGACATCTTCATCTCCTCGGACCTGCTTCACTACGACCAGGTCCTCAGCCCGGAGGCTCAGGCTGCACTGGCGGCAGCCGAGCGCCTGGGGATTCGCGCCAACTTGATCGTGTGCGAGACCCCCAACACAGCCAGGCAGTCAGCGGACGAGGCTCGTGGTCAGTCCATCAAAGGCGGGGCGATCGTGTTCCGCGGTCGAGCCGTTCAGACCTTCGCCAACGCTGCGCCGCAAGATCCATGGGCATCATTCGGCGAATGCCCGCATGAAGAGCTGGTCGAACCGGAACGCTTGCATGTTGACTACCTGGGAGACCTCCACCTGTGCCAGGGACTGCTGATCGGCAACCTGTTCGCTCAGCCCCTGACCGAGATCATGGCGGGCTACAAACCGGCTCAGCATCCCGTCATCGGACCGCTGCTGCGCGGGGGCCCGTCGCAGCTCGTCCGCCACTTTGGCTTGCCGCATGCCGAGACCTATGCCGACGCCTGTCACCTGTGCTATGCGGCCAGAGAGCAGCTGCGTGCCCGGTTCCCGGATTCCCTGGGGCCGGGCCAGATGTACGGCGAGGGACTGACGTGAAGCGGATCGCCTGCATGCGGGAACGGCGGCCGGGATGAGCCTGCGCGGATCGGTGCTCGACTGGCTGCTGGAAAAGCAGGATCCAGGGGTGCGCTTCTTCGCCTTGTGCGACTTGCTCGGCGCACCGGCGGATGATCCCGACGTCCTGGCTGCCCGCCGGGCGACAGTGCGTTGTTCGCCGGTGAAGGAAATCTTGCGGGCGATGCAGCCCGAGGGCTGGTGGGTCAAGCCCGGGCCGGGGTACTCACCCAAGTACACCGGTACGGTCTGGTGTGTCACCTTTCTCGGACAGTTCGGTGCGGATGGCAGCAATCGCAGGGTACGACGTGCAGCCGACTATGTTCTCGATCACAGCCGGGCCCCCGTGCCTTACGGCGGTTTCTCGTGCAACGCAGCGCCGGGCGCCATGATCCACTGCCTGCAGGGCAACCTGTGCGCCTCGTTGTTGGAGCTCGGCCTCGCCGAGGACCCGCGCCTTGGGGAAGCGCTGGACTGGTTGGCGCGCAGCATCACCGGCGAGCGGATCGGCCCCGCGGCCAAGGACGCCGCCGCCCCGCGCTACTTCCGCTCTGGGAACAGCGCCCCTGGCTTCTGCTGCTCGGCCAACGATCATCGGCCCTGCGCCTGGGGGGCTGTCCCCGCCTTAGATGCCCTAAGCCGCATCCTGCCGCGGCGACGAACGCCCGCAGTGCGCCGGGCGTTGCTCGAGGGCATCAAGTTCCTCCTCAGTCGCAACCCGGCAGCGGCCGACTACCCGATGGGGTATGCCTCCAAGCCGAGCCAATCGTGGTTCAGATTCGGATACCCGATGGGCTATGTCACCGACTGCCTGCGCACCGCCGACGTGCTGGTGCGCCTCGGCCGCGGCCGGGATCCCCGGCTCAAGCCGCTGGTGGCGCTGATCCTTTCGAAACAGCGCCCTGACGGTACGTGGCCGCTCGAGTACAGTTACATCGGCAAGACCTGGTCTGACGTGGGCGCCAAGCGTCAGCCCAACAAGTGGATCACCCTGCGCGCCCTGCGCGCACTCAAAGGTATGGGAGTATCGGTATGAAGACTATTGCGTTGGCCGGGAAAGGTGGGACGGGAAAGACGACGCTGTCTGCGCTGCTCATCCGGGCCTTGCTGCGCACCGGCGCCCAGCCGGTGCTGGCGATCGACGCCGACCCGGCGACCAACCTGCATCTGGCCCTCGGTCTGGAGATGCCGGTCACGGTCGGCGACGTGCGTGAGGACATGTTGCAGGCGGCGCAGGCCCAGCAACTGGGCGTGGCCATCAGCCGCCACGATTACCTGCGGCAGGAAGTGCGCATGGTCCTCGAGGAAGGCGAAGCCGTCGACCTGCTGGCTATGGGCCGGCCCGAAGGCCAGGGCTGCTACTGCGCCGTGAACCACCTGCTGCGCCAGGTCGTCGATGAACTCGGGCGCAGCTATGCCTTCGTCGTCATCGACAACGAGGCCGGCATGGAGCACATCAGCCGGCGAACGACTCAGGATGTCGACCTGCTGCTGGTGGTATCCGACCCCACCGTGCGCGGCCTGAAGACAGCCGCCGGCATCGCCCAGCTGGCGCGAGAAGTCGAGGTCAACGTCAAACATATGATGCTGGTCATCAACCGCGTGCAGGGAGACCTGCCCGAGGCACTGCAGCAGGCCGTGGACGACAGCGGGCTGACTCTGGCCGGGCTGATCCCGGCGGATGACCAGGTCAACCAGCTGGATGCGATCGGGCAACCGCTCATCCGGCTGGATGGGGACTCTGCTGCCGGCCGGGCAATCGACGAACTGGCCGGGCGCATCCTGTCCACGATCTGATTCCAAGGAGCGACTCGATGTACAAGATTGGGGAAAACATCCACATCATTTCGCCGAAGGTCAAGGAAGGCATCACCAACCGCGACGGGGCTTTCTTCGTCGACCTCGCCCGGCGCCAGCGAGAGGCGGGCGCCGACGCCCTCGATCTGAACGTCGGCCCGCGCAAGAAGGACGGCCCGGAGGTCATGACCTGGCTGGTCGACGTGATGCAGGAAGCCGTGCCCGGCATGACTTTGTCCTTCGACACGACCAACTTGGCGGCGATCGAAAGCGGATTGAAGAAGGTTGGCTCCAACGCCATCATCAACTCGACCTCGGCCGAGGAGGAACGCCTGGCCAACGTGCCGCTGCTCGCCGCCCAGTACGGATCGAAGCTGATCGCCTTGTGCATGGAAAAGAGCGGCATCCCGGTCAGCGCCGACGCCCGGGTGGCCATCGCCATGGAGAAGCTCATTCCGCGGGCCGAGGAAGTCGGCCTTCCGATGCAGAACCTGCTGATCGACCCATTAATCCTGACAGTCTCCGGCTGCCAGGAGTACGTTCCACAGGCGATTGAAACCGTGCGTATGGTTAAGATGGTGATGGATCCGCCCCCGATGACCGTCGTCGGCCTGTCGAATGTCTCCAACCAGGTCCCGGCGGAGATGCGGCCATTGCTCAATCGGGTCTACATGGTCATGTTGATGGGGGTCGGGCTGGATGCGGCCATCGTCGATCCGCTGGACAAGGACCTGACGGAAGCCATCCGCATTGTGGAGGCCCGCGACGATAGCACACCCGTCGGCGCTTTGTACCTCAAGCTGCGAGACGTCGTCGCCGCCGGCGAAGACTTGGACCCGGATCAAGTCGACATGAGCGACCCGGTCCAGGCGGATATCTGGAAGACGATTCAGGTTCTGCTCAACAAGGTGATCTACACCGACTCCTACCTTCGGCTGTAGTCGGTGCTGCAGCCAGCACGACCGATCGACGAGAACAAAGGAGCGTAAACCCATGGTCGAAAGCACGCCGACTCCCACCGTGGAGGAGCTGCTGGCCAAGGCGGCCCAGCCATCGAAGGACGCCATGGTCCTGCACCCGTTCTACCGGGGAAAAGTAGAGGTCGCCCTGAAGTGTTGCGTCCGAAGCCTCGACGATTTTGCCATCTGGTACACGCCCGGAGTAGCGGCCTCCTGCCGGGCGATCGAGCAGGATCCCGAGCTGGCCTACGACCACACCAACAAGTGGAACACGGTGGCCGTGGTCTCGGACGGAACACGCGTCCTCGGTCTGGGTGACATCGGCCCCAAGGCCGGCATGCCCGTCATGGAGGGCAAGGCGCTGCTCTACAAATATCTGGGCGGCGTCGACGCCTGGCCGATCATGCTGGACACCAAGGACCCCGACAAGATCATCGAGACCGTCCTGACCATCCAGCCCGGGTTCGGCGGCATCAATCTGGAGGACATCGCCCAGCCAAAGTGCTTCCGCATCCTGGACACGCTGCGGGCGAAGGCCGAGATCCCGATTTGGCACGATGATCAGCAGGGCACGGCGACCGTCACCCTGGCCGGGCTGATCAACGCCCTGAAGATCGTCAACAAGCAGATCGGCGACGCCCGCATCACCTTCATCGGCTCCGGCGCATCCAACGTAGCCTGCGCCCGGCTGATCTTCGCCGCCGGCGCCGATCCGGCGCTGTGTCGCGTCGTCGACAGCAAGGGCATCCTGCACAAGAACCGCAGCGACGTCGAGCTGCGCAAGGCCGAGTTCGTCGACAAATGGAAGATGTGCCAGATCACCAACGGCGAAGGCCGTGAGGGTGGGATCGAACAGGCCATGGTCGGCGCCGACGTCGTCATCGCCCTGTCGAAATCCGGGCCAGGCGTGATCAAGCCGGAGTGGGTGCGGCCCATGGCCAAGGAGGCGATCGTCTTCGCCTGCGCCAATCCGATCCCCGAGATCTGGCCCTGGGAGGCCAAAGATGCCGGCGCGGCCGTGGTCGCTACCGGACGCTCCGACTTCCCCAACCAGGTCAACAACTCCCTCGGGTTCCCGGGCATTTTCCGCGGCACGCTCGATGTGCGCGGCCGGACGATCACCGACCCCATGTGCATGGCGGCGGCCGGCGAGCTGGCGGCAATGGCCGAGGAGAAGGGCCTGACATCTGATTACATTCTGCCCAACATGGACGAGTGGCAGGTGTTCCCGCGCGAGGCGGCAGCCGTCGCCATGAAGGCGATCGAGGAGGGCGTGGCCGGCAAGACCACGACCTATGAAGCAGAGCTCGAAACCGCCGCCAGGATCATCAAGCGCTCGCGCGATCTGACCCAGACCATGATGGCCGACGGCTTCATCGCCATGCCCCAGAACCCGGATGAGGAGTAAATCAAGATGTATGACCTGATCATTCTCGGGGGCGGACCGGCCGGCCTGACAGCCACGGTGTACGCCCTGCGCAAGCGCCTGAAGGTCCTGCTGATCACCCGCGACCTGGGCGGCAAGACCAACTTCCGCTTGCAGTTGCCCTTCATCGAAAAACACCTGGTGATCACCGGCGAAGAGGTGGTCAGTCGCTTCGCCAACGAGATCGACTACCTGGAGTTCTCGCGCGTCTTTGACAAGGCGACCAAGATCGAAAAGCTGCCCAAGGGCTTCCAGGTGCACACCCGCAACGGCCAGGCCTACTCCGCCCGCGCCCTGATCGTCGCCACCGGCGCCTGGGGACAGCGCCTGGACGTCCCCGGAGAGAAGGAATACATCATGCGCGGCCTGTGCTACAGCGCCGTGTCGTACGCCCCGCTCTTCATCGAACGCGACACATGCGTCATCGGCGACTCGTCGCTGGCCATGCGCTCGACCGCCGAGCTGGCGACCATCGCCCGCAAGGTGACGCTGGTGGCGCCCACCCGGGGCGAGCTGGACTCGCCGATGGGCGTGCGCGTGCGCCAGTCACCGAATGTCGAGATCCTGGAGGGCTACCAGGTCGAATCCATCCTGGGCGATGAGTATGCCCGCAAGATCGTGATCAAGGGCAACGGTGAGCGGCTGGAACTGACCGCCGATGCCTTCTTCGTCGAAATCGACCTGGTGCCGCAGTCCGATATCGTCGCCGACCTGGTGAAGCGCGACTCCGTCGGCCGGATCGTCATCGACTCCCGCAACCGCACATCGTGCGCCGGAATCTTCGCCGCCGGCGATGTGACCGATGTGATTTCCGAGCAGGTCCTGATCTCGATCGGCGAGGGTGCCAAGGCTGCTCTCTCGGCCTACGAGTACCTGCTGCAGCAGTCAGATTGAGCCTCGGCGCCGAGGTTCGACCGAGAAGGAGGCCCCGATGTCCCCGGCCCATGAAACCACCTACCGCCAGCTGATCACCTTGGCCGACGGAGCCCGCGTCCTGCTGCGGCCGCTGACGGCCGACGACCGGCAGGCGCTGCTGGCGCTCTACTCCAACCTGACGCCCGAAGACCGGCGCTACATGCGCCATGACGTCGATGACCCGGGCGCCGTCGGCTCGTGGATCGATACACTGGACTACGACGTGGTCTACCCGATCGTCGCCATAGTGGGCGACCGAATGGTCGGCCACACCAGCCTGCACATGAACACCGGCCCGTCCCGCCACCGGGCCGAGGTGCGCGTTTTCCTGGCCAAGGACTTCCGCGGCCGCGGCATGGGGACCCGGCTGATGCAGGCGGTGATCGACGTGGCCAAGCGCCGCAGCCTGTATCTGCTGGAGGCCGAGGTCGCCGCCGAGCGGACCAGCGACATCCGCGCCTTCCAGAAGCTCGGCTTCGACGCCAAGTGCACCTACGAGGATTACTTCATGCTGCCGGACGGCACGTTCATGGACGCCGTCCATTTGATTCTGCGGTTGCGGACAGGGGCGCAGGAGTTCTGACCCGCCTCTGGCATCTTGCAGGACTCAAAGCCGGCGCCAGGCGCCGGCTTTGAGTCCTGCGCCATTCCCCGATTCCGCCTGACCGCGCCAGCTTCCGAGGCCTGTGCCGGCCGGCTAGAGGAGGGCGAGGCGCGGCCAGCGAAGTTCGTACTCCGTTGGCCGTGATTTCCTCCACTGGGGAAGTTGGAGATACAGGTCTACCATACCCGATAGGAATAGGCGGAATAGTGTGGCTGGCCGGGCGTAGCCGCCAGCCTCACCCCATTTCGGAAGGGCGCGAATGGCGATGGCCTACATCGACCCAATCTTGCCGGGAGCCGGTAATCCCCCAGATGGCGTGCTCGTCGTCGGCGGCGGTGTCGGTGGCATGCGGGCCGCCCTCGACCTGGCCGAGGCGGGGATCCATGCTTACCTGCTGGAAACCAGCCCGGCCCTCGGCGGTCGCGTCGCCCAGCTCGGCTTCATGTTTCCGACTCACGACTGCGTCCTGTGCCGGGGGACTTCCGACCACGGCTTCGGCTGCACCCGCCCATCCATCAGCCCGGCTCTGCTCGACCACAACCGCCACCCGAATATCACTGTCCTGACCTCGACAGACTTGCTGGACTGCCAGGGACAGGCCGGCGATTTCCAGGTCCGCCTGCGTCAACATCCGGCGTTCGTCGACCCCGCTCGCTGCATCAACTGCGGGATGTGCGCCGAAGTGTGCCCGGAGATCCGTCCCAGCGGTTTTCAACTCGGTCTGAGCACGCGCAAGGCGATCGACAAGTCGGCGCCGCGTTCGATCCCCAACGCCTACTATCTGCTGAGCAAGACCGAAGCCTGCGACGACTGCCGCAAGTGTGTCGAGATCTGCCCGACCAAGGCCGTCAACCTGGAGGCGCAGCCGGCCGAGTTCGACATCCAGGTCGGCGCCATCATTCTGGCGATGGGCTTCGAGCCGTTCAATCCCAGCCTTATGCCCGAACTCGGCTACGGCCGCATTCGCAACGTGATCACCTCGATGCAGTACGAGCGGTTGGCCTCGCGCTCTGGCCCCACCGAAGGCGTTGTCCGCCGCCTGTCAGACGGTGTGGCGCCGAAGCGCATCGCCTGGCTGCAATGCGTCGGCTCGCGCGACCAGCGCAACCCCTACTGCTCGTCGATCTGCTGCATGTACGCCACCAAGGAAGCGATGCTGGCCAAGCAGCGCAACCCAGATGTCGAGTGCCATATCTTCACGATGGATGAGCGCGCCTTCAACAAGGAGTACAACCAGTACTACCTGCAGGCGCGAGAGAACTACGGCATCCGCTACACCCGCTGCCGAATCTCGGGCGTGGACGAAGACCCGAAGACCGGGGAGATCGTCCTGCGCTACCCGGTCGGGCGCGAGCACGATGACCAGCTCCCCGGGCAAGGTCCGATTCGGTTGGAGCGCTTCGACCTGCTGGTTCTGGCGGTCGGCATCCGCCCCCCGGCCAAATCGATCGAGATCGCCCGTCTGCTGGGTGTCGAGCTCAATCGCTATGGTTTCTGTGAGACCGACAAGTTCGCTCCGCTGACCTCCTCCCGGCCGGGTGTGTTCGTTTGCGGCGCTTTCGCCAGCCCCAAGGAGATCGCTGAGACCATCCTCGACGCATCCGGCGCCGCCGCCGAGGCCATGCGGCTGCTGCACGACCAGTTGGGACAACGTGGGTTCACCCGGGCTCATCCGTTCATCAGCCAGGCCGCCCCGCCTTCGCCGGCGGCTTCGACGCCGCGCGGCGAGCAGATTTCGGTTGCGCTGTGTGAGTGCGCCGGAGAAATCGGCAACACCATCGACCTGAAGGCCGTTGCCGGGTATGCCCGGCAGCTGCCCGGCGTCAACCGGGTCGAGGTGCTCCCGCTGGCCTGCTTCCCCGAGGGCGAAGTCCGCATCCACGAGATGCTTCAGGACTCGTCCACCGGGCGGGTGGTGATCGGGGCCTGCACCCCGCGCACCCACGAGCCGCTGTTCCAGCGATGGGTCAGCCAGGACGGAATCAACCCTTACCTGACCGAGCTGGTCAACTTGCGCGAGCAGGGGGCCTGGGTGCACGCCGGTGATCCGCTGGGCGCCACACGCAAGGCCTGCGAGATGGTTCGCCTGGGCATCGAGCGTGTGCGGCTGGCAGCGCCGATCGAGAAGGTCGAGCGCCAGCCCAAGCCGGCGGCGCTGGTGATCGGCGGCGGCGTGAGCGGCATGACGGCCGCCCTGGCCATCGCCGATGCCGGCTACGACGTGCACCTGGTCGAGAAGAGCGAGATGCTTGGCGGCAACCTGCATCACGTGTACTACGTCGCCGAGGGCGTGAACCCGCAGCGGCTGCAGCGCGACCTGGTCAACCGCGTTGTCGGACACAACCGCATCAGCCTGTACCTGCGCAGCCAGGTTACGGCCCACTCGGGCAGTGTGGGCGATTTCCGCGCCCGCATCCGAACGGCGATCGGGCCGGAGGAGTACCAGCTCAGCGAGATCAGCCACAGTGTCACCATCCTGGCCACCGGGGGAGTCGAGGCTCACAGCCGGCACTACCTGCTCGACCAGGACCCCCGCGTCATGCGGCAGTCGCAGCTGGAAGAAATCCTGGCGCACAACCCGGAGCGGGCGACACGCCTGAAATCGGTCGTGATGATTCAGTGCGTGCCTGCGGACAACGGCGCGGAGTACTGCTCGCGCATCTGCTGCACGAACACCATCAAGAACGCCATCCGCCTGAAGATGCTCAACCCCGACTGCCAGGTGGTCGTGCTCTACAAGAACATCATCACCTACGGCTTCCGCGAGCAGTACCACGTCGAGGCCCGCCGCCGCGGCGTGCTGTTCGTGCGCTACACCGACGACCGGCCGCCGCGCGTCCGGCTCGAGGCCCGCGGCGCCCGCCAGGCACTGTTGGTGGACGTCGACGAGCACGCCTTCGGCACGACGCTGTCGTTCGAACCCGACCTGCTGGCGCTCAGCCTGGCCATCGAGCCCTCGCCCGGCACCGACTTGCTGGCAGAGCGGATCGGCCTGCCGCTCTCCCCCGAAGGCTTCTTCATGGAAGCCCACCTTAAGATGCGCCCGATGGACTTCGCCGACGACGGACTGTTCCTAGCCGGCATGGCGCACTATCCAAAGTTCATTGAAGAATGCATGACCCACGCCTTGGCCTGCGCCGCCCGCGCCCTCACCATCCTCAGCCGGCCGACGATCCAGATCGGAGGCGTGGTGGCGGCCGTCGATCCGGACCGCTGCGTCGGCTGTCTGACCTGCGTGCGCACCTGCCCGTTCGGCATTCCGCAGATGACCTATGACCGCGCCGGCGTGGGCAGCCTGGGCGGCCATGCCTGGATCGATCCCGCCCGCTGCCAGGGTTGCGGAACCTGCACCGGTGAATGTCCAGCACGCGCCATTCAACTGGAGCACTACCACGACGATCAGATCATGGTTGGGCTCGGGCGCTGGCTGGTCCCGTTGCCCGTGACACCAGATGGAGCCTGAGGATCACGATGCCCGGCAGGCCTCCACACACCCCTGATCGTGCGCCTGTGCCGGCTGTGAGGTGCGACCCGTGACCGGCGCCGACCGATACGTCCCTGAGATTACCGCTTTCACCTGCTCGTACTGCGGGTATATGGCCGCCGACACGGCCGGCGCACTGCGCACCGAGTATCCGGCGAACGTCAAACTCGTCCGCCTGCCATGCACAGGCAAGACCGATGTGCAGTACCTGCTGCACGCTTTCGAGCAGGGGGCGGACGCGGTGTACGTCGTCGCCTGTTCCCTCGGCAACTGCCACCACGTCCGTGGCAACGAGCGCGGCCAGGCGCGGGTGGCCCGGGCCAGGAAGATCCTGCAAAGCATCGGCCTTGAGCCGGAGCGCCTGGACATGTTCTTCGTCTCTGGTGGCATGGGCCACACCTTCGCCGCGATTGCCCATCAGATGACCGAGCGGGCGCAGTCGCTCGGCCCAAGCCCGCTAAAAGCCGAGGGCGCGGCCGCCCCCGCCGCCAGGCACAAGTAGCCTCCGCTCGGCGGCAAGTAGCCCCCGGCCGCTGCTCCCCGCACCCCCCGGTTCATGCCAGCCCCTGTCGAAGTCCGCTAGCGGGCGGCCTGGGTCGCTCCCGGCACGCCTGGCGGCGGCCTCATCCCCGGGCACTCCCCTGCCGGCGCAGGGCCGTTCTCCCTGGCTGCCGGTTGCCACCTAGCCCACCCCCGCCCTAGGGCGGGCCATGCCCTGCCCGGGCGGCGGTTCTTGCGGTTCCTGACCTAAATGGATGAAATTGCTCCCCTCTGGCGGTGACATCCGGCACTGGGGGGAGCCGCCCCTCAAAACCTATCATGAGCCTGGACCTGCGGGCTTGCCAGCCCGCACCTATGGTTTGCTCTCTGGGAGAGGGGCCTGGCGTGAGCACCCAGCGCGGCGCAGCAACGGTTGAAACCACCGTCTTGCCGCGCGCCGAGCACCCCGTGGGAGCCGTGCTGGTTGTCGGCGCAGGCATCGCCGGCATGCAGGCCAGCCTCGATCTGGCCGACCAGGGCTACCGCGTCATCCTGACCGAGACTCAGTCCGCCATCGGCGGGCACATGGCCCAGCTCGACAAGACCTTCCCCACCAACGACTGCGCCATGTGCACGATCAGCCCCAAGCTCGTCGAGACCGGCAGGCACCTCAACATCGACGTGCGGGTGGATACGGAGGTCGTGCGGGTTGACGGCCAGGCCGGGAACTTCACCGTCACCCTGCGCAAGAAGCCGCGCTACATCGACCTGGCCAAGTGCGTCGGCTGTGGCGACTGCGCAACCGTGTGTCCAGTGGTGATCCCCGATCTGTTCAACGAAGGGCTATCCACCCGACACGCCGCCTACAAGCTCTACCCTCAGGCCGTCCCCAACGCTTACGCCATCGAGAAGCTGGGGGTCTCGCCCTGCCGCGATGCCTGCCCGGCCCACCAGCGGGCGCAGGGCTACATCGCCCTGATCCGTGAGGGGCGCTACGACGACGCCTTGCGGGTTATCAAGGAAGACAATCCCTTCCCCGGAATCTGCGGTCGCATCTGCAACCATCGGTGTGAGGACGCCTGCAACAGGGGTTTGCTCGACGAGCCGGTCAACATCCGCTCTCTCAAGCGCTTCGTCACCGACAAGGTGTACGCCCAACCGCGCCAGCCTTTGCCTGTCGCCGAGCGACTGCATGACGAGAGGGTGGCGATCATCGGCGGCGGCCCGTGCGGACTGACCGCTGCCCAGGATCTGGCTAGGCTTGGGTACGCCGTGACCGTATTTGAGGCCTTACCGGTAGCAGGCGGCATGCTGCGTGTCGGCGTCCCCGAGTATCGCTTGCCGGCGAGTGTCATCGAGCGCGAGGTCTCCGACATCACCGACCTGGGTATCGATCTGCGCCTGAACACGCGGGTGGATGACCTGGACGCCATCTTCGATGAGGGCTTCTCCGCCGTCCTGGTCGCGGTTGGTGCGCATGAAGGCGTGCGGCTTCCGATCCCAGGGGCCAACCTGCCCGGCGTGCTGATCAACACCCACTTCCTGCGCGACGTCCGCCTCGCCCGCCCGCCCCAGCTCGGCCGCCGGGTGCTGGTTCTGGGAGGCGGCAACGTTGCCATCGACGTCGCTCGCACGGCCGTCCGTATGGGCTGCGAGGTTGCCCTGGCCTGTCTCGAGCCGCGCGATGCCATGCTCTGCCACCCGTCGGAGGCCGAGGCGGCCGAGGCCGAAGGCGTCACCATCCACGCCTCCCGCACCTTCCTGCGGGTGATGGAGGACGCGGCGGGTCGCGCGGCCGGCGTCGAGTGCGCCCGCGTTCGTTCGTTCTCTTTCGACCATGAGCGCCGGCTGCACGTCGAGACCGAACCCGACTCGGAGCACGTCCTGCCCGCTGACACGGTCATCTTCTCGGTGGGCCAGCGCGCCGGCCTGGCGTTCATCCCCGACGACGCCGGCGTCGGACTCACCCAGGCGCGTACGATCGCCATTAACCCCAACACTTTCGCCGCCACCCGACCGGGGGTGTTCGCCGCCGGCGACTCGGTGTCGGGCACGGCCTTCGTCATCGAAGCCGTGGCCTCGGGACACAAGGCGGCCGAGAGCATCCACCGCTACCTGCGCGGCGATGAACTTGAGCCTCGCCCCAAACCCGAATTGCCCGTCGTGCGACTGACGTCGGCAGAAGTGGCCGAACGCGTCGCCCACGGGCCGGCCCGGCCAGGCCCGCGCTTGCCGATGCCCGAGTTGGCGGTGGCCGATCGCCGGGCGAGCTTCGACGAGGTCGAGCGCGGCTACACCGACGAGCTGGCCCAGGCCGAGGCCGCCCGCTGTCTGGCCTGTGCCGTGTGTTCGGAGTGCCTGTCTTGCGCTTACGCCTGCGGCACCAAGGCTATCGACCATGACATGGTTGCCACCGAAGAGCAGCTGCAGGTCGGCGCCGTGATCCTGGCGCCGGGATATCAGGTCTACCGGGCCGAGCTCTCGCAGGAGTACGGCCTCGGCCGCTACCCGAATGTGGTCACCTCGCTGCAGTTCGAGCGCCTGCTCTCGGCCTCCGGGCCGACGGCCGGCCATGTCCTGCGCCCCTCCGATGGGCAGCCGGCGCGGCGCATCGCTTTCCTGCAGTGCGTCGGCTCCCGCGATCAGAGTCACGACTACTGCTCGGCTGTGTGCTGCATGTATGCCGCCAAGGAAGCGGTGATGGCCAAGGAGCACGACCCGGCCACGGACGTTCACGTCTTCATGATGGACATGCGAGCCTTCAGCAAGGGCTACGAAGCGTATTACCAGCGCGCTCGGCAGCAGTACGGCGTCATCTACACCCGCTGCCGCATCTCGACGCTGACCGAGGTCCCCGAGGACCACGACCTTCGGATCCGCTTCGCCAGGCCCGAGGCGCCTGCCAATGGCTCGAGAATCGCCGAGGAAGAATTCGATCTGGTCGTGCTTTCCGTGGGCATGGAGATCAGCGAGTCCGTGCGCAGGCTGGCGAGCGAGCTTGGCGTCGAACTGGACGACTACGGCTTCTGCCACACCGTTGTCTTCAATCCGCTGGAGACGTCGAGACCTGGGGTGTATGCCGTGGGTCCCTTCCGCGAACCCAAGGACATCCCCGAGTCGGTGGTCGAGGCCAGCGGCGCCGCCGCCCGGGCCGCAGGGCTGCTGGCGCCGGCCCGGCACTCACTTACCCGCGCTCCGGAGTACCCGCCCGAGCGAGACACCCTGGCCGAGCCGATCCGCACCGGCGTTTTCGTCTGCCACTGCGGCTCCAACATCGGGGGATACCTCGACGTGCCGCAGGTGGCGCAGTATGCCGGTACTCTGCCAGGGGTCGTCCACGCCGAGAATAACTTGTACACCTGCTCCCAGGACAGCATCGCCCGCATCACCGAGAAGGTGAGGGAGCTTGGGCTGAACCGGGTAGTGGTGGCGTCCTGCACGCCCCGCACCCATGCTCCGTTGTTCCAGGACAGCATCCGCGCTGCGGGACTGAATGCGGCTCTGTTCGAGATGGCCAACATCCGCAACCACTGCTCGTGGGTGCACTCGCATGATCCCCAAGCCGCCACCGCCAAGGCACGCGACCTGGTCCGGATGGCGGTTGCCCGCGTCAACACCCTCGAGCCCCTGGTGACAACTCAGGTGCCGGTGCAACCGGCCGCCCTGGTGCTCGGCGGCGGACTGGCCGGGATGACGGCCGCCCTCTCGCTGGCCGAAGGCGGCTTCGACGTCCACCTCGTCGAACGTCAGCCGGTGTTGGGCGGTCACCTGCGCACGTTGCAGGCCAGTGCCTTCGGGGGCATCCAGCCGCGGGCCCATCTGGCGCGCCTGCTCCGCGACATCGACGAAAGCGAGCGAATCCAAGTCCATCTCGCCCATCGCCTGGTTTCCAGCACCGGCTTTGTCGGCAACTTCACCAGCCTGATCGAGGACGATCGCGGCCGGCAGACCGAGCTCCGGCATGGTGCGACGATCGTGGCAACCGGCGGGGCAGAATACCGCGGTCCCGAGTACTCCCTAGGCACAAGCCCGCGCATCATCACCGGGCTGGACTTCGAAAGCCTGCTGGGCGTGGCGGAGGATCTCGTCGAAACACCTCCGGAGCAGGTCAGCGCCGCCTGGGAGGCGCTGGGGAGCCAGCTGCCGAACGAGGTCGTCTTCATCCAGTGCGTCGGACCGGCGGAGCGCTACTGCAGCCGGATTTGCTGCACGACCGCTCTCAAGAACGCGCTGCGCCTCAAGCAGCTGCGCCCGACCGCTCGCGTCACTGTCTTGTTCAAGGACATGCGCACTTACGGCTTCAAGGAGAACCTGTACACCCAAGCCAGACGGGGACGGGTGTCCTTCGTCCGCTACGACGACTCGAGCCGCCCACAGGTGGTAGTCAACGCGGATGGCCTGGAGATCAGGGTCACTGAGCCCCAGCTCGGCAGGCCGGTTGTCCTGCATCCGGACCTGCTGGTCCTGAGCATGCCGGTCGTGCCTCCGGATGAGGCGCGGCAGATCGCCAGCGTGCTCAAGCTCCCGCAGGACAGCGATGGGTTCTTCCTGGAGGCGCACGTCAAGCTGCGCCCGGTGGACTTCGCTTCCGATGGCCTGTTTATGGCCGGGCTGGCGCACTACCCCAAGCTGATGGATGAAACGATCATCCAGGCGCAGGCCGCGGCCGCGCGGGCTGCCCGGGTACTCTCGAAGCCCAGCCTGACCGCCGGTGGCGTCGTGGCCGAGGTCCAGCCCGAGAAATGCGTCGGCTGCCTGACTTGCGTCCGGGTATGCCCGTTCGATGTCCCCGTCGTCTCCCAGGATTTCGTTGGGGTCGGGCAGATTGCCGGGGCGGCCTTCATCGAGCCGAGCGTCTGCCGCGGCTGCGGCAACTGCGTCGCCGCTTGCCCGGCCAAGGCCATTCGTCTGGCGCACTACGCCGATCACCAGATCCTGGTCAAGCTCGAAGCGCTCTTCGCGGAGGCCGGCCGTGGGGACCTTTGAGCCGGAGATCGTTGCCTTCTGCTGTACCCATTGCGCCTACAACGCCGCCGACCTGGCCGGCAGCCTGAGAATGCAGTATCCGCCTGCAATTAAGGTGATTGAAGTCCCTTGTTCCGGCCGAGTCGATGTGTTGCACTTGTTGCGGGCGTTCGAGGAAGGGGTAGACGCCGCCCTGGTGGCAGGTTGACTGCCCGGCGACTGCCATTACCTGGAAGGTAATGCCAACGCCAAACGCAGAGTAGAGTACACACAGCACCTGCTGCAGGCCATCGGCCTTGAGCCGCAGCGGCTGCGGATGGCCAACCTCTCCTCTGCCATGGCAAGTCAGTTCGCCGAGACTGCCTCCAGCCTGACCGAGGAGGTCCGGGCGCTCGGTCCGAGCCCGCTGCGGCGCAGACAGAGGTTAGATCCGGTGCCGGCAGAAGCATCGTCAGAG
>CAZBJQ010000043.1:0-19523 GCA_964492235.1 uncultured Anaerolineaceae bacterium | reverse complement strand
TCGCCGCTCTTCGCTGGCGTGCCGTACGAAGCCCGCTCACCCTCCCGATGCTGTGCCTGTCCCTTGCAGCCACAGCCCTCCCCATCGCTGTTCTGTATGTCGCCTACTTTAGCTGGGGGGATGTCCTCTGGGACGCATTTGATCGCGCCTTCCTCCCCTCCGCAGTTCTGCTGTTCACTACCGCGTGGATGTTCGCTGGCCCTCGCACCCCCTTTCCCGCGTTGGTCGAGGGCCCCGGCTATGATTCATAATCCCGCAATCCGGGCCCGTCTTGCCGAGCGCTATGAAGGCCACCGCTGCGTCTAGACTCCCCGCCCACCTGCCGCTGGTCGTGTCGCACATTCAGAACTCAAACAACGCGGGGATCCAACCCCACATCCAGATTGCATACCCGGAGAAAAGGATGCGATCACCAGACAGGTACCCGCAATCCTGGAGGGTACTTGTCGCTGCGTCGCGCATCCCGCCCACAGCGAGAGTGCTCGACATCGACTGCCACCACTGAAGGCTCTTCAAGGCCATCCACGACGCCATTGGGCTGAGAGCGCGAATCGACCCGCTTGCTGTACCGCGCCCCACTGGCCCGCACACCGTCACGCCAATCCGTCTCGGATACCCGTTCCTCTCGCCGACTCATCATTCGGCGTGATCCCCCTCCCGGCTACCCCGGAGCATGTTCAGAGCACCATACAACTTGCCACGGAGTGCCGTTGACTTCTGCGGGTCAATGGCAGCGTGGTCTTAACCGTCCCCGCGTTCATTGTTGACCCCCTCCTCCGCATTCTCCAGTTCCTCCATGCGGTGGACGGGATGTCCCTCAAAGAACACCGCGGATTCCGACCCTCCGATACCCTCGCTTTGTTCGAAAACCACGGGTTCCGCCTCGCGCAACACCGTCGCCTTCAGCTCGGCGCGAATCATCTGTATGAATTCCGCCGCGCTCTCCGGGGTTCGTATCGAGACAACTCGCGCTCGTTTCCGTCCCGATCCGATTCTGCCCTACCTCATGCCAAACAGGGATAGGACGAAGCTTCCAAAGAAGACCTCCGCCCCCAGTGCGATCAGGGTCGTCCCCCCAATCATCAACCGCAGTGTTCGCTGCATATCCTCAATCGGGCCAAAGGAGCCCTCCCCCCAGAGGACTACACCCACGCCGTACAAGCCGATGCCAAGCGCCGCCAGTAGCATGCCGGCTGCAAGCCCGTATCCCAGCGAGAACCGTTCCAGGATTTCCTCGAGTCTGGGGTTCGGCGGCAGCAGGCCGGCGCGCGAGGCATATCCCCGCGCCGTGAGCGCCAGCAGTATGAGCAGCGTCCCAACGATCGTTGCCGCCGCCGAAACCAAGAGTGTGTGGACGTCCAATGTGACGCGTCCCAGGGACACGGGTCCCAAGACCAGCGCCAGCGACGCCAGTGCCCCGAGTGTGACCATCGTGAGTCCCGGGTACAACATCACCCACTTCGGGCTGTACAGCAGCATGAACCGCAGATGCCGCCAGCCATCTTGCCAGGTTCGGAGGTGAGGCGGCCGAGACCTGCCGGCAGGCCGGTACGTGATCGGGACCTCACAGGTACGGTACTTGGCGAGAGTGGAGCGAATGACCATCTCGCTTGCGAACTCCATCCCCTCCGTTCGCAGGCCGAGGGCGGAGATCGCTTCCCGATCGAAGGCACGTATGCCACAGTGGTAGTCGCTGAGCCGAGAGCCAAACAGCAGGTTGCCGAGCCCGGTCAGGATGGGATTCCCGATGCGGCGGTGCAGCCAGGGCATTGCCCCGTGTTGAAGATTGCCCTTGATTCGGGTGCCCATGACCAATTGGTAGCCCAGGCGCAACTTGGGAAGGAAGAGGGGGATTTCACCGAAATCATAGCTTTCGTCCGAGTCACCCATGAGAACGTATCGCCCGCCAGCCGCTGAGATCCCGCCGCGCAATGCGGCCCCATAGCCACGAGAGGACACGCGGATCAGTCGGGCGCTGTTCGCAAGTGCTATGTCCAGCGAATCATCCTCGCTCCCGTTGTCGGCGACGATAATCTCGTAGCCTTCAGCGCCAGATTCACTTGCGCCCCTGCGGGCCGCCTGAATGCAGGCCGCCAGAGTCTCGGCTTCATTCAGGCAGGGTAGAACAATCGACAGTTCGAGCGACATTTTGTCGATCCTCCGGAGTTAATCGAGGCTGGTGGAGGACACCACCTCCCCCTGCCGCTGCTTGCGCGCGACCTCACGCTCCATGCAACCAATGCGCGGGACCACCCATCCTGGCGCGGCTGTTGGATCAGCCGCGGCCCGATTCGGCCGCGACGTTTGCTACCCCGAATATCTCAGCACCACCAGCGTTACATCGTCCTCGGGCGGCGCGCTGCCGGTGTGCTGAAGCACTGCCTCCTCGATGGCTGAGGCCAGATGCTGCGCAGGCAGAGCGGCGCTTGCTCGGAGTGCTGCCTGCAGCCGTTCCATGCCGAAGGGTTCGCCGCCGCGATCCTCCGCATCTACCACGCCATCGGTGTAGAGCAGCAACAGGTCGCCCGGTTCCACCTCGATCGACCGTGCGACATAGTCCGCCGCCTCGTCAATCCCCATCGGCAGACCACCTCTCGGCAATGGGCCGACCTGACCACTGCCGGCCCGCAGCCACAAGGGGGGATTGTGTCCGGCGTTGACACAGGTCAGCTTGCCTTGCCCGGAAAGAAGGCCCAGATAGAACAGCGTGACAAACATCCCGCTGGAGGCATCGGCGCACAGCAGGCGGTTGGCCCGCCCCAGGCATTCGACCGCCTCCGCCGTGGAGGCGAGGCAACTGCGCACCGTGGTGCGGGCCAGCACCATGAAAAACGCCGCCGGCACCCCCTTCCCGGTCACGTCGCCGAGCACAACTCCCAGTTCGCCGCCCGGGCGGGTAATGAAGTCGTAGAAATCCCCGGCGACCTCATGCGCCGAACGCCACAGGGCTCCGATCTCGAATCCGGGGATGGCCGGCGGCTCATGAGGAATCAGGCTGGCCTGCACCTGTTTGGCGACCTCCAGTTCGCGCTCCAGCCGGGCCTGGGCCAGAGCTTGCTCATGCAAACGGGCGTTTTCGATCGCTACAGCCGCCGTGTTGGCGACTGCCTGCAGCAGGTCGAGGTCCGCCGACTGGAAGATCCCGGCCTGCAGCCGATTGTCGACGTACACCAGCCCGGTCATCCGACCTTTGACCAGCAGCGGCACGCACATGATCGAGCGCAGCTTGAGAACCGTCACGCTCTGTCGGCCCGCCAGCCAGTCTTCCTGCTGGGCATCACTGGTGACTACCGGCTGGGCGGTCTCGGCCACCCGCTCGAGGATCCCGCGGCTGACCTGAAACTCCGGGTCGTCGATGAACTGCTGATCGATACCCCGAGCCGTCTGAAACCTCAACGACTGCTTGCGGTCACCTAGCATCAGGAAACCGCGCTCCGCCTTGGTGACTGCGATCACCTGGTCCATGACCGCCTTCAAGACCGCCTCCAGGTCGAGAGTGGAAGCCAGTGCCTGCGACACCCGGTAGAGTGTTTCTAGCCGTCCGCCGGGGGCTTCTGTCATCATCCAGTCATCCTTCGCCTAACCCTCGGAGAGTTGCGGGCGATTCCCCTCAGGGCTCGTCCCGGCCGTCAGTGCATGCAACAGCCTGTGCGTCAGGTGTTTGACCTCGAGGCCCCCCGGGCCGACCGGCCCGACGCATGCCGGGCAACCCTCTGTGCAGGCGCAATCTCGCACCAGCTCCAGTGCTCTTGTCAGCAGCTCGATCTGATGATCATACAGCCGCTCCGACAAGCCAAGCCCTTCCGGCAGACGGTCGTAGAAGGTGATCGTCGGGCTCCTGGTCTGTTTGCCGCGCACCTCGGCTTCGGCGGCCAGGTCGCGCGGATCGCACATCAGGAACAACGGGGCGATGTTGCCCAGGGCATAGGCCAGCCCGCCGAGCGCGGTGCGCGTGCCGCGGGAGAACTCCGCTCGATGGTGGCAGGCGGCGCAAAGGGTAATCAGGTTGTCGAGGCTGTTAGCCAGGCGATCGTTGCGGTTCTCCCCCGGCACGTAGCCGAAGTCTCGAAACGGGCGCAGGTGGTGGACATCATGGCCGCGCCCCGCTCGCTCAGGGGCGCGGCACTGCCGGCACGCATGGCCGTCGCGCACGCGGGCCGCCTGTCGGGCAGCCGGCCAATCCGGACCATAGTCGTTTGGCGGCGTCAGCACACCGTCCCGCTCCAGCTGTGCCACCAACTCCGGCGCCAGCCACATCCAGTAGGCCGTCGTCTCGTATTGGCGTGGCGGCAGATCGATCGTCCCGTAACCCAGCGTTTCGTGCGTGTAGCGCTTAACCTTGCGGAACGAACTCGACTGGGCTGTGATCATCACTCGACCGTGGGCGCGCCGGGTCTCGCCCCGCTCGTCGGCGTCGAACACTTCCAGGACATCGATGTCGACCGATTCGGAAGCATCGGTGTAGTAGTCCACATCTACCGGGGAGACCTGGGCCACGGCATTGTCCCAGTCCAACCGATCCACCAGGTAGGTGCGGCCTTCATGGATGTAGACCGCGCCCTCGTGCACCAGGATCGGCGCCGTCTCCCGGTCAACCGACCCGATCACCAAAGGCTGTCCCTGGCTGTGATCCTGGATCACCACTGTCTGGTCGCTGCTCTCACGCAGCGACACCGACTCCGCCGGGTAGGCGCCTCCCACCCAGTGGTATCCAGCCGATGAGCGATACAGGTCCCCCGACTCGGCCAGCAGATCGAGGACTTCGCTGGCATCCGGGAAATCACCAAAGCCTTCATCGACTGCAAACGGCAGTTCGAAGGCGGCGCAGCGCAGATGCCGCACCAGGATCGACAGGTTGTCCGGGTGGATCAACCCCATCTCCGAGGATTGTTCGAACAGGAAGCGCGGATGGGCCGCGATGAACTGATCGAGCGGTGCGGCTGAGGCCACCAACACTGCGGCCGAGGCATCGCTGCGCCGGCCGGCGCGGCCCATTTGCTGCCAGAGGCTGGCAATCGTCCCTGGGTAGCCGGCCACGACCGCGGCGCCCAACAGCCCGATGTCGACACCCAGCTCCAGGGCATTGGTGGCCACGACGCCGTGCACGCTTCCCGCCCGCAGTCCCCTTTCGATCTCCCGCCGCTCCAGCGGAAGGTATCCGCCTCGGTAGCCCCGGATGGCTTGCGCCTGTCCACCATCCTGCACATAGCCGTCACGGACATATCCCAGCAGGACTTCTGTAGTCTGGCGAGATCGGGCGAAGACGGCCGTCTGCACCCCCTGGCGCAGGAACACTTCGCTGATTCGAGTCGCTTCCAGAGTGTAAGCCCGGCGCAAGCCCAATTGGGGGTCGACCACGGGAGGGTTGTAGACAATGACGTGCTTCTCGGCGCGGGGGGAACCATCGAGATCCACCGGGACCAGCCGCACCGGCGACTCGATCAGCCGTTCCGCCAATTCCCTGGGATTGGCGATCGTAGCCGAGGTCAGCACGAACTGGGGGTGGCTGCCATAGAAGCGGCAGACGCGGCGCAGGCGGCGAAACAGATTGGCGACGTTCGAGCCGAACACCCCCCGGTAGACATGCAATTCATCCAGCACAATCCAGCGCAGGTTCTCCAGGAATGGCGCCCAGCGGGTGTGATGGGGCAAGATCCCGGTGTGGAGCATGTCGGGGTTGGTGATCAGCAGGCGCACCTCCTCCCGGATCGCGCGTCGCTGCGACTGTGGTGTGTCGCCGTCATACGTGCGGACCGCGATCTGCTCGTCTGCTCCCAGCGCTGGCAGGAAGGCGGCCAGTGCCGCAGCCTGATCTTGCGACAGCGCCTTGGTCGGAAACAGATACAGGGCGCGGGCCTCTGGATCGGACAGCAGCGTCTGCAGAACGGGCAAGTTGTAGCACAGGGTCTTGCCGGAGGCGGTCCCGGTCTCCACCACCACGTGTTCTCCCGCCAGGCTGGCTTCGATGGCTGCAGCCTGATGGCTGTAAAGTGGGGAGAGGCCCAGGTTGTGCAGGGCCGTTACCAGCCGGGGGTCCAAGCCATCCGGCATCGGCGCGTAGCGGGCCGGACGGGCCGGCATTGATTCCCAGGCCGTCACATTGCGCATGATGCCCGGATCAAGCCGCAGGCTGCGCAGAGCATCCTCGACAGACATCAGGACAGGATTGTAACCACTTCGAGGAGACGGCGGCTGCGAGACATCAGAGGAACGCACCCCGCAGTCTTAGTTCTCAGCGGCACCCGTCCGGCCCGGTCGCGGCTGTGGGTTAGAGCAGGGGCCCGACCAATCGCCAGATCTGCGCCACCAGGAACGTCGCCGTGAAGCCCATGGCCACCGGCAGCAGGGCAGATACAGCCGTCCACTTGCGGCTGCCGGTCTCTTTGTAGATGGTGTACAGCGTGGTGCTGCACGGATTGTGGATCAGGCTGAACAGCATCACGTTGACCGCGGTCAGCACGGTCCAGCCGCCTGCCACAAGGATGCTCCTCGTCGCCAGGGTGGATCCGGTGTCGAACATCACACCGGCGCCCGCTCCCACACCCTGGGCGCCCAGCATGAGTGCGGTCAGCATCAGGACGGTCGGGATCACGATCTCATTGGCGGGGATGGCGACGACATAGGCCAGCAGGATCACCCCGTTCATCCCCAGCAGCAGGCCGAACGGATTCAGGAAGTTGACGGCGTATTCGGCCAGACTCAGGCCGTTGATGGTGATGTTGGCGATCAGCCAGATCACCGCTCCAGCGGGCAGGGCAAATACGACTGCCCTCCACAGCACGTAGAGCGTACGGTCGATGACCGAGGTGTAGATTGTCTGCCACACCCGCGGAGGCCGGTAGGGCGGAAGTTCCAGGCTGAAGGTCGAGACCTCGCCCTTCAACCAGTTGCGGCTGAGCAGCAGGTTGATGGCGAAGGTCAACCCCACCCCGAGCATGGTCACGCCTACCACAGTTGCGGCTGCGACCGCGCCGGCAAGGTAGAGGGGTGCCAGGGCACCGATGAAGATCGTTGCCAGCAGGATCTGGGTCGGCCAGCGGCCGTTGCACAAAGCAAAGTTGTTGGTGATGATGGCGATCAGCCGCTCACGCGGGCTGTCAATGATCCGAGTGGCAATCACCCCGGCGGCGTTGCAACCGTACCCCATCATCATCGACAGGGATTGCTTGCCGTGCGCCCCGGTCTTCTTGAACAGGTTATCCAGGTTGAAGGCCACCCGGGGCAGATAGCCAAAGTCCTCCAGCAGCGTGAACAGCGGGAAAAAGATGGCCATCGGCGGGAGCATCACGCTCACCACCCAGGCCGTGGCCAGGTACATGCCGTCGATCAGCAGGCCGCTCAGCCACCACGGCAGGTTCATCATTGCGGCCAGTTCGTGCAGCGCCGGATAGACCGTGCCGATCAACAGCGAGGACAAAAACTGGGACGGGTAGTTGGCGCCGGTGATGGTGAGCCAGAAGATCAGGGCGAAAAGCCCGATCATGAGCGGAAAGCCCCACATCCGGCTGGTGACGATGCGGTCTAGCGAGCGATCGAGATCGAAACGCTGCTTCTCGCCCGGGCGGGTGACCGACCGATCCGCCAGGCGCGCCGCTTCGGTGTAGACCGACTCGACCACGCCCTCATGGATATGGCCGCCGATCTGCCAGCGCAGCGCCTGGGCAGTCGCCAGCAGCCGGCCTCGCCGATCCGCCGTCGATACGCTCATGCCGGAACCTCCTGCCGAATGGGCCCCTGGGATGGTGATCGATCGACACCCTCGGCGGCGCCCCCGGCCAGTTCTCCCAGCTCTCCCCGGCGGACGGCTTCCGCTATGCGCTCGTCGCCGTCCAGAAGCCGCAGCGCCACCCAGCGGGCATTGGGAATCCCCGGGAAGGCCTCCTCGATCTGGCCGGCCAGATCGCGCACGGCCGCTTCGATCTCGGCGGAAAGCTGCCGAATCCGTTGAGGCTTGCCGGCGAACTCCCCGCTGGCCACTTGACGAATGGCGGTTAGCAGAGCTTCCAGGCCTTCTCGAGAGCGGGCGGACGTCGGCACGACCGGTACGCCAAGGTCGCGCGCCAACCTTCGCTCATCAACCTGAAGGCCATGCCGCCGGGCTTCATCCATCAGGTTGAGGCAGATCACAGCCCGATCGGTGATCTCCAACACCTGCAAGGCCAGATTGAGATTGCGCTCGAGCCGAGTGGCATCGACAACCACGACGGTCACATCCGGCTGGCCGAACAGGATGAAATCCCGGGCGATCTCCTCATCGATCGAGGTGGAGAGGAGCGAATACGTTCCCGGAAGGTCAACCAGCTTGAAGCGGTGGCCTCCATACTCGAAGCCACCCTCGGCACGAGTGACGGTCTTGCCCGGCCAGTTGCCGGTATGCTGACGCAAACCGGTGAGGGCATTGAAGACGGTGCTCTTGCCCGTGTTGGGATTCCCGGCCAGGGCGACCACATAATCCCAATCCTGCATGTCCACGCCCAGCTTCAGCAGGTTGGCCGCATTGTGTGCCGGGCAGGTCTCACACGCCGAAGCGGGAAGCTTGGATTGCTTGTTGTCCACAACCACCACACCTTATCTTTGGATTTCGATGAATCGAGCTTGAACATCCCGCAGTGCAATGCTGGCGCCACGAACCCGATAGGCGGTGGGATCACCGCTCGGACTGACAAACTCGGCCCCAACTACGGTTCCCGGCAGCAGTCCCAGATCCAGCAAACGCCTGCGCTCCACCCCGCGGCAGGCGGGCGAGATCCGCAATACCATCGCCTGTTCACCGGGATTCAGATCCTCGAGCGTCTCGACCGGCGCTGCTTCCATCGTCGGCACCGCCTGTGGCTGGACGGCAATGCTGCTGGCGACGATCGGCGCCAGCACATGCTCATCTCCGCCCGCCCAAAAACGCACTCGATGCGGCGTCTGTTCGATCAGCCGGATCTCCATCCCGGCATGTAACCCCTCGGCCACAAGCTGGGCGAAGACGACGGCGGGTTCATCCTCAAGATGGACCACCCGCAGGGGGACATCGATCTCAGCCGCCGTTAGCGGAACCCCGCCATGGCGGACGAGATTGCCATCCACAGTGGGAATGGGATCTCCGTGGGGATCACGCCCGGGATGTTCCAGCCGGGCGTCCAGGGCGTTCAACTCATCTTCGGTTAGCCGGTGCTCGACATCATCTGCCTGGTCATGCCACTCCGTCGCGGGATAGCCGGTTTCGAGCGCCAGGTGGCTTTCCCACAGGCGATGGGCCCGCAGGATGTGCAGCGCCAACTGCCGTCCGACCGGCGTCAGGCTGAACTCCGTCCCCTTGAGCACCACTAATTCATCTGCCTCCAAGCCGGAAAGCACGCTTGTCGCCTCGTCAGCGGGCAGCTGCAGGGCGCCTGACAGGCTTTGCAGCGTCGGGTGGTCGCCATCCATCTCGAACTGATGGATGTGCTTGAGGGCGTCCTCGCGCCGGATTCGTTCACTGAGCAGCCGCGATCGCCGCCAGCGCGCCACCACTCCGCGTTGCGGACGGAACAGGAGGTAGAGCCCGGCTGCCAGGGCAACGGCGATACCCAGAGCGATCTGTGGTTCGATCAATGCCTCTCCTTGCCTGCGGGGCTCCCGCAGAAGGGCGTTCACTCCCCGCAGGTCTATCTCCGGCGGGGCTTTTCCCTAGTGTTGGAGACCAATCTTGGTAATCAATCCTATATTAGTCTTGCCTAAATTTCAAGGGGCAATCTGAGGTGGGAATGGCACCCGTTGTGGGCGCTCCTGGCCCTGATGAGGAGGCTGCTGCTGCCGGGCGGGGCTGCAACTACCACCTGGAGTCGCCTGTAAACGTGGATGAAGAGCCAACCCAACGGAAGGAGGCTGCGATGCAACGCCTGTTGCGACCCGCGGCGGTGCTGTACTTCCTCTCGCCGGTGATAGCCGAGCTGCTGTCTGGGTCCGCTCCACCGGCCGAGTTCTTCAACCCCTTCACGTTCCTGCTGCTGACGGCCTTCTACGGAAGCGGGGCGCTGCTGATCCGGGAAACCGCCTTCCGTTGGAAGAAGGGCTGGCCGACCATCCTGTGCCTCGGCCTGGCTTACGGCATCCTCGAAGAGGGCCTGGCTGTCAAGAGTTTCTTCGATCCTGCCTGGGTAGACCTCGGCCCGCTCGGAGTGTATGGTCGATGGGCCGGGGTCAACTGGGTGTGGTCGGTCGGTCTGAGCCTGTATCATGCCGTGTTCAGCATCGGCATACCGATCCTGCTCACCGCGCTGCTCTTCCCCCAGCAGCGCGGCCAGCCATGGCTCGGGGGCCGGGCCATCCGGCTTTGGGGAGCCGTGCCGGCGATTGTCGTTCTGTTCTGCAACCTGTTCCTGACACCGTTCCGCCCCTCGCCGTTCCATCTGCTGCTGGCCGGGGGCGCTATCACGGCACTCATTCTGCTGGCGAGACGGCTTCCATCCACCTTCACGCTTTCTGCCCCACGGCGCCTTGGGCGGCCAGGGCGGGTCCTGCTGCACGCCTTGCTGGCGACGATTGGCCTCTTCGTCACCCTGTGGGTCCTGCCCAACACGCCCTTGCCGCCCGGAGTCACCCTCGCCCTCATGCTCGGGCTGGCGCTTGTCGTCGGACGCGCCTGCGCACGCTCGGCCGCCCATCCGTCCTGGTCGGACATGCACCGTTTGGCTGTCGCTGCCGGCTGCCTGTCATTCTTCATCCTGCTGGCCCCACTGACTCAACTCGATCGCCAGACTTCGGACAACCGATCTGGCCTCGCCCTGGTCGCCCTGGCTGTGGGTACATTTCTGGTGTGGCTGGCCCGCCGCTTGCACAAGCCGACTGCGGCCAAACGATCCGGCGAAGAGGCTGGCGCCGAAGTTGCCATCCATGCTTGACCGGCGGAGTGAAGCGGGATCTGGCAGGAGAGCCTGCCTGTATCGACAGGGGTGCGCGGCTGCAGCCGTTTCTGATCCCTGACCCACGGCCGGCCGGGGAAGCACGCTTGTGGTGAGGGATGGTCATGCATCCTAGCCGAGCGTTTGGGTTGTGTTTCGCCAGCCTGATCCTGACAAGCGTTGCCTGTGGCTCGTCCAACGCGCCGGCGCCGCCCCCCTCTTCAGGGACCACCGAACCTCCACTTGGGCGAGGCGGTCGCATCCTTGCGATCGATGTGAATGAGGCCTCCGACGGCGACTACGATTCGGCCTTCCGTCTGGCCAGGCAGGTCGGCGCCCAGGCCGTCAGCCTATCGCTACCCTGGGATAGCATCGAAACCGCCCCCGGCGAATTCCACCCCGAGCCCGACTACCTGGCGATTGCCAACCTGTACTACCCGGCCAACGCCACCCCGCTCGCCCTGATGATTGGGCCGATCGACACCAACATCCGGCGCGTTCCGTCCGATCTGACACAACACGCCTTCGACGGCCCTCGCCTGGTCGAGCGGTTCAACCAGTTGTTGGCCTACGCCTTCGCCAAGCTACCAGAGACTGACCTCACTGTCCTGGCTATCGGGAATGAGGTCGATGTTTACCTGGGCGATGACTCCCCCAGTTGCGCAGCCTACGAGCGGTTCTTCGAGGCGACCTCCGCCTTCGCCCGCTCGCTCCGGCCCGGGCTATTGGTGGGGGCCAAGGCCACCACGAGCGGATTGCTGGGCAGCAGCCGAAAGTGCATGCAGCGCATCAACCAGCACAGCGATGTGATCCTTGCCACCTACTATCCGCTAAGGGCCGATGGTTCGGTGCACGATCCGTCCGTCGTTTCCGAGGACTTTTCCGCCCTGGCCTCCCTAGCCTCGCCGAAGCCGGTCTACTTGCTCGAGGTCGGCTACCCTTCCAGCGTACGGCTGGGCAGTTCAGACGAGCAGCAGGCACGCTTCATCCGCGAGGTGTTCCGCGCCTGGGACGCTCACGCCGAACAGATCCCACTGGTCACCTTCACCTGGCTGCACGACCTTTCCGTCGAAAGGGTGGATGGATACCTCGACTACTACGGGTTGCGCACCCGCAACTTCGCCGCGTTCCTTGGTACGCTTGGCCTGCGCAGCCCGGATGGGCGGGACAAACCCGCCTTTGTCGCCTTGCGCCAGGAGGCCTCCGCCCGCGGCTGGTAGCCCTGGGCGTGGGTCCAGCTTCCCCTACAACCAGTCCCGGCGCCAGAAGACCAGCACCACCGTCAGCGAGACCACAACCGAGACTCCCAGCAGGATCCAGAAGGCGAGGGGGTGGTCGCTGAGGGGCAGGCCCACATTCATGCCGTAGATGCTGGCCACCAGCGTCGGCAGCGCCAGGATGATCGTGACCGAGGCCAGGAATTTCATTACCGCATTCAGGTTGTTCGAGATGATCGAGGCAAAGGCGTCCATCATCTGACTCAGGATGCCGCTCGAGATGTTTGTCATCTCGATGGCCTGACCGATCTCTGTCATCGCGTCTTCCAGCAGTTCCTCGTCATCCGGGAACATCTTGAACATCTGCCCCTTCTGCAGGCGGTCCATCATCAATTGGTTCCCTTTGAGGGCCGTGGTGAAGTAGGTCAGGCTCTTCTGGTACTTGAGCAAGTCCAGCACCTCGCGATTCCGCAGCGAGGCCTGCAGTCTGTCCTCCAGGATGTCCACCGCCTTGTTGATTGACCGCAGGTCTACCAGGTACTGCTGGGCGGTTACCAGGAACAGGTGCAGCAGGAAGCGGTTGCGCTTAGCGGTGCTGACACCGCGCAGCCGTCCGTTGGCCATGCTGCGCAGCACGTCGCTCTCATGGGCACACGCTGTCACCACCACGCGCTCGGTCAGGATGATGCCCAGGGGAACGGTCGTGAAGGGAACGTCCGATCCCGGCCCTTCGTGGCGCGGGACGCGTAGGATCACCAGCACGGCGCCTTCGTCCTTTTCGGTTCGGGCCATTTCGTCGACATCCAGCGGGTACGTGAGGAACTCACGCGGGATGCTATACATCGTCTCGATACGGGTGATCTCTTCCGCATCCGGGGTACTCATATGGATCCAGCAGCCCTCGACAGGCTCATCGATGGCGACGACACCGTTGGGTGTGCTGCGGTAGATGGCGATCATGGCGCCTCCCTTATCCATGACTCGATGTCGCCAGCTGCAGGCGGCGCGCACGAAGCCGCACGGCGTACGCCTGGTTGCGGCTGGAAGGATGCTGAGGCCGATGGAAAGATCGGCCCAGGCCTCCTTCCGGGTAGCGGTTGTGTCCAGTCCTTCCCGCATCGCCCCGGAGGAGCCTGGATGCGAGATGGTTCAGGCGGGGAGGTCTGGCGCTGCCACGGCCGGGGTCAGCCCGGCCCTGCTACGGTGGCCACTCGAGTCGGATGTGTTGGTCTCGTCCATCCTGCTTGCCCGGTACGGGTTTCGACGGTCTCCCGGTGCGTCTCTGTTATAGCACTGCAGCCTGCCTGCTGTCCAGCCGCAACCCCCGGCTGCACCCGGACGGTATAATCACGCCGCCCGCAACCTCGCATCCGAATGCCTGAGCTCCCCGAACTCGAAGTCGTCAAAGACGTCCTCGCCCGACGCCTTGTCGGCCGGGCGATTGTCCGGGTGGATGTCGCGCCCAGGGGCGGCCCTATCGTCGTACGCGATCTGACAGGCCTGGGCTTCGCCGGGCTGTTGACTGGGGCTCGATTCCGATCGGTGGCACGGCGCGGCAAGTTCCTGGTCTTCGACCTCTCGGACACACCTCCTCCGGCCAAGGATCTCAAGATCGCCCTCAATCCCAAGCTGAGTGGCAGGCTGCAGCTGTGTCCTCCCGAAGCCAAGAAGGTCGGCCCCGTGCACGTCAGCCTTTGCTTCGAATTCCCAACTGAGGAACTGCGCTATGTCGATGCTAAGCGCATGGGACAGATCTACCTCACCACCGACCTGGCACAGGTGCCCACCTTCAGCGAGATGGGCCCGGATGCCCTGGATGTCAGTTTGGACGCCTTTCTCGATCGTCTCCGTCCGTACCGCGGTGAGATCAAGGGCGTCCTGACGCGGGCCACCTTCCTCGCCGGCATCGGCAATGCCTACGCCGATGAGATTCTGTGGGAGGCTCGGCTGCATCCATACCGAAAGCGCACCAGCCTGACACCGGAAGAACTTGCCCGCCTGTACCAGGCTATGCGCGACGTGCTGCTGCATGCCATCACCCAGGTGCGTCAGGAGATGGGTGAGGACATCCATCTCAAGCCGCGCGATTTCTTCTCGGTCCACCTGCGGGAGGGCAGGCCATGCCCTCGCTGCCATACGCCGATCTCCGCCATCACCGCCCATCAGCGCATCACCAATTTCTGCCGCACGTGTCAGCCCGGCGGGCTGATCCCCGGTATGTGATTCTCCGGCACGGCGAGATCTCCCGCCCCCGCGTGTTACGCCGAGGTGGTTCTCCCGCTGATACCGCTGACCGCCTCTGCCGCCGACCGCAAGTCCCTGAAACCGGCGCAGGCCTCCCGGCCAGCTTCTGCGCCGCCGCCAGGACCTGTGGTGGATCCCCCGCACCGGACGCCCGTCCGATCCACGATCCGGCCCTGGACCTGATCTACCCCTTGCAGTTGCCTGAAGCTCGGCCTTCCTGGTTCACCGCAGTCAGGCGGCGTGACCCCGGATGATACAATCCGCGCCGGTCTCGGAGGCCGTATGCGCAGGTATCTCTTGGTCGAGCTGCCGCCTGTTCTCCTCGTCTCATCCTTGGCTTGCACCCTGTTCACCGGGCTTGTGCCCGTCCCGGCGCAGCCGGAGCAGCCAGGAAGAACCGAAGGCCCGGCTATCCTGCTTCCCACCGCCGTGCCTCTCACAGAGCCAGCCGATTCGCCACAGGGCACTCCTTCGTTGCCGGAGGCTGAACTTCCGATCAGCCCCGAGGCCCAAGCCAAAATGGAAGAGATCGAGCGCCAGGTGATTGCCTTGCGCGGCCTGTATCCCAACCGGGCCTCGGAACGCACGTTGCTCAACGCAGACCAACTGCGCCAACGGGTGATCGACGACTTCCTCGGGGACTACACACCACAGGAAGCCCGGGATGACACAATGGTGCTGGCGCTGCTGGGGCTGCTCGATCCCGCCTTCGACCTGCACAACTTCTACATCGAGTTGTTCAGCGAGCAAGTCGCCGGCTACTACGACGACGAAGTCAAGCGCATGTTCGTGGTCGGAGCACAGGAGTTTGGCGGCCCCGAGCGGCTTACTCATGCTCACGAATACGTCCATGCGCTACAGGACCAGAACTACGACTTCCAGGGCAAGCTGAACTACACCGACGAGTCCTGCGAGGAGGATACCGAGCGCTGCGCCGCCATCCAGAGCCTGGTCGAAGGTGATGCCTCTCTCCTCGAGGAGCAGTGGGCCCGCACCTATGCCACCCAACAAGACATCGAAGACATCGTCGCTTTCTACGACAGCCTCCAGAGCCCAGTCTTCGACCGCGCACCCGAGTTCATGCAGCAGGATTTCCTTTTTCCATATCAACAAGGATACGAGTTCGTCCAGTCCCTGTACCTTGAAGGCAAGTGGGCCGGAGTCGACGCCGCCTATCAGGACTTACCCCTATCCACCGAGCAGATTCTCCATCCCGATCGCTACCCGGAGGACAAGCCCCGCGGCCTCGAGCTTCCGGGCCTCTCAAGTGCGCTGGGTGACGGCTGGCGCGAGATCGATCTCAATAGCCTGGGCGAGTGGTATGTGCGGCTAACACTGAAGGAGCAGCTCAGCGAGGAGCAGGCCGTCAAGGCGGCCGAGGGTTGGGGAGGTGATACGTACCGCGCCTACCATAACGACCAGAGCGGTCAGTCGGCGCTGGTCCTGATTTCCTCTTGGGATCGAATGGCGGACGCCGAGGAGTTCTTCCTGGCGCTGCGCGCCTACGGCGATGGACGCCTGGGCACCCACGAAGGGGACACCAAGCACTTCCGCTGGCTGGCACCCGGGCAGGTGATGCTCGCCGAGCGCGTTTCGGACCAGGTCCTGTGGATCTTAGCTCCCGACCAGCCAGCGCTTGAGGCTCTCCGCCAGGCGGTGGCCTTACCGGCCAAGCAGAACTGAGCCGCCCAACCAAGGGATGAAACGGCCGTCTCATGCCGTCGTCTGCACTGAAGGGAGAACGCAATCTACGTGTCTTGGAGCTCGCCCAGACGCCCGGTCCCGCTCTTGATCTCTTCCTCAGGCTGATTGGCGGACAGGCCCCATCACTTCCTGCCGCCTAGTCGGCGAAGACCTCGCCCGTGACACCATGGACGCATACAGCAAGTCGGCTCGGCCCGCGCTGCACCGCACCGATCCACAACGGGATCAACAGCAGGCCGAAGTCCTCCACGATCAGGCCGGAGGTGTCGTACGTATCGCGACTACGGAACCAGCCGCTGTGCTCGCTTCGCGCCCACTGCACGGCTTCTCCCCGGGCCTCGATGGCCGCCTGACTCAGCGGCACCTGGTAGGTCTCTGCCGGCCACCCGGCGAGTAACATCGCATCGAATGGGACGGCCGCGGCCGGCGCCGTCACCCGCGAAACCAGGGTCAGCAGCGCTTGCTGGCGCCGGGTGGCCGGGATGCACAGGCTCAGACGCAGCGTCAGTCGATCCGTGAGCGACTCTACCTGCCCCAGTTGACTGAAATCGTCGACCGGATGCAAGCTGGAGAGGACCCGGCCGAGATCGACAAGGACGTCTGTCCCCGGCTGGCGTGCATCCCCTCGGATCTGCTGCGAGACGATCTCGCCGGCAATTTCGAAGGTCCAGAATGGGAGGTAGATCCCCTCCAGCGAGACCTGGGAGGTGTCGGTCCGGTTCTCCTCCCCCCAGCGCTGTAGGTGCTCGAGGGCGTGTTCGTTGTCGACCTCCACCGGCAGCATGCAATCGGGCGCCATCCTGCTGACCGTGTTCTTCGAATCGATCACATGCACAGCTTGGCAGTACGGACAGCGCAGCGAGGCGCTCTCCGCCGGCAGCAAGAACACCGCCGAACATCCCTGGCAGGTGATGTGGATGGCTGCGCTCGGCGGACGGTGCCCCCGTAACCGTGCCAGCTCCACGGCCAGGCTACGCACCGCGGGGTCCATCGCCGGCGCGCGCCTGGCCGCTCCCGCCCGACGGGTCGGTGGTCCCCCTCGCATCGTTCGGGCGCGCTTCCCGGTGGCTCCGGACGCAACATTCGCACCACAGTAGCTGCAACTCAGCAGCCGGGATCCTGCCACGGCAACCAGCGACGCCCCGCAACTCGGGCAGTCGACCCGCAGCGTCTGCGCTTCGCCCGCCGCCTGCGCTGCCGGTGGCAGCGCATCGGGGTCGATGACATCACCCGGGTTGAGCTCTCCCGTCAGAAGTGCCAGCTTGCGGCGAGCCCGCGCCTCGGCCGGTCGCAACGCCAGAACCTCCTCGAGCCATCGGCGCTTCTCGGGCGCGTCCTCGCTCAGGTCGCACAGCCACAGACAGGCCTCTATCCGCTGGTCCTCGGCTGCGTCCGTTCTCAGCACCCACTCCAGAAAGAAACGAGCCTCCTTGGCCTCCCCTCCTTTGGCGGCGGCGATTCCTCGTACCAGCAGGTCGCGTGCGCTGTCGGACACGGTTGTGCTCCTTAGCCCCTGGGGTTAACCCGGCGCTCTGGATCCTCTGCCTCGGACAGATCTACCACCCCAAAGGGCCGTCGGATGGCGCCTACTCGATCTCACCGGCCTTTGCCTCACCGGCTTCCTGGCCCGGATCCAGCCGGGGAAGCGTCTCCAGCGCCTCTCCCACCTGTCGCCGCAGGGTCTTGCGGCTCCCACCCCGCAGGCGGCCGACCAGGTTTTCGGCGACCGCTCGTGCAACCCGCAGCATCGCTGCCGAGGGCAGCCTCTCACCGCGCTCAAACCACGTTGCGACCGCATATCCCATCGAGACCGTCATGCCCGCCGCTACGCCGACCGAGACGACCCAGCCGGGCGGGCCGCCCAGCTTGCTCAGCTCGATGAACAGAGTTCGTCCCAGCACGCCCATGCCGAACGTGAAAATCAGTTCCCGCGCCCGTGCCAGCGTGATCCGCTTTCCGTAGATCCGCGCAATCGACAACGCCATCAGCGATTGGATGCCGACCAGGGGAAGGAAGGAGATGATGGGCAGCGGCATGAGGGCAATGGCCGCCGCGGCCGAGGCGGAGCGGGAGATCACCGTCTGCGAGAGCTTCCACCGGTACTCCGGCATCGCCTGCCCGATGGCGGCCACCAGTCCCGGCTCATCGCTGACAATCGTGACCAGCAGGTCGCCGATCCCGATGCCGTTGCGAGCACTGATGGCCAGGACGTACTCGGCGGGCAGGTCGAGCGACTGCGCCGCTCGCTGCGTGATCTCCGTCCTCTGCTTGGCCACCAGATCCATCTTGTTCAACACGACCGCCATCGGCTTGCGCAAGGCCCTCAGTCCTTCGTGCAGCGCCCGCTGGTCCAGCCCGACCGGCCGGCTTCCGTCCAACAGCAGCACGATGTAGTCCGCCCGCCCGGCGGCCAGGCGGGCCTTCTCCCGCTGCTCCGCTCCTCCCGCCCCCAAGACGTCCATGCCCGGCGTATCGACCAGCGTGAACAGGCCGCCGTCGCCCTGCCTTACCCGACGGGTTGTTCCGGGAAGCGAGCTAACATCCTGCCGGTCTGCCCTGGACTGGATGAGCCGGTTGTAAAGCGTCGACTTGCCGGTGTTAGCCGGCCCGACGATTACGATCTGACGCTTGTCACCCAGCGCAGCTTGCATGTGCCGGCCGGCCTCCACCAAAAGGCCCCGCCAGCCCTGCACATTGCCCGGTAGGATCGAATCCGAGATGCTCTTCACTCTCGACGCTTCCCCTCGCCTAGATTCCTGCCGATTGTATACCTGCCTTCCAGCCCCTTATGACCCTGTGGACAAGTGCCAGCAAACTGTGGATAAGTCCCCTTGCCTGGGGACAACCCACCATCCCGGCCGGGAGGCATCCTCTGGTTTTCCGCCACATCTAGCCCCTTTTCCGTTACCCTCCCATATCTAGGCATCAGCCCCGTGGTGTCGGATCCCCGCCTGGCCTGTCCCCCTTTTTTCAGCAGCCATACGGTGAACAACTTCCCGGCACGCGAGCGACACATGTGCCCCGCCTGGTTCACTCTCTCCCTGCATGTGTGCGTTCCCGCCCGTCGCCGGAGATCTATCCGCATCCTCCACAGCCCCTACGACGACTACGAATCTCAAATACCCAACTATGTATGGGGAAGAGGTATCAAGAGGCGCCGCCGGGCAGAAGCCCGGCGGCGCCCAGTCCATACACGAGTTAGAGTGAGGCTAAACCCAGCCGCGCAGTTGCATAGCCTTGACCACACGATCGATGGCGACCATGTAGGCAGCATCGCGCATGTAAACCTTGTGGTCCTGCGACATCTTGAGCACGGCATGGAAGGCGGTGCTGATCTTGTCGTCCAGGCGCTTGAGAACTTCGTCGGTCGTCCAGTAGAAGTTCATATCGTTCTGGACGCTTTCGAAGTAGGAGGTTGTGACTCCCCCGGCATTACACAGGAAATCGGGGATGTCCAGGATTCCCCTCTTCTGGAACTCCTTGTCGG
>CAZBJQ010000042.1:0-19530 GCA_964492235.1 uncultured Anaerolineaceae bacterium | reverse complement strand
GCGGCGGGCCGCTCAGCGGGCCGCGGTGGGTTCGACTCCCATCCATCCCCGCCTTGTGGTGGGTGTTGTGCGAGATGAGCGAAGAGGTTCTGACTGATAGGGCGGCCCTTGTCCTTCGTTTGATGCCGAGCGTCCAGCGCGCGATGCGCGTCGCGGACTCGACGGCCGGTTTGGCGCGCAGCGGCTACCTGGCGCGGTTCCGTGGTGAGCTGACCTTGCCTCCCGAGCAGGTGTTCTCTGCGCTATCGCCGGCGTTCGAGCAAGAGAGCGCTCAGCTGTTGATGCGAGGCGAGAGCGGGGAGGCGGTCCTGTATGCGGTGCCTGCGCTTCCTGCGGTTAAGCCATCCAACATCTGGATCAACCTCGGGCTGTTTGCCCTGACGGTGTTTAGCGTGCTGTTGGCCGGCGCCCTGTACGGCTATGCCGGACCGCCTCAGCTGACCGGAGTCCTGCGCGCCCTGCCGAGCGGGATCCCGTTTGCTGCCAGTTTGCTGGCGATCCTGTTGGCGCACGAGTTCGGCCACTACCTCGCGGCGCAGGCGCATAAGTCCCCGGTATCGCTACCGTACTTCCTCCCCTTTCCCGGTAGTGTCTTCGGGACGATGGGGGCCTTCATCCGCCTCAAGCGGCCGCCGAAGAACCGCAACGTCCTGCTGGATATCGGCCTATCCGGTCCGCTGGCGGGCCTGGTGGTCGCCATCCCGATCCTGCTCTACGGCTTGTCGATTTCCGAGATCGGGCCCCTGCCGGCTCGGGCGGCGGCGTTGGGTGGCTTGGAGGGCAACTCCGTCCTGTACCTGATTGCGAAATGGCTCGTGACCGGCGCCTGGCTGCCGGCGCCGGTGAGCTACGGGAGCAGCCCGGCGGCGCTGTACTGGCTGCGCTACATCGTTCTCGGACAGCCGCTGCCACTCGGCGGCACCGATGTCTTCTTGAGCCCTGTCGCCTGGGCCGGCTGGGCAGGGCTGCTGGTCACGGCTCTGAACCTGATCCCGGCGGGACAACTCGACGGTGGCCACCTGATCTACGTCTTGCTGGGCTCACGCGCCGTGCGCCTTTGGCCGGTAGCTGTGACCGGCACCCTGCTGCTCGGATTGGTCTGGCAGGGATGGTTCATTTGGGCAGGCTTGCTCTTCCTGTTGGGCCGGGTGTACGCCACCCCGCTGGATGACCTGACGCCGCTGACACCTGGCCGCAAGGCCTGGGCCGTGTTCGGCATCATCCTCTTTTTCCTGCTGTTGACGCCGGTGCCGCTAAGAGGGTAGGGCGCCCACGCCTCTGGGATGCCCGGACTGTATCCACGATCGCGCCGACAAGTGAAGAAAACGGAAGTTGTCCCGAGTGCGGCCGAGGCGGGGACAATCCGAGATATGGGGCTGTCCCAGAAGGCGCCAGCGACGATAGGCAAACGATCTTCACCTTCGTCGGGCCGCTCCTGGGACGTCCTTATCCCCCTGACCGCCTACGCTGCGACGAGCTTGTAGGATAACGCCGGACTCATGTGCCCGTCAGACGGTTCTGCAGCCGCCTGCTACGGACCCTCTTCGCCGACCGCGGCTTCCACCACCGAGGCTGAGGTCGGCCGCTGCAGGCGGTGTTGCGCGACCTCGTAGACGACGGGCAGAACGGAGATCAGGATGATGGCGATTACCACCAACCCGAAGTTGTCGCGCACGATAGGGATGTTTCCGAAGAAGTATCCGGCGAAGATGAAGACCGAGGTCCACGCCAACGCGCCGATGACGTTGTAGACGATGAACTTGCTGTAGCGCATGGTCCCAACCCCCGCGACGAACGGGGCAAAGGTGCGGATGATCGGGATGAACCGGGCGAGGAAGATGGTCTTCCCGCCGTGCTTGTCATAGAACCGCTGTGTCCGCTCAAGATATTCCCGCTTGAGGAACCGTACGTCCTCCTGGAACACACGCGGTCCAAGCCGGTGGCCGACCCAGTAGTTGACAGTGTCGCCGACGATGGCGGCTGCGGCCAGCAGCACGAACAGCACCCCGACGTTGAGGGCCCCAGTGGCAGCGAAGGCGCCGGCCGCAAACAGGAGGGAGTCGCCGGGAAGGAACGGCGTGACAACCAGCCCGGTCTCCATGAAGATGACGGCGAACAGAATGAAGTAGGTCCAATAACCGTAGTTGGCGATGATCTCGCCGAGATGCTTGTCGATGTGCAGGACAAAGTCAAAGAGCTGGGCGAGAAGCTGCATGGGATCTCCAGGATCCTCCTTTGGGGTTTGAGATGCCTAGCCGGCGCTGCCCGCGCCCAGTAGATCTGCCAGGATCTGGGCGCTGTGGCCTTGGGGCTTCACGTTCTCGTAAGCGCGCAGCAGCTTTCCGTCCGGGCCGATCAGGAAGGTGGTCCGGTGCACTCCTTCGTAGGATCGTCCCATGAAGGTCTTGGGGCCCCACACGCCATAGGTGAGGGCAACAGTGTGACCTTCATCCACCAGCAGCGGGAAGGGCAGGGAGAACTTGTCGCGGAACCTGACATGCGAAACGGCGGGATCCGGCGATACCCCGAGAACGACGATGGCGTTGTCTCGGTAGGCCGCGTACTGATCCCGGAATTCACAAGCTTCGACCGTGCAGCCGGGCGTGTCATCCTTCGGATAGAAGTACAACACGACCGGGCTTCCGCGATAGTCGGACAGACGCACCAGGTTCCCCTGGTCATCGGGCAGCGAGAAGCCCGGGGCGGGATCGCCGACACGGGGCGACGTCATTGCCGCCCTCCCTTCGGTAGCCAGGCTGGCAAGCCTGCCTATGCTACCACGTCCCTCGTGTCCTCTGCCCGGCCTCGTTGCCCAGACGGCCGGATGCGGCGGGCTGGCATGCGTGGTCGGCGTGGATGCGACGTTGCCCTTTCCGGCGACACGCCCTAGAATGCGGCTCCGCGGGAAGGAGGTCGAACCGACATGCAGGCATTCGTCATCGCCGCTGACCCGGATGAGCGAGATCTGATCACGTTTGCCCTGCGGCACACCGGGTTGGCGGTCGCGCCGGGCTCTGAGCTGCGACGCATCCTGGGCACATGGCTGGAAAACCCCGCCGACCTGATCATCCTCGCTCTCGAGGAGACGGCCAGCCTGCAAGAGGATATCTCCGCCTTGCGTGCGGTCACCGATATCCCGCTGATCGTGATTGTGGATCCGGCTAGTGAGAGCCAGCTGGCGGCCTGGGTGCGAACCGGCGCCGATCTGGTGATGGAGCGGCCGGTGTCCATGCGGCTGTTTTCTGAGTACGCTCTGGGATTGATGCGGCGAAGCGGCGCCACCGGCTCGTTCAGTGTCCCCCGCCTCGACCTGGATGGCTTCACTCTCGATCCCGCCACCCGAACCGTCATGGTCGGGACCAAGGATCCGCGTCGCCTGACCCAACTGGAGTTCCGTCTGCTCCATGTGCTGGTCACCAACCGCGAGCTAGTCGTCCCCAATGAGGCGATCGTCGAGCGTGTCTGGGGATACGCCGGGGAAGGCGATCGGGACCTGGTGCGCGGCTTGGTCAGCCGACTGCGTCACAAGATCGAACCCGATCCCGAGAAGCCGCGCTTCATCCTGACGGTGGCCGGGGTTGGTTATCAGTTCACGCTCGAACCGCCCACCTAGTCAGCCCAGCTAGCTCGCGCCCTGCTGCCCATTCCCCAAAGGCCGCTGGGACGGCCTGCAGCGCGCCGAGCCGGCGCCAGAATTCGCCGGTGGCAGCCCCCCCCCACGATGGTCTAACCGCGCCGCCACCGCCGGGAGGTCCCCACCGGCGTCTTGTACGCGTTTGCCACATCTGGGGCCACCCTGTGACACCTCTGCCACATCTGGCGCAGGACTTTCGCGCACAAATGCGGTATTTTTCCCCTTAGTATGTGTGGTCCCGGCGTGCAATCGAAAGGATCAGGCGTATGGGGAACGGAACCTGCCCGGAGTGTGCTGGCCAGGTCCACTTCGACCAGACTGCGGTTCTGGGCCAGCGTGCCCGCTGCCCGAAGTGCGGCGCCCGGCTGGAAGTCGTCGGCACCGCTCCGGTTGAGCTGGACTGGGCCTTCGAAAGCCCGCTGGGCAAATCCTGGAGAATGGGAGAAGTACTGACGGAAGATGAGCTGGAGGGTTGACGTTTCGCAGCCACCGAGAATAGCCAGCAGGACCTGAGAGCCAGCTCCTCGAACGGAACGGCTCTCAGTCTTGTAGGGCACAACCAAGAAATGGAGACCAGGCAATGCGCGACCACAACGCGATGAAGCTCCACAACAAGAAGCCTCCCAGTCCGATCAGCCGCAAGCCCCCGTGGCGGATCGCGCTGGTAGCCAATCTGAAGGACGAGATCGAATGGGGCCCCGACGCTCCGGCGGATGCCGGTTCCGAGTTCGATCGGCGGGAGACAGTCGAGGCCCTGGCGGCGGCCATGGAGGAAGATGGTCACTGGGTGACCTTCTGCAGGGCGGACCAGACTCTGCCGGAGGCGCTGCTCAATCTCCGGCCGCACATCGCCTTCAATATCGCCGAAGGACTGGGCGGAGACGGACGCGAAGCGCAGGCACCGGCGGTTTTCGAGCTGCTCGGGATTCCGTACACGGCGTCGCGCGTCCTGGCCAACGCCCTTTCCCTCGACAAGAGTCAGACCAAGCGCGTCTGGCAAAGCTTCGGACTGCCGACCCCCAAGTTCCTCGAAGCTCGCGCCGCCGAGGATGCGAGCCTGTGGAAGCGGGGGTTCCCGGCGTTTGTCAAACCAGCCCGGGAAGGCACCGGGATGGGAATCGACACCAAAGCCGTCGTTCACGATGAAGCGGAGCTTCGCCAGCGCATTGCCTGGGTGGTCGAGAGCTACCGTCAGCCGGCACTGGTGGAAGAGTTCCTGCCTGGTAGAGAGTTCACGGTCGGCTATATTGGCAACCCCGGCCCAGCCGCGCGTCGGCGTCGCCCGTGGCTGTATGACCGACACGGCTACCACTTCTTCCCGGTGCTGGAGATGGACAACCAGGTCAGCATCAGCCCGGGCGTGTACGGTCATGATGCCAAGAGCTTCGATATCGGCGTCCCCGGCGCTCCCGGCTACCTTTGTCCGGCGGACATTCCCCGCCCGCTGCAGACCAAAATGGTGCGGATCGCGCGCCAGGCCGCCGAAGCGGTTGGCGCGCTCGATGTCTCCCGGATCGATTTCCGCCTGGACGCCGAGGGTCAGCCCAACCTGATGGAAATCAACACCCTGCCCGGGATGAACTCCGAGGTCAGTGATCTGTGCATCATGGCCGCTTCCGAAGGTATGCCGTATCAGGATCTGATCACGGAGATTCTGTACCTGGGGGCGGAGCGGTTCGGCCTACCATTCGACTCGCTGGACCCGACGCCGGCCGACGCCAAGCGCAGCGTGCAGTCCGTGCTGCGGCGGGCGCCGTCAGTGCGCATGGCCGGTGCAGGCGGCTGAGGCCGGGCTCCGGTTTCGGTCAGGCCCCTTCGAGTCCCTCTGGGGGTGCGCTGCCCTGGCGCACCCCCAGATCTTCTGCTCCTGCGGCCGCCGAGTCTGTGTAACCGATCGGGCAGGCGATGCATGGTAAACTGGCGTCGCCGGGAGGTGCCTATGCCGAAGAGAAGCTTCACATCCCGCCGTGCGCCGGCGTACGTCGACATCCCTGATGAGAAGTGGAATGACTGGCGCTGGCAACTCAGCCATCGATTGAATGCGGTCGACGAGATCGAGCGGGTCTTCCCCTTGACGGACAGCGAGCGCAAGGCGCTCTCGGCCCCTGACCTGTTCCGGGTCGACATCACCCCGTACTTCATCTCCTTGATCGACCCTGACGATCCTCGGGATCCCGTCCGACAGCAAGTGATCCCGACCGCCAGCGAGATGGTCCCCTTTACCGGCATGATGGAGGACTCGCTCTCGGAAGACGCCCATTCGCCGGTCCCCGGGCTGGTGCACCGGTACCCGGATCGCGTCCTGATGCTGGTCACCACTCAGTGTGCCTCGTACTGTCGGTATTGCACCCGTTCCAGGATCGTGGGGGACCCCAAGGAGCAGTTCTCACGCGCTGAGTTCGAGATGCAGCTCGACTACCTGCGCAAGACGCCCCAGGTGCGCGACGTCCTGTTGTCCGGCGGCGATCCGCTGACCCTTGCCCCCAAGCTGCTGGAGGAGCTGCTGCGCCGATTGCGCGAGATCGAGCATATCGAGATTATCCGGATCGGTTCACGGGTCCCGGTGTTCCTCCCCATGCGCGTGGACTTGGACCTCACCGAAACCCTGGCCAAGTATCATCCGCTTTGGATGAACATCCACGTCAACCATCCCAACGAAATCACATCGGAGTTGGCGGAGGCGTGCGACCGGCTAACGCGCGCCGGCGTGCCTCTGGGCAATCAATCCGTGCTTCTGGCCGGGGTCAACGATTGTGTCCATCTTCAGAGGCAGCTCGTGCAGGAATTGGTGCGCATCCGCGTCCGCCCGTACTACCTGTATCAGTGTGACCTGGTCGACGGCTCGGGCCAGTTCCGCACCCCGGTTGCCAAGGGGATCGAGATCATGGAAGGGCTGCGCGGGCACACCTCCGGCTACGCAATTCCGGCTTATGTGATCGATGCACCGGGCGGGGGGGGAAAGATCCCGGTCATGCCGAGCTATCACCTGAGCGCATCCGATCACAAGGTGGTTCTGCGCAACTTTGAGGGTTTCATCACGACCTACGAGGAGCCGCTCTCATATCAGCCGCATGATCCACTTACCTGCCCGTACTGTCGCGCGAAGCGTCCCGAGCCCGGTCAGGCGGGCGTCACCGGCTTGTTGGATGGCGAGAACATGTTCATCACGCCCGAGGGTTTTGACGACGTGCACGCCCGTGGCGGCGTAACACACCGGCTGCGGGCCGATGCCAAGAAGTGGCAGCCGCTCGGAATCGGCCGTGTCGAGGACGAGCCCGCTGCGCCCGGTGGGGAGGGGGAGACCGAGGCCTCCGTGGCGGCGAAGTCCGCCACGCCCATGCGCCGCCCTTAGCCAGACGCGATTCCCACGGCGCGGGGCTCTGCCGGATTGAGAGCCCCGCGTTTTCCATTCCTGGACGAGCAAGCACAGCCTCTCCTGCGCGTGATCGCAGAAATCCAACGCCCTCGGGGTGGGGTTCACGCCCCGTGTGAGCGGCTTGCGGGCTAGGGCCCGATGACGTCCAGCACCTGGCCGATCTCCGGGATGGAATATCCCGGAAGGCGCCTGATAGCCGAGTGCATCTCGGCCTCAGCCAGGATGTCGAGCACCGGCTGGAAAAGCCGGCCGCGGTAGTGGTCCTCGGGCACAACCAGGTCGTACCGCTCCTCGGCCAAGGGCAGAAACTCCAGTCCAAACTGGGCAGCCGCCGCCTCGACCCCCAGTGCGCAATCGGCTTGGCCTGCGCCCACGGCGGCCGCCGCGGCCAGGTGCGTGTAGGTCTCTTGCGTGTAGCCACGAATAGACGCGGCACCGATACCGGCCGCTGTGAGCAGGTGATCGAGGAGCAGGCGCGTTCCTGAACCGCGCTGCCGGTTGATAAGCGTCAGCTCGGGGCGTGCCAGGTCCGCCAGGCCCGAAATGCCCATCGGATTGCCGGGGGACAGCATCAGACCCTGCTTCCGCCGCACGAAACCCAGCAAGACCACGCGCCTGCCCGAGAGGTAGCGCCGGATGTAGGAGCGGTTGTAATCGCCTGTCTCCGGATCCAACAGGTGGCATCCGCCGAAGTGGGCCTCCCCACGAGACAACGCCACCAGGCCGCCCAGGCTGCCCACATTGGCGGAGGTCAGTCTGCGGCCGCGTGCCTGCAAACGCTCGGCCAGCAAGTCGAGCGTCATGTCGTGGGAGCCGAGGGCGACGATCGTATGGTCAACGAGCGCCGGGTCCAGGTACAGGCGCACGTCCACCACCTCGCCGGCCTCCAGGCCCTGTGTACCCGCCGGGATCAACACGATCCCATCCGCCCGGACGAGCGATGTGATGACCCCCGCCCCACGCGCCAGCGGTGCGGCAATGGTTCGATCGCCGACCCGTCCGACGGCGACGCGCAGATACTCGTCATCCCCGGCCGAAGAATGAACCTTGCGCGTGAGGCTGGCGCGCAGAATGGGAGGCTGACGCGAAGTCGAACCGCCCCACAATGCCAGCAGTGGTTCGACAAAGATCTCCCCGGTCAACGCGGCGGATACCGGGAAGCCCGGCACCCCGATGACAGGCACGGTCCGATCGCCAGCGTCGATCATCCCGAGGACGACCGGGTGCCCCGGCCGCACGGCGACGCCGTGGACGAGGACGCGTCCGACAGACTCAATGACTCGCGCCGTGAAGTCTTCGGTGCCGGCAGACGAGCCGGCGTTGAGCAGCACCAGGTCGTGGGACATGCTAGCAGCGACGGCCGCCTTGCGCAGGTCGTCGAACTCGTCGCGCACGATAGGCCAGCGCGTGGCGTGGCCGCCCCAGCTTTCGACCTGGCCGGCCAGCACCAGGCTGTTGGACTCGATGATCTCGCCCGGTTTCGGCGCTCGCTCCGCCGGAACCAACTCGTCACCCGTTGGTATGACCGCCACCCGGGGCGGCCGCCAGACGCGCACTGTGCTGATTCCGCCGGAGGCGACGGCGCCCAGATCGACCGGGCGAAGTCGGTGGCCGACCGGGAGGATCAGATCGCCGGCGGAGATGTCCTCTGCGATCGGGCGCAGATTGGACCAGGGGGCGATCGGCCCGCGCAGGCGAATCGTCCCTTTCAGCACCTCGACCTGCTCGATTGGCACCACACCGTCCGCCCAGCGCGGAAGCGGGTCACCGGTGTCAACATAGGCGGCCTCCGCCCCCACCGACAAGTCGACAGGCGCCCGGTCGCTGGCCTGTCGAGTGGCGGGAGTCTGGATGGCGTAGCCATCCATGGCGGCGCAGGTGACATTGGGGGATGAAGAGTGTGCCCAGATCGACTCGGCCGTGACGCGCCCGAGGGCCGCATGCACGGGGATCGCCTCCGCCTCCAGAGGGCACCACAATCCGGCCGCCTCCAGCGCCAGCTGGAATCGCTGCCTGGCCTCGGGGAGGGGTACATCGTGCAGGTAGATGCCGCCAGTCATCCGTTGTTCTCGACCGGCGCCGGCCAGGCAAGCCCGCCGGCAAAGGGATACACGCGGACGGAAGCGCCGGCAGTCAGTCCGGTCACCTCCGCCGGTATGCGCAGATACCCGTCGGCGCGGACCAACGTGAAGATCAGATTGGACCGACCATAAACCGGGTGGGCGATCCGCCCGCGGTCATCCGCGCGAAGCGCGACGGGCACCAAATCCTCCCGACCCGCTTCGGAGGCGATGTTCTCACTCAGGGTTGCCACATGGTACGGGATCGCAACCGGTTGACTCGTCCCGAGCAGGGCGCGGATCATCGGCACTGCCAGGCAGTGGGCGATCATCAGAGCGCTCACCGGATTTCCGGGCAGGCCCAGGATCGGGACATGACCAGCAACCGCCAGGATGGTTGGCTTGCCAGGCATGACATGCAGTCCGTGAACGAGGATTCCCGGTGCACCCAGCCTGGCGATGACCTCCGCCGTGGCGTCCCGGGCGCTCACTGAAGATCCAGCCGACACGATCACAAACTCGTTTCCGTCGACCGCTTCCCGCAGAGCTGCCTCGAGCGCCGGCGGGTCATCGGGCACGATCCCGAAGGATGCAGTCTGTCCGCCGGCGAGAGAAACCAGGGCCCGCAACATGCCCTCGTTGACATCCCGCACCTGCCCCGGGCCTGGGGTTGCGCTGGCCGGGACAACCTCATCGCCGGACGAAAGCAGCCCGACACGGACTCGGGCTTTGCAGGGCACGCTCAGGATGCCCAGAGCCATGAGGCCGCCGATTTCCTGAGGCCGCAGAACGGTCCCGGCCGGAAGGGCCAGGTCACCTTCGGCCAGGTCCTCGCCCGGTTGTAGAACATTGGCACCACTCTGAACCGCACGCAGGATTTCGACCTCGGCGCCGCGCACGCGCTGCGCGTCCTCGAGCATCACCACCGCGTCGGCGTCGGGTGGCAGCATCCCCCCTGTATGCAGCACGGCCGCTTCGCCGGCTTGCAGGGGCAGGTCGGCCGACTCCCCCATGGGCACTTCGCCCGCCAGGTGAAGATAAGCCGGCAGGCTGGGAGTGGCGCCATACGTGTCGGCGGCGCGCACGGCGTAGCCGTCGACCGTGGCGCGCCGGAACGGTGGCAGGTCACCCGTCGACAGCAAATCCTCGGCCAGAACCCGACCGAGGGCATGGTCGACGGCCACAGTTTCGGCGCGAGTCGGCAGCGGCTGGACGGCCGCCAGCCACCGCTGCAGCGCATCCGACAGGGAGACAAGTCGAAGGAACTCAGGCATCAGGACAGCAAGTAGCCGACGAGTACAACATAGATTCCCAACCCGAACAGGCCGATGGCGTTCCAGCGCAGCAACCGCCAGGCGGGCGGGAAGCCCATCCGGATACGGCGCATGTGCCAGGCCTGCACGACCGCCAGCGGCAGGAGAATCAGTGCACCCGCTGGAAGGCGGAAGGGTACCGATTGCGCGAAGGCCAGGACGAACAGAACCCCAGCCGCCAGAAGCGCTAAGTCGTGCAGCCGCATGGTGGATCGCCAACCGATGCGCACCAGCAGCGTCCTGCGCTTCTGAAGCGTTGCGGCGGAGAAGTCCTCCAGCTCCAGGGAAATCATCAAGGCGAAGTGCAGTGCCACGAGCGGGGCGGCAGGGACAAGGACCAGGCGGTGGACGTCTCCGGTCTGCAGAGCGAAGGCGTAGGAGGGGACGAGCAGCGCCAGAGCGATCGACGCCATCAACTCACCATAGCCGGAGTAGCGCAGCCGCACAGGAGCGACACTGTAGAAGAAGCCAGTCAGGAAGATCAGCAGGAGGAGCAACCAGGCAAGCAGCGGGGGCGAGTCTGTGATCAGCTGTGCCGAGGCCACAACCGCGAACAGGCCGCCAGCGACAATCGCGGCTGAGAGCGGAGTTGTCCGCGAGAAGGTTGGTGCGCGCGGGTCCACCGCGGATGGGTCAGCCCCCGCCGGAGGAGGAGGCAGGCGATACTGCCAGTCGTCGAGCGCCAGGAGGTAATGCGTCATGAGCTGCGCCAGCAGGATCAGGATCAGGCCCACCCAGACTGAGCCGGTGTTCAGCGACAGGCCGAGATAATCCGCCACGGCCAGGCCGCAGGCGTAGAGGGCAGCGCCCGCGGCCAGGTAGGGCAGGCCGCTGATTCGGGCGAATTCCACCCAGGCCCGGCGCCGGAGGCTCACCATTCCTCCGGCCACGGATCGTCGTGGTCGCCATCGTGCACGAGGTCCTCGTGCGTAGAGAATCGCACCAGAACGGATGCGGACCGGCAGCGCACGCCGAAAGCAACACCGAAAGGCACAAGCACAAGAACTGGCTGCTCAGTGTGCAGCCGGTGCTCCCGACCATGGGTGGGCGAACGCGGCCGATCGTCGCGCCAGCAGAGCACCGCTTGCCCGCTCTCAAGCACCCAGACCTCGTCGGCGACTGCGCGCACCCGCGGTCCGAGTCTTTCCCCGGCGGGCAGTCGAATCAGGTCGGCCTGGCCGAACCTCCGGAGAAGATGGTCGGCATCCCGCACCAGCGTCAGCCGGGACGTCCCATCGAAGCCGACCGGGTCAAGGTGCCGGATATACAGATCGTGGATCGGATAGCGAGCTCGGTCAGGCAGCGTCATGGGCGTCCGCTGGCGTGCCCCCGACATCCGCCGGGAGGGGCACTCCGCTCGAAAGCACCTTGCGGATGTCCCTCTGGTGGATCTGATTGTGCCGGTAGACCAGCTTGACCATCTCATCGATCGGGATCTCTCCGAACCATGGATGCCTGCCCACTCGGGCCAGGTCGGCTTGCTGCATGCTTTGGGTGAGCCGGACGGTAGTGGTACGGGCCTCTCGAAACGACGACAGCAACGAGTCAGGCGGTTCATCCGCGAGTACAGCCACTTCGGACTCGTTGAACTGGTTGATGTCGAACCCTCGGGGGGCGCCGCTTCCCCCGCCCAGAATGTCATTCAGTAGGCGGCCGAGAGCACGCTCGGCCGAAACGAAATGGGCCAGGACAGACCTGGCCGTCCAACCGGAGCCGGCAGTGTAGATCTTCACCCTCCAGGCGGAGGGTGGTAGTTGCCGGAAGAAAGCATCCGTCCTGTCGGCCTCTTGCTCCAGACGCTGGCCGAGGCGAGCCGGGGAATCCGTCATTGGGCCTCTCTCATGAGAGCGTGTCGCCGCCGTCGACAACCAGCGTCTCGCCGGTGACGTAGTCGTTCTCGATCAAGAACAGGACGGCCTGCACGATATGTTCAGGCTGGCCGGCATGGCCGAGCGGCAGCCCAGCACCGATCTCGGCCCAGCGTTCGTCCGTCATCCTGTCGGGCTTCAGGACCGGGCCGGGCGCGACGGCGTTGACGCGCACTTCTGGCGCCAGCCGCAACGCGGCCACTTTGGTCAGCATCTCGATCCCGGCCTTGCTGATCGAGTGGATCGGGAAGCGCGGCCAGGGCCGCAGCCCGGCCACGTCGGAAACATTGATGATCACACCGCCGTCCGGCTGCATTCTCAGAGCTGCTTGCTGCAGGCAGAAGAAAGCGCCCTTCAGATTGAGACCCATTGTCCGCTGCCAATCGTCTTCGGTCGCCTTGAGTAGATCCACCGCCTGCATGATCGCCGCCGAGTTGACGAGAACGTCAAGGTGGCTGAAGTGCTGGTCGAAGGATTCGAACACTTGGAGCACACCCTCCAAGCGGGAAAGGTCTGCCTGGGCGACGTGCACGGCCACATTGTGATGGCGGGCAGCCTGTGCCACCTCGGAAGCGCTTTCCGGACTGGCGTGATGGTGAAGCAGCAGGCTGCAGCCGCGCATCGCCAGGCCGTCGGCAATGGCCGCGCCCAGGCGGCGCCCGGCGCCGGTAACGATCGCGGTCTTCCCGTGGAGTACCATGGTCTCGGCGTCTTGCCGCCATTGTACCCGCGTGCCCCAGGCCGCGGGCGGTGCAGCGTGCCAAGCTAGCCGCGGAAGTAGTTCGAGAGGAAGAACCAGACGTTGGCTGGCCGTTCGGCCAACCGGCGCATGAAATAGGGGTACCAGTGGGTGCCGTACGGAACGTACACGCGCACCGGATACCCGGCCTGCACCAGCGAAGCCTGCAGGTCACTCCGGATCCCATGCAGGAACTGGAACTCCATCGCCGTCTTGGGGAGCCCTGCCTGCTCGGCATAGCGTCGGGCGAAGGAAATCCGTTTCTCGTCGTGTGAAGCGATGGCGGTAAGCGGCGGCACCTTGCCATCCGGGGAAGACGCCTGCGAGCCGTAAGCCAGGGCGGCATCGATCATCATGGCCGCCAGGGTGTCGAAATTGAGGTCCAAGTCCGACTTGTGGGGGAAAGCGACCTCGGGCGGCTCCATGTAGGCGCCTTTGCACAGCCGGATGCGTGCGGGTTTGGAAAGCAACGCCTGGACGTCGACCTGGCTTCGGAAGAGATAGGCCTGGATGACGAGTCCGGCGTTGTGCAGGCCTTCGGCGACCAGGGTGCGGTAGATCTTCAGCGTACGGTCGACCGTGGCCGAATCCTCCATATCGATGCGGACGAAGATGCCGCACTCGCCGGCCGCGCGCAAAATCCGCCGCAGGTTGTTCAGACACAAGGCGTAGTCCAGGCTGAGGCCGAGCTGGGAGAGCTTGAGCGAAGCGTTGGAGCGGATCCCGGAGGCGCAGACGCGATCCATGATCTCCAGATAGTCGTCCGCGGCTCGCCGCGCTTCGTCGGGTGTGGTCACGTTCTCTCCAAGGTGGTCGAGCGTCGCAAGCAGTCCTTTGGCGTTCAGCGCCTGCACAGCCTTTACGGCCTCGTCCAGCGTGTCGCCGGCGATGAACCGTCCGGCAGCCCGGCGGGAGATTCCCCAGCCGGTAACCAGGTTCTTCGCCCAGGCGGCTCTGGACAGGTATAGGAGGATGGCTCTCAGCAAGGCAGGACTCCTGGGGTGGATTCTGCCCCAGCCGCCTGGAAGGGCTGCCGGGGGGGAGGGTCGGGCGCAGCGCACATCGTGGGCAAGCGGGCCCCCTCTGGCGAACAGAACACGACCATTCTAGTGCGGCCCAGAAGCCTGGGCAACTGAAGGACGGCAGGGGGCTCGCCGCCGAGTCTCGTCGTCTTCAAAGGGCCGCTGCAGCCGGTGGTACACTTCCGCCCCGTGTCCTCAGATCCGAGAGCCTACCAGCCCTATCTGCAGGGAGCAGTCACATCGTTTGACCAGACTCGGCCGCACCGAGCGCTTGCTCCCCAACGGCGCGGCTGGGGGCGTCTGAGCGCCGCCCTGCTTGGGTTGGCCTTCGGCTTGTCACTGGCTGCCTACCTGCTGCTCCCGCTGCGGACGAATGTCCTGCTGCTGGGGATTGACAGCCGCCCGCAGGAGTCGCAGGTTTCCCGGACGGACACCATGATCCTGACGACGGTGATTCCCACCCGTCCGTACGTCGGGATGCTGTCGATCCCCCGTGACTTATGGGTTTCCGTTCCCGGGGTGGGGGAGAATCGCATCAACACGGCGCACTTCTTCGCCGAGAACGCCGCGCCCGGTAGCGGTCCGGCGGCCGCCAAGCAGGTGGTCGCCATGAACTTCGGTGTCGATGTCCCCTACTATGTGCGCATCCGGTTCGACGGTCTGGTTCGCTTCGTCGAGGCGCTGGGCGGAATTGAGGTGAACCTTCCGACCGCGATGTCGGGTTTGGAGGCCGGGAGGCACCGCCTCGGCGGGGACCAGGCGCTGGCGTTCGTCCGCGATCGGAAAGGGACTGACGACTTCTTCCGCATGCAGCGTGGGCAGCTCTTCCTGCAGGCTGTGTTGCACCAGATGATGAAGCCGGTATCCTGGGTCCGCCTGCCGGCGGCATACGCCGTCCTGCTGACTTCGATGGACACCGACCTGCCCTTCCTTCTGTGGCCGCAGGTTGGCTTCTCCCTGCTGCGAGCAGGACCCGAAGGCATCGACGGCCGAACGATCAGCCGCCAGATGGTCCAGGGCTTCACCACGGCCGGCGGCGCGGCCGTGTTGGCGCCGCGCTGGGAGATGATCAACCCGGTTCTGCTCCAGATGTTCGGTCAGTGACAACGAGCAGGGCCATCGGGGCTGCCTGAGGCGGAGAGCCGACAACAGCCGGGCCCTTCGCCCGGCGCTGTCTCCCGTAACGCACCTCGGATCCATAGACCGGGGTCGCTCCCCGACCTCGGGTGTCGCCGTCTGGCCTTGGCACACTGGGCTTGCGGGGCACCCGGCTTCTTCACGACCAGGCAGCGAAGCCTGCCGCGTGCGGTCGCTGGAGGCGGCGGCAGCGATCTCCGGTATGCGAGCATCACACTCGTCACGGCCAACAGGCGCCGATAGCATCCGGCTTCGATCGACGGCTTGGAACCCGCGTTCGGCGAAAGCGGTGCTGGCAGGCGAAGGTGTGGCGAGCAGGTTGACCCGTGACACTGGGATGGCGTCTGCCGATCAGGCAAGGAAGAGAGAAGGTATTCAGATTGCGGCGTAAGGCAGCCCCCTGCCACTGCCAGGATACAGACCTAGGGCACATGGTGCATGCCGGTCTTCTTGAGGGCAAGTCCGGAGGATGACCGGCTGACAAACCGAGGCCCGTACGGTGGGGTGGATCGGCGCGGCGGCTGGGGCACAGCCTTTCCCTCAGCGGCGGACCTCCGGATACCCCGGGTTACAGGACTGGGAATCGGCCGAACCAGAGGGGCACGTGCCCCAGCCGATCGTCTGCCGACCCGGCACGGATCTCCGAGTAACCTGATCGCCCGACGCGGAGCGGGCTCCGGGGCTAGGGGTCGATTGCGTGCCGGGGTGTGGCGCCTTCGATGAGAACGCGTTGAGACCGGCGTGACAACTTGAAACTGGCTAGGAGGGCCTCGGCTCAGGGGGATGCATCCGGGTCGCGGGCTTTCCTGGCCTCTTTGGGCGGCTGGCCCGGGCAAGAGCATCTCGCCAACCCGCCACCCACCTCCGAAGTCCCCGGTTGGAGATCGCCCCGAACCGAAGCCGGTCGGGGCGATTGGTTTGTTCCGCCGCAGGCCGCCCCAGCCGAAAGGGCGGGGCGGGAGCGGGTGGGGCGGACGGAGCCGCAGAAGGTTGCCAGGTCGAACGGGATTCGTCTAGCCGATGACCCGGTAGAACTCGTGGGAACCCTGCGACACGCAGGTGAGCAGACGCCGGAACCAGGCCTGGAACATCGGGTCGGCGAACATCGTCTGCCGATGCTCGTCCCAGGTCCGCAGATCTGGCGTCTCGACCTCTAGCACTGTGTTGAACATCCGGCCGCTGGCGTCGGTCAAGACACGCGGCCGAGTGGCGACGCCGCAGTCAGCCAGCATAGCGCCATGATCTTTTAGCAGCCCGACGGCCTCGTGCACGCGCCACTCCAGCGCCCGAAAGCAGCTGCGGACGACAATCGCGCCCGGCCCGGACCAGCCTTCATGGTCCATTTCGACGTGGAAGAACTCGCGGGAACCATCCTCGACGAATTGCTTCCAGTCCTTGAACCACTCGTCGAATTCCGGCCGGGCGAACAAGGCCTGCAGGCCATCTTCCCAGGACTGGATGGAGGGAAAGTGAAGCGCTTCCCTCAGTGTGTACATCGGCCCCGAGATGTCCGTCAGCAGCTCGTAGCGCGTCCCGCCCGGCATGAAGCCCGAAGGCATGGTTTCGAGCAGGCGATGGAAGTGCTCGGCGGCGCCGTCGATCTTACCGAAGCGGATATGGAAGGTGTCGCGGACTTGGATCATGGCAATGCCTTCTCCGGCCGGGGCGCGGTCAGTCCGCCCGGCTAGCCAAGATGTGGATTGGACGCAACAACCGTCAAGCGAGGGTGCATTCCTTTGGCGCTGGTGATTATACGCCGCGGCTGGCGCCCAAGAAAACCGTTCACCCGGACGGCGCCGGCGGGTAGGCGCCTTCCGCCGCGCAGGAGTGGCTGGTATAATCCGAACCGTTGGCCCACTAGCTCAATTTGGCAGAGCAGCTGACTCTTAATCAGTTGGTTGGAGGTTCGAGTCCTCCGTGGGTCACCAGGCGGCGCTCCCATCAGGAGGCCGATTCTCCTCAGACACCGACCAGCATAACCTGGTCGGTTTGCTTTCTTGTGCCCGAAGTCCCTCTCGCGGTTCCCAGGCCTTCTCCGATACCAGCACCTGCCGGAAAATGTGTCCCGACGTGTCCAAACAAGCCCTACAAGGAGAAGAGAGGCATGGCCATCCGCCTGCACAACTGCCTGGTTCGCTGCCGCAACCTGCATTTCTCTGGCTCCAGAATGTACCCCGGCACCGTGTCACTCAGTGCGCTTGTCCCCGGTCGCCTGGCGCTCCGACGTGATCTCCGGCTCGTCCCTCCGCCGGCCTGGACGGAGGTCCGGCATGCGCAGACCTGGGCAGTGGACGAACGTCGATTCCGCCCAGGCATCCGGGCCTGGGTCCACCCGAGCGTTCCCTTGTCAGGCAGGGATGGGTCCCACCAGAACTCGAGCGGTTCCAGCCCAAGCCCTAAGGGACTCTTCCCCTTGCCGACGCGCCCGAGGCTGGAGCGACGAACCGCCAGCGAGTTTGGGGGTATTCGCCAGTCACGCCTCGGGCAGTTGACCGGGGCGTGACTGGCGACCATGATGGCGGTTCTGCCCAGCGGGCGATGGGCCGTCCGCCAGGCCTTGCTCCCACCCGGATGTGCTTTCAGTCAGCCCGGCTGCGGGATCCCGGCCTCTGCCGGAGCGGAAACCCCTGGGCCTTTGCCTGTCAGCCGACGGTAGGTCAGCGTCCAGGCACCGTTGACGTACGTTTGCAGAACCGCGCTGGCGAGAAGCAGGACCGGGAGGTAGCCGAGGAAGCACAGCCCGCCTACCAGCAGCCCGCCGACGATCGCCCCTCGTTCGTTGCTGGCAAGGGCAAGCGCGATCGGCAGCATCAAGGCGAAAGCCGGCAGCGCAAGCACCAAGCCCACGACCAATCCACCAACGATCAGGATCAGACCCATCAGCAAGGCCGGGCCGGGATGGCTGCGCAGCACCTGCCACCCGCGGCCGAAGGCCTCCACCGTCTTCTGATCGTCGTCAATCAGCGAGACCTGGCATAGGGAGACATACACGCCAAGGGCGAAGAGCAGGGGGATCCCCAGGCAGATCAGCGGCACAAGACAGATGCCGAGACTCCCGATGGCAGCCGCAACCACCACCGCGGCCAAGACCAGGCCAACGACCAGCAGCAGAAGGCGGAAGCCGAGCAAGCGCCAGAAGTACCGAGTACCTTGACGGAAGGCCTGCCCGAGGGTGACATCCTTGCCTTCGTCGGCCTGGCGGAAGCCGGCGATCAGCCCGCCGGTACCGATGACGCCCAGTGCGAGGAAGACGAGGATGAGCACCAGAACGACCAGCGCCAGGGCGATCCAGACCCAGGCCGGAATCTGGAGGAGCGTTTGCTCGATCGCTCCATACGACGGTTGGTTCCCCGCCGCGGACGTCGAGCCGCCGCTGCCTCCACCTCCGCCTCCGCCGCCGGTGCCGCAGCCGGCTAGAAGGCCGAGCACCCACAAGCCCTTGTACCGCCAGGTGATGTGCCAGGTTCGAGTAAGGACCTCGCCGAAATCCATCTCCCCTCCTGAGGAGCGGGTGACGCCGGGTTCAGGCTGTCACCGCTCTGCACGGATGCCAAGAGTCTTCAAGCCGGCATGACTGGATCTTCCCGGCAGCCAGCCGCGCCAAAATCATACACTAGGAACCTGGCCGACATTGCATGAGGCACCTGTATCGCGAAGGTCAGGGCAGGAGGATGAGTGCCACACCGGCTCGCGGGGTCGAAGCCGGGCACTAACGCCGCTCTCCGCTCCCTCCGATGTATACTGAATGGGCCCTACCATCACCCGGACCGAGACCCGCAACAACCGAAACACCGCCCAGTGGGGGCCGATTCTTAGCCGACCTGGCGGCAGCAGCGCCGAGGCGACGCCTGGGCCCACCTTTCTTCCCAAGGGGGAGGGGATGGTGGACGCGGCTTGCGCGTAGCCAACCGAATGCAAGGAATACCTAGTAAGGAATAGCCAGATGGAGGAACGAAAGCCGCACCTTCTCGGCGACGTGACAGGCCCGAACAGGCCCGGTGCCGAAACGCGTCCAGATGCGCCTGGGGGATACCGCCCGGGGGAGCCGCCGACCGCCGGCCAGGTTTGGTTCTCGAGGGATGAGCTGCTTGCCGTCCGGGCAAAGCTGGGACCGATCGTCCACCTGGATCTGACAGCGCATGACATCGTTCATGCCCACTACCTCCTCGGCCTCGACGTGGCGGCCCAGGTAGACAACTTCGTTGGTCGCCGGGTCGTTCCGCTTGGGGCAGAGCGATGGACGGAGGAGGTGCGAATCGCCCGGGCGACGGAGGCTGAAGTCAGAAGCCGGCTGAGATCGAAGCGTCTCCCGGGGCCGATTCACCACGGATTGGGGGCCTACCTGCGCTGCCTCATCGCCTGGTCCGAGGGCGCCGACCTT
>CAZBJQ010000041.1:0-19675 GCA_964492235.1 uncultured Anaerolineaceae bacterium | reverse complement strand
ACCGATCATCCTTCCCGTGGGATGCCCGATGACATCCACGTGGGGGTTGCGGATTGCGGCTAGCAGCCGGGCGGTGGCTTGCTCCCGGGGCTGTCGCAGCGAGCTGTGCAGCGAAGCCGTGACCACATCCAGCTCTGCCAGAATCCCGTCCGGGAAGTCCAGACGCCCGTCGGACAGGATCTCGACTTCGGTGCCCTGCAACACTCGCAATCGCCCCCCCACCCGTTGCTGAACCTCCTTGATCTCTTCACGCTGCGCCTGCAGCCGTTCGACATTCAGGCCGCGCGCCACCCCCAGACTCTGGCTGTGATCGGTGATCACCAGGTATTCCAAACCCGCATCCCGGGCCGTCACGGCCATGTCGGTAATCGATGCGAGGCCGTCGCTCCAGGTCGAATGCGCGTGCAGCTCTCCTCGCAGATCGGGCTCTTCGACCAGGCGTGGCAGCTGGCCCGCCGCCGCCGCCTGGACCTCGCCTCGATCCTCCCGCATCTCCGGCGGGATCCACGGCAGCCCAAGGATGTTGTAGACGTGCCCTTCATCGGCCGCCAGTACTTCGCCACCATCCGCCTGGCGGAAGCCGTGCTCGGATAGAGACAGGCCAAGATCGAGCGCGCGCTCACGAAGCCTGACATTGTGCGCCTGGGCTCCGGTCGCATACTGCCAGGCCGTGCCGAACCGTTCTTCCGGATGGATCCACAGCTGCGCCTGCAGACCTCCTGGCAGTTCGACGCTGACCTTTGTCTCCCCCTGACTCCGGAGGCGCACGATGTCCGGCAAGGCGACAAAGGCCCGCACAACATGGGCAGGGTCGGGGGAAGCTGCCAGCAGATCGATGTCCCCGATGGTCTCCTTGAAACGGCGCAGGCTTCCCGCCAGCTCGGCGGTGCGGACCCCTGGAAGAGCCCTGATCTTGAGCAGCAGCTGTTCCGCCGCCGGCAGGGCAAGCCCAATCGAGGTGCGCCCGGACCGTCGCCGGAATGCCTCGATGCTCGACAGGATCCGGGCCTCGGATTTCTCCCCGAGGCCGGCCAGGCCGCGAAGCTTCCCCGCTCGGGCTGCTGCTTCCAACTCATCCACATTGGTCACGCCCAGTTCCTTCCAGAAGCGGGCTGCCTTCTTTGGCCCGACATCCTGGATCTCGAGCACCCCGAGCAATGCTTCAGGCACTTCCCCGGTCAACTTGTCGTAGAACGACAGCCTGCCTGTCTGAAGCATCTCCTCAACCTTGGCTGCGATCGCCTCCCCCACGCCGGGGATATCCCGCAGACGGCCCTCAGCCGCCAGGCTGGACGCCTCTTCGCTGGTTGAGCGGATCGACTCCGCCGCCCTACGATAGGCGTTGACCCGGTACACGGCTTCCCCTTTGATCTCCAGCAGGTCCGCTACGTGATCGAACACGAGTGCGATCTCACGGTTGTCCACGCCGCCACCTCGTCGGTTGGTGCGTCCTACGGCTCAGCCTGTGCCAGCAGCAGCGATACCTTCCACCATGTGCCGTCGCCCATAACACCAACGCCCGCAAAGTGGTAGTCGGCGCTCATGAGTGCCTCTAAGTTTGCCTGCCCAGCCTGCCATGCGCGACCGGCGTCGGCCGGGAGGGTATCCAGGGAGCCGCGGCTGCCGTAAACCAACTCGCCGACCGGGCCCTGGAACCCAGCCTCTTCCAGCAAACGGCGGGCAGTTGGCGAGCGGCCGTTGGGGTCCTCATGTCCAAGGTACTTCCCCTCGCTCATCCCCCTTGCCCGGGCGAAGGCGAGCACCATGAGTGTGCCGGACGCCGTCAACGGCGGCCGTCCCTCTCGGGTCCGGAGCACGTTGACGGCGCTCAGGATACCAATGGCTGTCGGCATCATGGCCGCCTGCGCATCCAGCCACAAGACGCCAGCCGAGGCTTCAGTTGAATCCGGGCCGACGGAGGCGACTGGGCTGACCAGGACGGGGGGAGCTGGGGCCGTTTCAGTCTGCGCTGGCTTGCCTGGGACCGGAGGCACAGAGCAAGCCTGGAGGCATAGCGCCAGCGCCAACACGTTGCGTGCGGTAAGCCGCCATCCGTGTCCCACGGGGTTGGATTATAGTCACTCCAGCGCCGCCTGCAGTAATTCAGGTGGCATGCCTGCAATGTCGCGTTCTGGTTACGATGTGCACATCGGGAGGGACGGTCATGGATTGCAGGCAGCGATAGGCTGTGCTATTCTTCGCGATGAAGTGCGTCCGAGAAGGCTTTCCGGGTGGCTGAGACCGACTCCCTCCATCCCATCATCGTCTACATGGTGCGGCAGCACCCGCTGGAGAAGGCCAGCCCCCGCCCGCCATTCCGATGGCTGCACACCGAGAACGACTTCCGGCGCCAGCTTGAGAAGCTGATCGGCCCGTTCGACGAGTCCCAGCTGAGCATGATTGTGGATGACCTGCCCGCAGGCCCGGGTTGGGAAGTGCTGCTGGCGGCGCTCGGAGAAGAACGAGTCCGCATGGTCGTGACCCACCTGGCTCCCCTCAGCTCGGCCCAGCGGCAGCAACTGATCGGCGTGTGCGCCCAGACGGGCGCCCGTCTGGTGACCCCGGCCGACGCCGGCCGCAACCGCAACGGCTCGCCGCAACCTCGGAGTCTGTAGCCCCCGTCCGACGTGATCCGGGGCCTGCACCGGCAACTTGCTCACCGTCTCCCTATTGGATGGCCAGTCCCTGCCGGGAGGCGATTCCGCGCTTAGGGCCGGATGGGGAGCGCCCGCCAGGCGGGGGATGGGGCCGCAGGTTATCCGAGCCTGAAGGTTGACGGCTGTCTGCCCGGCCTGTAAGCCGCGGGTGGTAGAATGCCCAGTCAATCCTCGATGAACCCATTCATCCTGAATGCCCCCTACCAGGCCACCGGTGATCAGCCCGAGGCCATCGAGCAGTTGGTCGGCGGATTGGCCCGTGGCGACAAGCACCAGGTCTTGCTCGGTGCAACCGGAACCGGCAAGACGTTCACCATCGCCAACGTGATCGCCCGCGTGCAGCGCCCCGCCCTGATCCTGGCGCACAACAAGACGCTCGGCGCCCAGCTGTACGCCGAGTTCAAGGACTTCTTCCCTGAGAACGCCGTCGAGTATTTCGTCTCGTACTACGACTATTACCAGCCCGAGGCCTACGTCCCCAGACACGATCTGTACATAGAAAAAGAGACGGACATCAACGAGGACATTGAGCGCCTGCGTCTCTCGGCAACCACCTCCGTCATCTCGCGGCGAGACGTGATTGTCGTCGCCTCCGTGTCCTGCATCTACGGCATCGGCAGCCCGGAAGCCTACGGCCGAGTTGTGATCAATCTGGACAAGGGCGCCTCCTACAGACGGGCAGGCTTGCTGCGTCAGCTGGTCGAGGGCCAGTATGAGCGCAATGATATCGAACTGCGCAGCGGGACCTTTCGCGTCCGGGGAGACACTCTGGAAGTGATCCCCGCTTACGACGAGTTCGGGCTCCGAATCAGCTTCTTCGGTGAAGAAATCGAGCAGATCAGCCGGTTCGATCCAGTCACCGGAGAGATCCTCGCCCAGCCCGAGTCGGTTGCCATCTATCCCGCCAAGCACTTCATTACCGAAGCCGAAAAACTGAAGTCTGCAATGCGGGACATCGAGACAGAGCTGGCGGCACGGATCGAGGACCTCAAACGCCAGAATCGCCTGCTGGAGGCGCAGCGCCTCGAGCAGCGTACGAACTACGACCTCGAAATGCTGCGCGAGGTCGGGTATTGCTCCGGCATCGAGAACTACTCCCGACACCTGGACCAACGCCCGGCTGGCTCACCCCCCTGGGCCCTGATCGACTACTTCCCCCCAGACTACCTATTGGTCCTCGACGAGAGCCATATGACCGTGCCTCAGGTGCGGGGGATGTACGGTGGGGATCGTTCGCGTAAAGAGGTGCTGGTCGAATATGGTTTTCGCCTGCCTTCCGCGCTGGACAATCGACCGTTGTCGTTCGAGGAGTTTGAGCAGCGAACCGGCCAGATCATCTACACCTCCGCCACTCCCGGTCCATACGAGATGAACCTGGCCAGCCAGGTCGTCGAGCAGGTCATCCGGCCCACCGGCCTGGTCGATCCGCAGGTGGAGGTGCGCCCGGTCAAGGGGCAGATCGACGATCTGGTGGGGGAGGTCCGGCGCAGAGTCGAGGTTGGGCAACGGGCACTGGTGACCACGCTCACCAAGCGCATGGCCGAGGACCTGGCCGACTACCTGCAGGAGATCGACGTCAAGGTCCACTACCTTCACTCCGAAATCGACACGCTGGAGCGAGTGTCGATCCTGCGCGATCTGCGCCTGGGCGTTTACGATGTCGTCGTCGGCATCAATCTGCTTCGGGAGGGGCTTGATCTGCCGGAAGTCTCGCTGGTGGCCATCCTGGATGCGGACAAGGAGGGTTTCCTGCGCTCGGACACCGCCTTGATCCAGACCATCGGTCGCGCCGCCCGCCACGTCTCGGGGAAGGTCATCATGTACGCCGACCATGTGACCGACTCCATGCGGCGCGCCATCGAGGAGACGGATCGCCGGCGAGCCAAACAGACTGCCTTCAACCAGGCGCACGGCATCGAACCGGCCACTATTGTCAAGGCCGTCCGCGACCTGACCGACCAGGTTGCGATGCACGCCGCGGCCGAGTCCAAGAGCGAGTACAAGGCTCTCCGCCCGACCGACCTCCCTAAGGATGAGCTGGCGAGATTGATCAAGGAACTGGAGAAGAAGATGCGGGCCTCGGCAGAAGGTCTCGAGTTCGAGCAGGCGGCGGTCTTGCGCGATCAGATCTTCGAAATGCGAGAGACGCTGGCGGAGAAGGAGGACCTGCCGCCCTGGAAGCGCGCCCGGGCGCTGGCCGGCGAGACCTAGGTCTGCCCGGCTGCCGGTCCGACCCCAAGCGGCAGCCGCACGACGAATTCCGCCCCACCGTCTTCACGATTGGCGGCCACAATCTGCCCACCGTGGAGCTCCACCAGATTGCGGGCGATAGCCAACCCCAGTCCTGAACCGCCCGCCGGCCGGACGCGCGATCTGTCTGCCCGGTAGAAGCGCTCGAACACGAACGGCAGCGACTCCGGCGGAATGCCTTCGCCATCATCCAGGACGCGGATCTCCATCCAGGGGTCCTGCAGGCACAACTGCACGATCACTTCCCCTCCGGGCCGGCCGTGCCGCAGGGCATTCGACAACAAGTTGCCGAGCAGCTGTTCCAGGCGGATCGGATCGACGTCGGCAATGAACGGCCCGCCCTCACTGTCCAGCCGGAGGTTGATCGGGATGGATGCTGCGTGCGCTGCGTGTGCTTCGATGACTCTGGCGGTCAACGCCCATAGATCCGTAGGCGTCTTGTCCAACGGGAGCTGCCGGGCGTCGGTCATGGCCAGCGTCCCCAGATCCTCGATCAGGCGGTTGAGCACCAACGTTTGGTCGAGGACGGAGCGGAGCGAGTCGCTCGAGGCTGGATACACGCCGTCGGCGATGCCCTCCAGACGCGCGCGCATGACGGCCAGCGGGGTTCGCAGCTCGTGGGCGACGTCGGCGGTCATCTCGCGCCGCAGTTGCTCGGCTCGCTGCAGGCTCCCGGCCATCTGATTGAAGGATTGAGAGAGCTCGCCGAGTTCGTCCCGGCCAAGCCCATGCACACGGCGCGTGAGGTCTCCGGCGGCGATCGCCCGCGCGGCCGCAGTCAGATCGCGGATCGGCCGCAAGATCGATCCCGCCAGCAGCCCGCCAACCACGATGGCCAGAGCGCCCGAAACCAGGGCCGCCATCCACAGCGCCTGGCGCATGCGGCCGAGGACTTCCTGCTCGAGCGGGGTAGCGCCGACCGGGCCAGGGATGATGAAGCCGACCGTCTGGCCGTCGACTTCCACCGGGACTGCGGACTCGAGCTGCCCAAGGGAGAAGCTTCGCCCGACCGTGCCCCGCGGGCCGGCGACGGCGACCCCACCCTCGTCCACCAGGATCGTTCCGGTGCCAGCCATCCACCCGCCCATCATCCCCATATGGCCGCCAGGACCCCCCAGCAGGCGTTGGGCGCCTTCCCAGCTGCCGCGGTCCTGATAGTAGGCGCTGAGCAGCTCGACCAACGGCGCCGGGCCGGCTTCACCGCCGCGCAGCATGTAACCCTGGAACTCGCGCGCCGCAGCCCGTGCGGCCACAAGCGAGAGGGTGATCAGGGCGGCGGCAATTGACAGCGCCATGGCTAGCAGGATCTTGGCCGCGACGCTGGTGTGTAGCGCTAGGCCTCGTCTACCGTTCGGCAAAGCGGTACCCTACCCCGAAGACGGTTTGGACATATCGCGGCTGGCGCGGGTCCGGCTCAATCTTCGAGCGCAGGTTCTTGATGTGGGCGTCGATCGTGCGCTCGTAGCCCTCATAGGCATCTCCCTGCAAGGCATCCAACAGCTGCACACGGCTGAACACCCGGCCGGGCTCTCCCGCCAGAGTTGCCAGCAGCGTGAACTCCGTTGGCGTCAGCAGCATCTCTTCCCCGGCGCGCCTGACCTGATGGCGCGGCAGGTCGATCTCAAGGTCCGCCTGCCGCAGCACTTGCTGGACGACGGGCTCGCCGTAGCTTCGGCGCAGTACCGCCTTGACCCGAGCAACCACCTCACGTGGGCTGAACGGCTTGGTAATGTAGTCGTCTGCTCCGAGTTCCAAACCGACCAGGCGATCGGTTTCCTCCACCCGGGCGGTCAGCATGATGATGGGGGTGTCGCCGGCGCGGCGAATCTCCCGCGCCACGTCCAGACCATCCTTCTTGGGGAGATTCAGATCGAGCAGCACCAGGTCTGGCTGACGGTGGTGCAAGACAGACAATCCAGTCACCCCGTCAGCCGCCGTCTCGACATGGAAATGGGCTGCCTCCAAATAGTCGCGGACGATCGCGGCCAGCTCGAGTTCATCCTCAATGATCAGCACCGTCTTGGACACGATCCGATTATACGCTCCGCATTCCCATCGGCCTGTACTTGACGCGCCCCCGCCAGTCGTAGCTCACTCCCACCGCCCTCACCGCGATGAGCCTCAGGCGCCCCAGGCTGACTCGACCCACCATACCGCCCCCCTGTGAAGAACCGATGAAGGCAATTGACCCAGACCACAGGCCGATGGGCCGCGCACCTTCACTGCCTCCTCGGCATCCACGCGTCATCGGACCTCCACAATCCCTTCACAGCACCTGCGCGACTCGAGCACAGCCGGGTGGGATGATGCACGCAAGACCCCTCCCTGGAAGGGAGATCAAGGTGAGTATGAGAAAACCCACCGAAAACTGGATCCTCGACGCAGTCCTGTTCGTGGCGCTCCTGGTCGCTTTGCTGAAGGACTGGACCGGTTTTGCGCTGCATCAGTGGTTGGGCCTCGGGCTCGCGATCCTGGCTGCTTGCCATCTTGGATTGCATTGGGCCTGGGCGAGAGCGGCGACGCGAACGCTCTTCGGCAAGCAGCCAAGGCGGGTCCGCCTGTCCCACGCGCTCGACGGAGCGCTCCTGGCCGGGCTGATCTGCACCCTGGCATCCGGGCTGGTCATGTCGACCTGGCTCGGGCTTCCCCTCGCCAACTCCCTGGCGTGGGAGCGGGCGCACATCGCCGCCAGCCTCGCCACGTTGCTGCTGGCAGTCGCCAAGGTCGCCCTGCACTGGCGCTGGGTGATCACGGTTTCGCGCCGCCTCCGGCCTCAGCCTCGCCTCCCCCAAGCGCTGCCGGCGCAGCTCCCTCTGATCCCCGTCCGGGCCGCGCCCAGCCGGCGTGACTTCCTGCGATTGATCAGCATCGTCGGCGTCGCCTCCGTTGTCGCTGCACTCCCCGCCTTGCAGGAAGTCCAGGCGCAGGGCGGAAGAAACGCCGAGGCCAGCGCCTCCGAGCAGCGCACCACGTTCATTCCCGTGAGATCAGCTTCCTTGTCTGGCGCGCCGTGCAGCAAGGGCTGCTCGTTCCCCGGGGGATGCCGGCGCTACACCGATGCCGATGGCAATGACCTGTGCGACCTCGGCCAACGCACCACATGATGCCCGCGATGCGTGAGAAACCACTTGCCGTCCACCCAACGAACTGCTCCGTTGGGAACGGTGCTAGAATGCAGTCTCTGCACGGAGTCCCAGCTATGTCTCGACCTCGATCCTTCGTTCTGCTTCCCTTAATAGCCCTTCTGCTGATCGGATGGAGCGCCCCTTCCGCCAAGTCCAGTGCAGCCCTGGATCCCCTGCCGGTTGGGGAGGCACAGAGCACCGGCTACCCTCTGCTGGCGGAGCTGCACGGGCAGAACGCGAGCTTGCTAACACTTGCCATCTCTCCCGATGGAGCGCTGCTGGCCGCCTCCGGCGACGCGGGTGTCATAGATCTGTGGACCCTCTCCGATCAGCAGCCTGCCGGCAGCCTCACCGGACATACAGCCACGGTTAACACGCTGGCCTTCTCTCCGGACGGCGCCACGCTGGCATCGGGATCGGATGATTCCACCGTCCGCGTTTGGGACCTTTCCAGTCTGACTGAAGCCAGCCGCTTCAAGCCGACCATGGCCACCAATGTCTACCGGGTGGACTATTCCCCTTCCGGATCTGAGCTGGCTGTCGGTGCCCAGTTGTGTGTCGTTCAATTGGTGAACCCAAGCAGCGGGATCCTTCGCCGCACGCTGGATCAGCCGGGTTGCGGCTCGACCAGCCTGGGCTGGGTCAAGGCATGGGGTATTGACTACCTGCCGGAGGGCGAGGGCTTGTTGACCGGCGACGGCCGCGGTTGCTGCGGCGGGGCCTTGATCCGCTGGGAGGAAGACCGATTCCTGGAACCACTGCTTCTGGCCGGGTACGGGCTGCCTGTGAGCGACATCGCAGTGGACGGGGCAGGTGACCTGGTGGCCGTTTCCGCATTGGGCGAACCGGCGGTGTGGATCCGCGAAATCGCGACCGGCGCCCTGGTCCATGAAATGATCGGCCACATCTTCCGGGTGAACGCGCTCGCCTTCTCCCCGGACGGCGCCCGGCTGGCCTCGGTCTCACGGGATGGAAACCTGGTGCTGTGGGATGTCGAGACCGGCAAGGAAGCAGCCCGGCTTTCCCCCAAGGCCGGCCCCTTGACCGATGTGGCATTCACACCCGACGGCAAGCTGCTGGCTGCCTCGACGGAGGACGGTCGGGTCCTTGTGTGGGACCTCGCCGGCGGCTGACCTCAGCCGATCTGTGCGACGGCGGCCCACTCCCAGGAGACATCGCAACTGGAACGAGCCGGCAGGACGGCCCAAGTTCGGCAATGCCTCTGACAGGGGAGGCCCTGGCCGTACCGGCCGGTGCACTCCAAGCGATTCCCCTTCGAGCGGGATAGACAGCCCTGCAAGGCCACCGTAAGGTAGTGGCATGCGGACAGAGGATCTCCTCCGCCTTCAGCATGAGGTTCGAACAATCCGTGACCTGCTCCGGGTCTGCGCCATCGAGTGCGTCTTCCCGTCCAGCTGCCCCGAGCAACCGTCGCGGCCGCAAGCCGAGCAGCCCGCCCTGCGTTGGATGAGAGAGCCGGCGCCACAACCTGTAAGCCAAACGCAAGGGATGGACGCCCCGCCCCCGCGCCTCGAGTGAGCCTCCGGCCTCTGCCATCGCACCCGGCCTAACACCTGTAAGGTACGTGTAATCCCCTTGCCTACCGCTTGATGCTAGGATGGGGCCAGAGTTCTTTGCCCATCATCCGCCATCATCCGAGGAAGGCACCATGGCAACCAAATACATCCCCAGCACTGATGAAGCCCTGGATTTCGCCGTAGAGACCATCAGCCGAGGAGATCTCGACCGTGGACGCAAGGTCCTGAGCTGGGTCCTTCTGAACGATCCGAGCAACGTCGTGGCCTGGACCTGGATGACCCGCTGCACCAACGACATGGACGCACTGCGCGAGTGCCATCGGCGGATTGAGGCGCTCAATCCGTTCGTCTAGTCGATCCCTCTCGGTGGACCGGCAGAGGAGAGAGCGCAGCTTGCCGGCCCAGAGGGACCGCGCGACAGGCGAAGCACCGGTCAGGAGATCCGGTGCTTCCTTCTTTTCCCGGTCGGCCCAAGGCGATCGACGGCCTCTTGCCCCGATCCTCCAGCATGGGACGGACCTTCCAGAACACCCACTTCCTTCTGGCTTCCGGGCTCAGCCCTGTGCCAGCTTCTCCGACCGGATTCCCTGATGCGCACTCCACCAATGAGAACAAAGGAGCCGGGGCTCGGCTTGTGGCTACAATCAATCCGCCTCCAGGCAACGCTGAGCGCGAAGAGCACGCGGACACCCCCGCAGGTTGCAGCCGTCTCCGGTCCGGCCTATCGAATAAACCTTGCCGACTGACGGTCGACGCCGGCCGGATCAGGTGCCAACTGGCTGTGTCCACCCAACCCAATCAGCTGATCAACCGGTTGTTGTCTCGATTCTCATCGATCGCCGCATCATGGTTCGGTCTGAAGCGACGCTGGCGCTGGACCATTCGCACCTGGTGGTCCCTTCCATCCACCACGACAAGCCTCGCCGTGACGGCACCACCTGTCTCTCAGCAGGGTCGGTTCCGGCGGTGAGGATGGCGCCGGCGCGAGGATCGAAGCCTCGATCACCCCGATCGTGCCAGACTCCGAGCGGTTGGCCCTCCCCGCCGTGAACGACGCGGCGCCTGAGGTTGGCCTGGGGCCTGACATCCTCCCGTCGGATTCTGCGCTCAAGGAGGACCCAATGCGTCTGGATGACCATCAGCGGCCCAAGCCGGCTTGCTGTGAATCGAACAAACCCAACGGGCACGAGGCCGTTGTGCGCGATGCCAGGAATTTGCGGAGGTGCTCCAATCCCGCCCTCCCACGATAGGCCGACAGTCGAGTGATTGCGCCTCATCGGCAAGGTGCCGGATCACCTCGTCCGCCGGCAGCCCCGAGCTCCCGATCGGATGCCTTCGCAGAGCAGGGCTCGAGGCAGATGCGCTACCTCGGAGGAGCAGGGACCAAGCTAAGGGCCTTCCTTGGACGCGACCAGCATAGTACAGGCCTTCCGGAATCCCGCCACCGGCGCGGAAGCGGCGCAGCAAGACCATTCCGCTCCGCCGGGGCCGCGAAGCGTTTGACACCCGCAGCGCCAGGCCGGCGTCCCGTTTGACGCTCTCGTTCGATGGCGGGAGAATGGGGACGCGCCGCCGGAGCGGACATGAAGATCGAGCCTGCCACGCGGGAGGATCGCGACCTGTACCGAATGGATCGCCGGACTGGTTTCCTCTTCGGCTTGCTGGCTGGATCGACGCTGCTGATCGTGGCCTGGGGAATCGACGCCTGGCAGCTTTTCCACGCCGGCGGGCTCCTGCCTCTAGCCAAGGCCTTCTTCGCAGCGGCTTGCCTTCTCTTGCCTCTGGGGATGCTCGGCTGGCTCTCCATTCGCCTCAGGAGCCTGGCCCTGTCGGCCTTGCTGTGGCTCTTCGCCGGCGTGGTCTTCGGTTGGTTTGCAGCCCAGGTCGCCTTCCGCCTTTTCCCATGGGCGCTGGCGCGCTGGGCCCCAGAAGCTGCGCGTTTCATTGCCTATCGCTACGGAATAGGCCCTTCGACCCGAGCGGTGGTGTGTTCGGTTCTCTGTGGGGCGGTCTTCTTGTTCGCCGGGCTGACGATCGACGCTCTGGTGGAAGCCTGCACCCGGGCGGAGTATCCCGCCACCCGGCTCTTCTCGATCCTCGCCTGGGTGACGTTCTTTGCCGTCTCCGGAGCGCTTGTAGATGCGTTTATCCAACGACCGCTGCGGATCCCGACCACGACGATCGACGACCTGATCGCCTATCGCCAGACCGTCCCCCGAGCGATGGAAACCGAGAAGGCGCGACTGTTGCATGCCAGTGTGCTCAACCCCATCGTAGATCTCCTCCCCCGTCGCTATCGCCTCGTCGTGGCCAGCTATGACGAGACCTTGTCCGTTTTCCGGGTGGTGGTGGATTTCGAGGGGACTTGGGTTCAGTGCACTCTCATCGAGAATCAGCCGAGCTACTGCGACCGCCTTGAATAGTGCACCTACGCCGGTCACGCACCAAGTCAAACAAGCCTGAGGGTTCGCAGTTACCGGAAAAGAAGGTTCGACGCCTTGGATCAAACGCTTCTCGCGAGGATCACAACCCAATAGGGGAGGTTTACCGGGGACCTTGTGAGGAGTAGCCTGACCCTCAGGAGCACTGGCTCCCGCCATCGGCTGGAACTGTGTTGACAACTTGAGGTCGCGATCCAGGGGACCCAGCGGGGCCTGGCCTCGTTTTGCGATCCCTCGGGATGGACTCGAGGCCTTTGTCCTTGGTCCCCTGCGACGCCGATACGGATCTAACCGCAATCCGGGACACGCGCGCCCCATGGCCCCAGTTCGACTGGAAGCCTATCGCGCTCGGGCAGGCCGTGCTCACATCGAACGCTCGGCGCCACGCCGGGCCGAGGGCCTCACCTCCGGCGATGCCGCCTCACTCAAGGTCGAAGTCGTAGACTCTCTCTGCGAAGTGTCCAGCTCGACAGCGTGACTTGGGGGTCGTGATGCGACGGGGATGCTATAGGATGGAGGCAAAGGGCGCGGGGCGAATGAGGTCCCCCAACAGGGAAGCCACACCCCTGAACGGGGTATCGCAACTGGCGCCCCTGGCGGGACTTGAACCCACAACCATCGGATTAGAAGTCCGGTGCTCTGTCCATTTGAGCTACAGGGGCTGGCAGAGCCGGCAGCGACCGCCGGCGGCATTATCCCACAGCGGAGGCGCGCTCACAAGGCATCCTCCGCTGATTGTGATATCCTGCCCACCGGATCCACCCTTGGGGAGAACGGGATCATGGATCGCGGTCGACTGAGACACGCCTTCCTCGCCATCCCCGCGCTGGCCGCGGTCGCGCTGGCGTGTCAGACGGTTATGAGTTTGGTGCCTGGCGGAATGGTGCCACTTGCCAGCACGCTTTTCTATGATGACTTCTCCGACCCCACCACCGGCTGGGACCGACGGACCTACGACGGCGGTGCCACCGACTATGTCGACGGCCAGTACCAGATCCTTGTGACCGAGCCGGAATCTGACTACTGGGCCAATCCGGGGCTTTCCTTCGACGATGTCCGCCTTGAGACCACGGCCACAAAGGCCGGCGGCCCGGACGACAACGACTTCGGGGTGATCTGCCGCTACCTCGATACCGGAAACTTCTACTACTTCGTCATCAGTAGCGATGGGTTCGGCGGCATTCTCAAAGTCAAGAGTCAGGTGACCACGCCACTTGTCGCCGGCGGCATGCTTGCCAGCGACGCCATCCATCAGGGAAACGCCGCCAACTCCCTCGCCGCCGAGTGCATCGGATCCACGCTCCGTCTCTTCGTCAACGAGCAACTGGTCGCGGAAGCGGAAGACCCGGACTTCGCGAGCGGAGATGTCGGCTTGATTGCTGGGACCTTCGATATCCCGGGCACCGACGTCCGGTTCGACGACTTTCGCGTGCTGGAGCCCTGACGAGGCGATCCGTTCGCCGCCGCCCAGAAGAGAACTCACGCCAAAGGAACCCCACCCCACGAACTCAGGAAGTGCCGCGCCTGAGGCTTGGGCCATCCCCAATGCCCGTGCGCCAGCTTCTTCACCCGATGGAGATGATGCCCCGGGGACGCCCGGACAAGGGCGAGCAGGCTTCCCGTCTAGTTGCCGGCCACCGGCCGGATCCCCCGATACACTCGCGGCCCGGTCAGAGTACGCAGGATGGTCTCTGGGGGCCGTCCCAGCCGGCTGCCCAGCTCCTGGCAGGAGATCGGGGCATTGCCATTGGCCATAAACACCCGGAAGACAAGGTCAACCAGGCTGCTCTGCGGCCCGAGGTACTCCGGCTGCAGGGCGCAGTGGGTGATGAGAGTATGCTGCAATCCTGGTACGCGGGTGACCTCAGCCGTCACGGCATCCACATGATCGACGAGCGTGCCCGCTTCCAGATCCTCAAAGAGTAGCTGGTGCTCCGGGCATAGATGACTGCGCAGCAGGACTGCCCAATCCCTGTCGGCCCGCTCCCACCATTCGAAATCGATGTGGAACCTGGTGTGTATGGTCGGGCGCACCAACAGCTGAGCGCGGTCCGCCGAGGAAAGAGTCACCGTTGACCCCAGGCGGACTCGTCCAGCCGCCAGTAGTGATCGCCCACATGGACGAAGTACGGCCGAGCCTCCAATTCACCCAGGACAACCTCGGGCGGCACGCGCTGGATCACGTTGATGCCGGAGTAGAGCGCCTGCCCGTGCACGGCGCTTTGAGGGTTGAGCTTGGCCAGCTCGCGGAAGACGCCGGGGACCAGCCGCTCAAGGGGCATCTTCCGTTGCGGCCCCGAAAGCCAGGCCTTGTCCATCACAGACAGGTCCGGAAGCCCGAGGATCATCTGGTCATCGTAAGCCGTGCCGACGGGTTGTTTCAGCATGCTGAAGCCCACCTGGCCGCTCGGATCGATGGTGACGGTGCGGATCCACTCGGTCCGCCGCCTCCGATCGACCACCTGGACGACGACTTCTCCGGGGGAATCGCCACGCCGCACCAGGATCCATCCTCCAGCCGGCACTTCGTTCTTGCGATACCACTCTTCCAGACCGAAAACATAGCGTTCGCGGCGCACAACCCAGCCCGGGAACGCCTCCCCGGTCTGGCCGTCCACAAGCACAAAGCGAATGCGCGGCGCTTCGTAGGCCGTCGGGAAGAGCGGCCGAAGGCGTGACGAAAGGGGGAGCGCCCCCACCCGCCAGTGTGGAAAGAGGAGCGCCAGCCGGACTTCATCCTGCTCAACCTCTTCTGCGGGCAAGGCACTCAACTCATCGTCCACCAAGTGACAGAGAGCAGCGCTGCCCTCCGAGAGATGCAACCCCTCCGCCGCCTCGGCCGCCGGCTCGAGTCGGGGCGGGCGGAAGAGAACCTCCGGCGGTTCGAGCCGTCGCAGATACCACAGGACCTGACCGGCAGGCCCCACCTCGTCGAATCGCTCATCCTCCTGCAACGCATAGTCAACAGAGAAGGCTGCCAACAGGGGATCCATTGAGTCCAACAATCCGAGGTGCGGCAACAGCTCCGCCGTCGGCAAGGGACCCCCACCCGCGACGTCGAGCACCGCCTCCGCCAGGTTGAGATGTCCGGCGTGGACATCCGCCAGCAGTTGCTTAGGAAACCAGCGCCCAGCGATCCGAACGATGTCCGGTGTCTGGGCGAGCCTTGCCATCAGCTTGCCCTCTAGCTGCCGGCCATGCAGCTTGAGGACCCGGTCCACCGCTTCTTCGCCCGTTGGCCGTGAGGCCTCCCCCGCCACCTGATTCAATGGGTGATCGCGCAGTCGAGCAGCGAAATCCCGTGTCGATTCCTTTCCGAAGGCGACGGTGATGACATCAAAGGCGCCCAAGGCTGGATTCTCGCCTGGGCGCACCGACGTAACCCGGCCGGTCAATCCACCCAGACTCGGGAAGCGCAGCATATCGCCGGGTGAATATGCGCCCGCCGGCTGGTAGCCGGGAGCATCGGAGGCGCCGTCTTGCTTCGCTTCCGCCTCCCAACCGGCCAACCTCTGTTCCACCAACGCCCGGACCATCTCGGATGGCGTGAGTGGCACTTCACGGTCCATCAACAGGCTGTAGATCAATTCGAGATCGCGGTCCGTGATTTCGTATGCCGCCCAGGGGCGATCAGAAGCAACAGTTGCGGTCGAGGACATCGGGAATAGGTAAGATCCGTGGAGGCGCCGGGATTATACTACACACCGGAGGCGCGATGGAGGACAAGGTCGTTCGAGTTGCGAGCGTAAACGGGGCCGTCGAGGGCGAAATCCTGCGTGCGTTGCTCGAGTCCGAAGGCATCCGCGCCACGCTGTCTCAAGAGGCGGCCGGCCCCGCCATTGGGATTGGGGTCGGTCCATTGGGCGTCGTGGATATCCTGGTGATGGCGCGGGATGAGGGCACCGCCCGACAACTGATCGCTGCCTACCGGTCGGGTGAGATCGAAGATCCACGTAGCGAGGGACCCGAACCCGCGTAAGTCAAGGGCGTCCGCCTCCGACACGCGGCGGAGGCGCTCAAGGCCTTGGTTGTGCTACCCATTCCAGTGGGTCCACCGGGACTCCACCGACCCAAACCTCCCAGTGCAGGTGAGGGCCGGTCGCCCGGCCCGTGGCCCCCACAAGGCCGATTTCATCTGCCGGCTGGACCGTTTCCCCGACCTCGACCAGGATTTCCGACAGGTGCAGGTAGCCCGTGTATACGCCCCAGCCGTGGTCGATGTAGATAGCGTTGCCGCGCACGTCGAGCGGGCCGGCGAAAACCACGCGGCCCTTCGCCGGCGCAAGCACTGGCACCCCGGTGCCACCATAGAAGTCCAGCCCATTGTGATACTTGAAATACCCTTCACCGTTGTAGCTCCGGCGCGTTCCAAAAACGGAGGGGAACTGGTCCGTGTAGTACTCTGAGGGGAACTGGAAGGCCCCGGCCCAAAGCTTCTCCGCCGTCTTTGGAGTCACAAGCTGCTGCACCAGTGCGTCTTCGGGGCCAGTCACAGCCGGGTCGATGGTCTCCGGCTTGACCGTGAGGGCCTCGCTGCCAAACACCCCGGCCTTGACCCGCAACGGCTGACGGAAACGCTGGACCGGGCTTTCCTCTCCGTCCGCGCGCCAGCTAAGCTCAAGGTCATAGATCCCCGGCTCCGCCATTGCATGGATGCCCTGCAGGGCGACGTACGTCTCGGCGCGCTCGAGGGTAAATACCAGTGGCCACTGGTCCAGCTCGCCCTCCGCCACCAGGGGCTCCTCCGAGCGCAACCGGACAGTGAGGGTTCGTCCCTGTGCCCCGGTCGCGGGTTCCAACTCCGCGCCGAGAATCGGAGCCGGCAGGGCGACATTCGGCGTGCCAGGTGACGGGATGGCGGGCGTATCTCCCGGCAGCACCCACAACTGGCCTGGGCTGCCGTTTAGCGCCTGTAGCACCCATGGGTTGATGTCGGCTCCGATGGCGAGTTCACTCAGGGCGGCACCCGGGGACACCACGATCCGCCTCGCTTCCGGCAATGCCAGCGGGTTGGTATCCGAGTAGGGAACAATCAAGGGCTGCCCGACATACAGGCGCTCGGGGCTCAAGCCGCGATTGAGCGCCAGAAGGCTCGCCTCATCCACGCCGTAGACCTGCGCCACGCTTCTCAAATCCTGGCCAAAGCCCACGTCATGCGTGACCAACTGGCCGGAAAGGCCCTCGAATCCAGGGATGACCAGCTGCTGTCCAGGCACAACACCCCCGCTGGCGCTCAGGCCATTGGCCTGGGCCAGGGCCTCGAGGCTTGTTCCAAACTGGGCAGCAATTCCCCACAAAGAGTCGCCCTCTTCGACGACATACACCGGCCCCGCCGTCTGGGCACCTGCCTCGCCGGGCATGGCGAGGCAGGCAAGAAACGCGATCAGAGCGATGAAGCACTTCGGCTTAGACATCTTCGAATTGAATCCGGTCACCCAGGTGGATTGATTCTAACAGCTCGGGACCCGATTCCAGGACATAGCGCGCCGGACGCCGCGGCAGATAGAACCGCCAGGGTCTGGCCACGGTCGAATCTACGACCTGCCCGTCGCTGTCAAGCCAAACTACCCCGAGTGGGATGAACATGAACAACATGTGGATCGCCGCGTCCAGGCGCGACTCGCGGCGTTGAACCAGCAGGAGTCCCCGGCCGGACGGCAACGAGCGCCGAAACATTAGCCCCCGCAGTCGACAGCCAAAGGAGTCACACCAGCGGGCGCAAGCGATCTGCCGGTTTCCGTCGGTGCGGTTGGTGAGGTTGACCCAGCGCGTCATGCTAGAGCATGGAAAGCGGGGCGGCCATAGCACGCCCCGCAGGCTAGTTCGCCGGCCCGTTCAGCCGGAGACGCTGAGGATCTTCTCAACGCTCTCCAACAACTCCTGCGGTCCGAAGGGCTTGGTGATGTAGTCGTCCACCTTTGCGATGTGCAGCCCGAGGACCTTGTCAATCGACTGCGCCTTGGCGGTGACGACGACCACGGGGATTTCCTTGAGCGCCGGGTCGGCCTTGATTTGCTGGTAGACCTCCCACCCGTCCATGTCCGGCATCATCAGGTCGAGCAGGACGATGTCCGGACGCTCCCGGCGAACGGCGTCCAGCCCCTCGATCCCGCCGTTGGCACCAATGACGTCATAACCCTTGCGACCGAGGATCAGCCGCACAAGGTCGATCATCTCTGGCTCGTCTTCAATGCAGACGACGCGTTTCGTCTCCCCCGCCATTCCTGTCAGCCTACGTATTGATAGTGTACACCGGGGGCCAATGGGCACAACAAACCCGTTGGTCCTACGACGAGATGGATCCTCTGCGCTGGAAAGGCTCGGGCGGGTTGCCCGTAGGCGGGTCCTTGGGACCCGGGGCGCCATCCAGCCAGCGTTCGACGAGGTCTGCCAGTTCCCCCTGGGCTTCCCGATTGGTTGGCAGGTAGGTCAGCGTCTGGTCGTCCGAGGCGGTGGACGTGCTCACAGGCGCGCTCCGCCCGAGACCCACTGGCAGGATTGGGAGCCGGGCTGAGACCATGGCTTCGACGGCGGCGCGGTGATGGCTGAGGCGCCAGTCAAAGGACGTGACCAGGATCCCCAAGATCTCCAGATCGCGATTCAGTTCATGCCGAACCTGCTCGACCGTCGCCAGGAAGAACCACAATGCGCGCAGGTCAGGGATCTGCGGCTGGGTCGGGACCAAGACCGCCGAGGCTGCCGCCAGAGCGTTCAAGGTCAGCAATCCCAGGTTGGAAGGACAGTCAATCAGTGCCAGATCGAAGTCGTCTTCGACCGTGCGCAGGATGTGCTTGAGGGCCTCCTCGCGCCCCATGCGAGAGAGCAGCCCGAGCTCGACCGGTGCCAGGGCCAAGTCGCTGGGGGCAAGGAAAAGGTACAGCCCAGGCAGTACCTCGCGCAGGATGTCCCGCAGCGGGACAATCCCGGGCAGGGTCCCCCCCAGCACTTCCGCCAGGCTTACCCCGGCCGCGCTCTCCACGCCGCAGAACGCGGTCAAGTCCGCCTGGGGGTCCAGGTCCAACAACATCACCCGCCGGCCACGCTCGGCCAGCAGCGCTCCCAGGGCATGCGTTGTAGCTGTCTTCCCGACCCCGGATTTGTGGTTGGCGATTGCGATCGTTCGCACGCAGGCTGTACTCCGCTCGCGGATGGCCTGACGAGGTCACCCAGGCGACTGCGCCCCAATTATGCACCGGACCGGCGGATTGGGAAGCCGGCGCCCTGTCCTCTGCGGGAGGGGAGCAAGGTTCGTACCGCACATTGTCCACTCGCGGTTGTCGGCCGCGGTGAAGCTGATCGCTGGCAACCCCCGGCGGAAGGGCAGCTGACCCTCCGACCGGCGGAGGCTAACCTGCGTCGGTGGCGGCTTCCCCAAAGGCCTGGCGCACGACAGCCGAGAGCGTGGCGGTATTCAACGGCTTCTGGACCCAGAAGACGCGCCCTTCTTCCAGCAACTCCCGCGTGCCGCCACCCAACGGGTAGCCTGTCATGATGATGACTCTGACGCCCGGGTCCCTCTCCTTGAGGGTCCTGTAAAGCGCCATGCCTCCCACTCCGGGCATGACCAGGTCGGTCAGCACGAGGTCGAACCCCCCCTGGCTCTGAAACACCTCCAGGGCCTCCTTGCCGTCGGAGGCTACCCGCACCCGATAGTCCAGGGATTC
>CAZBJQ010000040.1:0-19750 GCA_964492235.1 uncultured Anaerolineaceae bacterium | reverse complement strand
GGATAGTGTCATGCCAAAACGAACCTACCAACCCAAGATCCGCCACCGGGCGCGGACCCACGGCTTCCGGGCGCGTATGGCCACCCGCGGCGGACGGGGTGTCTTGAAGCGACGCCGGCTCAAGGGCCGCTATCGCCTGACCCAGCCTGTCAACCGCCACGGGAAGAAGGTCAACTGGAACGCCTGAGCCAACGGGGAAGGCCGCGGTCATCGCGCGACTCTTGGCCTGAGGCGGGCGGTTTTGCCTACGGTGAATGGACCGCATCCATCGGCTATGCAGCGTGAAGGATGTTGACCGGGTCCGTCGTCAAGGCCGGTCCCACACCAGTCCGCTGCTGGTCATGGTGGCCGCCGCCAACAATATGCCCTACGCCAGGTTCGCCTTCGTCGCAGGCAAAGGGGTGGGCGGCGCCGTCAAGCGCAACCGTGCCAAGCGCAGGATGCGTGCAGTCATGCACGCCCTCTTGCCACAGGTGGCACCCGGATGGGATTTCGTCGTGATCGCTCGCACACCTCTGCTTTCAGCAGACTGGCCGGCACTACAGAACACCGCGCGCCGCTTGCTGCAGCAGGCCGGAGCCAATCGTGCTTAGCGATCAGCCGGTGATTCAGGCGAGGCCCGCCGATCCGGCGCTGCGGGAGATTCCCTTCAAGCTCACCAACCTGCCGCGCTTGCTCGGCATGGCGATGATCAAGGGCTACCAGCTGACTTTGGCCCACCTGGTCCCGGCAGATACCTGCCGCTTCACGCCCACCTGCAGCCACTACGGCTATCAGGCGGTGGCGAAGCATGGCCTGCTCAAGGGCAGCCTGCTGGCTGCCTGGCGGATTCTCCGCTGCCAGCCCTTCAGCAAGGGCGGCTATGACCCTGTCCCCTAGGAGCCAAATGGTTCACCCTTCCCGCAAACGCTTGCTCTTCCTGACCGTCGCCGTGGTGGCAGTCGCACTAGCGCTCACCGGCTGTGCCGGCAACGTACTGATGGGAGTCAGTTGGCCTGGCCTGACCGTCTCCGGAACCACGGTGTATGTTGCCAACAGCACCTTCCTCCACGCCGTCGACACAACAAGCGGCAGAGAGCTGTGGCACTACCCGGCGGAGCCGAACCGCCAGCTGACGTTGTTTGCCGCGCCGGCCGTCAGCCAGGACGGGAGCACGGTCTACGCCGGCGCCTACAACAATCGCGTGTACGCCCTGGATGCCGCCACCGGCAGTGTGAAGTGGGAATCCAATGTGGCCAAGGACAGGATCATTGGCTCACCCGTCATCCACGGTGACCTGCTGTTGGTCCCCTCCTCGGATCATCATCTCTACGCCCTGGACCGAGCCACTGGCACGACGGCCTGGTCCTACCGGGCGGACGGCCAGCTGTGGTCGGCGCCAACGTTGGCAGGCGATCTGGCGTATCTGTCGATCCTGCAACACGATCTACTCGCCCTGGATCTGACGTCGCGCCAGCCTGTTTGGCAAGTCAACCTCGGCGGGGCCATGGCCGGCCCGCCTGCCCTCGCCGATGGTCTGGTGCTGGCCGGCAACTTCGTGAATGGCATGCGGGCGGTCAACGCGGCCGACGGGCAGGACCGCTGGTCCTTCCAGACCGCCGGCTGGATCTGGGGGACGCCGGCCCTCGCCGACGGACAGGCGTACTTTGGCGACGATCTCGGAACCCTCTTCGCCATCGGGCTGACGTCAGGCACGCAGGTCTGGCAGACGCAGTTGGAAGGTGGGATCGTCGCAACGCCCCTGGTCGCCGACGACCGGCTGTACGCAGTCACAAGCGCAGGAAGAGTGTACGCCCGCTCCCGCAGCGACGGCTCCTTTGTCTGGCAGTGGCCGGTGGACGTGAACCCGGATGCCACCCCGGTCCTCGGGAAGGGAAAAATGAACTCCACCCCGGTGTTGACGGATGGCAAGCTTATCGTCGGGGTGATGGACAGCGACGTGCTCCTGGCGGCACTCGATCCAGCCGACGGCCAATTGATCTGGACCTTCACACCACAGAAGTGAGTGAGTAGCTGACGATGTGGGACACCCTGATACTCAACCCGATGATCAACGCCCTGCTCTGGATCTACGCCGTCCTCAGCCAGAACTTCGGCTTGGCGATCATTATGTTTACACTGATCATCCGTCTGGTGACCGTGCCCCTGACTCTTCAGCAGCAGCGCAGCCAGCAGAGGATGCAGGAACTGCAACAGTCGAAACGCTGGCAGGACATGCAGAAGAAGCACAAGGGCGACAAGCAGAAACTGCAGGAGGAGCAGCTCAAGCTGTACCGCGAGGTCGGCTTCAATCCGATGAGCGGCTGCCTGCCGACCCTTATCCAGCTCCCAATCATCTTCGGGCTCTACGGCGCCATCACCCGCGCCTTGGCATCGACACCCGGCCAACTCCTGGGGCTTTCCGTCCACCTCTACCCCCTGACGCCCGACAGGCTGATCCCCCTCAACAGTCAATTCCTTTGGATGGACCTGGCCAAGCCCGAGCGCCTGTACCTGCCCTTCCTGCCCGCCACGATTGGCATCCCGGTACTCACGATTCTGGTCGTGATCACGACCTATATGCAGTCGAAACTGACGACCCCGTCTTCGCCCAACGCCCAAGGCGGCCAGATGAGCCAGATGATGACCCTGTATATGCCGCTCCTGCTCGGGTACTTCTCATTCACCTTCCCGGCCGGCCTGGCGCTGTATTTCGTGACTTCCAACGTGCTGGCCGTCGTGCAGTATGCTGCGACGGGCAAAGTCGATTGGCACAACATGTTCAAATTCTCCTTGGCCGCGCCGAGGAAGTGATGGGCTAGGATTGGGAAATGGCGGATTCCAGGACGAGCATCGAAGTATTCGCAGCGACCGTCGAAGAAGCCATCGAGCGCGGCGCCGCTCAACTCGGACTGCCCCGGGAAGCGTTGGACGTCGAGGTGCTGGACGAGGGCAGCAAGGGGGTATTCGGCCTGACCAGCCGGCAGGCACGCGTCCGGCTCATGCTGCGCGGCGACTCACCCAGAGCCCCGAGCTGGAGAGAAGAGCCGGCGGCCGACAGCGAGGAGGATGGTGAGGCGCTGAGCGCAGCCAGGGGCGTGGTCGAGGCCTTGCTCGAGCGGATGGACATCGACGCCGCAGTCGATGCCGCCTGGGGCGAGGCCAGCGATGAGAAGGATAGGCGCCCGCTGCTGATCAACATCCGCGGCGGGGACCTGAGCATTCTGATCGGCCGCAAGGGCGAGACGCTGGCCGCACTGCAGTACATCACACGTCTGATTGTCAGCAAGGAGACCCAGAGGTCGATTGCCGTTGTGATCGATGTCCAGGGTTACCGCGCCCGGCGTGAGCAACAGTTGCGGCAATTGGCGAAGCGTATGGCCGAGCAGGCGGTGGAACGCGGCCGCACCATGATCCTCGAGCCGATGCCAGCCAGCGAGCGGCGCATTATCCACCTTGAACTGCGCGACCATCCCGACGTGATCACGGAGAGCACCGGCGAGGCGGACCAGCGCAAGGTGACGATCATTCCACGCGCCTGAGCCGCCCCTGACCGACAATCGATCCTCCAGCGGGCCGAAGGGCCCGCTGCTGGTTTGGCACAACTCGGCCACCAGGCTCGGCTATAATCCGTCCGATGTCTTCCCCCGACCCCTGGCCCATGGTCGATTACCTCCTCCTCGGTCACATCACGAAGGACCTCACTCCCGAAGGCCACCGCCTGGGCGGCACCGTCGCCTACTCCGGCCGCCTGGCCCAGGCGATGGGGCTGCAGGTCGGGGTCGTGTCGGCCGCCGCTTCGGACATCGACCTGAGTCCCCTCGATGGGCTTTGCCTGCATGTCGTCCTCTCGCCGGAAACAACGACCTTCGAGAACTCGCATGTTGCGGGGATGAGGCGGCAGCGCATCCACGCGCGCGCCCGGCCGCTTGAAGCAGGAGACGTTCCGGAACGCTGGCGCCTTGCCCGCTTGGTCCATATGGCGCCGGTCGCCGACGAACTGCCTCTCGACCTGGCCAAGAAGTTCCCCTCGGCGGCAGTCTTCGCTACCCCGCAAGGGTGGCTGCGCCAGTGGGATAAGGATGGCTACGTCACTCACCATCCTTGGTACCGCCTGCTACCGGCCCTCGCCGGGGTCCGGGCCGCAGTTCTTGGGTGGGAAGACATCGCCTGGGAGGCACAGGCGGCCCAGGCACTGGCCGAGGCACTCCCGATCCTGGTCTTGACGTCCGGCGCCTCCGGGGCGGACCTGTTTCGGGCGGGAAAGAGAATCCACATCGACGCTCCCCCCGCCCAGGAGGTCGACCCAACCGGTGCCGGTGATGTGTTCGCGGCGGCGTTCTTCATCGGGTTGGGCCACGGCGACGATTGCCTGGTGGCGGCCCGCCGGGCGGCCCGGGTGGCTGCAATCTCGGTTACCGCCCCCGGCCTCGCCGGCATCCCGTCCCCGGATCAACTCGCATCGCTCCAGGCGGCCACCGCATGACCCATACCTACACGCTGGCCAACCAGAAGGGCGGCGTCGGCAAGACTACCACCGCCATCAGCCTGGCAGCCTACCTGGCTCAGGCCGGACAGCGGGTGTTGCTGGTCGACCTGGATCCACAGGCCAATGCAACGGCCTGCCTGGGTATCGACTACGCCGCCGTCGACCGCGGCACATACGATGTCCTGCTGGGCCTGGCGACCCCGGCCGAGGCCATGCTTCACAGCCCCGAGATCGAGCTGCACCTGCTGCCCTCCTCGCCTGAACTGGCCGGTGCCCAGATCGAACTCGTCGGCATGCCGGAGAGGGAACGAAGGTTGGCGAGGGCGCTCGACGGCGTCGCCGATCGCTTCGACTATGTCCTGATCGACTGCCCGCCTTCTTTGGGCATCCTGACCATCAACGGTTTGCTGTCCGCAAGCGACGGCGTGATCATACCGGTACAGTGCGAATACCTGGCCCTTGAGGGCCTGACTCAGCTGATGGAAACCCTGGCCAGAGTGAGGGCGTCGCTGTTTCCAGGCCTGGGGATCCGCGGCCTGGTGCTGACGATGTTCGACTCACGAACCCATCTCGCCTCGGATGTCGTCGAGGAGGTGCGCAAGCACTTTCCCGGCCAGGTCTTCCGATCGATCATCCCGCGCAATGTGCGGCTGGCGGAGGCGCCGTCGCATGGCCTGCCGATCTCGACCTACGACCCATCTTCGGTCGGCGGCCTGGCCTACCAGGCGCTGACCCAGGAGCTGATGCGCGGCGACGGTGTGCGCGCCACCACTAAGCATCCGAAAGACCATCTATCGAGACGATGAGCTTGCTCCCTTCCGCTGGGCCGGCTTTGTTCGGCAGGCAACCAGAAAGGCTAAGGCATGAGTCGCAAACATGGGCTGGGCAAGGGTCTGGACGCACTGATCCCCGGGGGGGAAGTCCACCGCCCCGTGCTATCCGGGGTGCGGCAGATACCAGTCGACGACATTCAACGCAATCCGCGCCAGCCCCGGTCGCTGTTCGACGCGGTGGAACTGGGAGAGCTTTCGGCTTCGATCCGACAGCACGGCGTGCTTCAACCCTTGATCGTCATGCCGCTGCCCGACGGCGGCTTCCAACTGGTTGCCGGACAAAGGCGGTTGGAGGCCTCTCGCCTCGCCGGCCTGTCGACGGTGCCGGCGGTCCTGCGCACGGTCACGCCGCAAGAGCAACTGGAACTGGCCCTGATCGAGAACTTGCAGCGCACCGACCTGAATCCTCTGGAGGCGGCCGGTGGCTACCGCCAGCTGGCACAAGACTTCGGGCTCTCGCACGAGGCCATCGCCGAACGCGTCGGCAAGAGCCGGGCCGCCGTCAGCAACACCCTGCGCCTGCTCAAGCTGCCCCCCTCCTGCCGGCAGGCCGTGGCCGACGGCGTGATCAGCGAGGGCCACGCTCGCGCCCTGCTCGCCCTCCCCACCCCAGAAGCCCAGGCGGCGGCGCTCGAGTCGATCCTCAAGCGCAGCCTGAACGTGCGCCAGACCGAGGGGCTCGTGCAGCGGCTGCTCGGGCAGCGCGGCCGCCACCCAAAGGCATCCAGGCGCACCCCAGAGGAGAAGGCGCTCGAGGAACAACTGATGCAGGCGCTCGGGACGCGCGTGCACCTGCGCCTCGGGCGCAAGGGCGGGAGCCTGGTGATCCGTTTCTTCTCCGATGAGGAGCTCGACGCCTTGATCGACCGCATCGTCGGCGCCCGAGGTACATAAAGTGCGCTACCTGGTCCTTGGCAGCGGCGCCGTAGGCAGCTATGTCGGTGGACGGCTGGCGCTCTCGGGCCAGCCCGTTCTTTTCCTGGGGCGGCCGCTGCAGGTCGATGCCTTCCGACGTCACGGTCTGACCATCGTGGAGCGAGGAGAGACGAAGCATATCCCTTCCATCCGGGCTGAGGCCGATCTGCAGGCGGCTTTCGCCGCCATCGATCCGCAGGTGATGCTCCTGGCCGTTAAGGCCTACGCGCTGGAAGGCGTGATCGGCGCCTTACGCGACTTCGACCTCTCCCTCCCACCTTTGGTGTGCCTGCTCAACGGGATCGGGAACGAGCAGCGGCTGGCCGAGACATTCGGACCGTCGCGAATCCTTGCCGCCGCCCTCACCAGCGCCGTGCAGGCGCCGACGCCGGGCACAGTGCAGGTGGAGAAGCGGCGGGGAGTTGGCCTGGTCTCAGGTCACAGCCTCAGCCCGACCCTGCTGGCCGAGATGTCAACCGCCGGGCTGAATCCGTCGGCGGTCCAGGACGCCTCCTCTCTGAAGTGGTCCAAGCTGCTGACCAACCTGGTGTCGAACGCCACCTCGGCCATTCTGCATTGGACTCCCTCCCAGGTGTACCGCCATCCCGGCTTATGCCGGTTGGAGCTTGAGGCCCTGCGCGAGACCCTCCGCCTGATGCGTCTGCGGGGAATCCAAGTGGTCGATCTGCCGGGTGTTCCGACGAAGTTGTTCGCGCGTGTGATCGGGTGGCCGCCTGCAATCTCCCGGCCGATCCTGCGCCGGGCTGTTACATCCGGGCGCGGCCAGAAGCTGCCCTCGTTTGTGTACGATCTGGAGCAGCGGCGGAGCGAAGTGGCCTGGCTGAACGGAGCGGTGGCGCGTGAGTCGCTGGCCATGGACATCGCAGCCCCGGCAAACCATCTCTTGAACCATCTTCTCTCGGCGCTGGTGAACGGCGCCGAGGACCCGCTTGCCTACCGCGGCCGACCGGAGCGTTTGCTGGCCATGGCCGCGGCGGAAGGTGTGCCGGGCGTAACGGGGTATAATCCCGCCCGCTAGGCCCCCGTGGCACCGGCGATTGGCTTCGAACAGATGCGGCGCCGCGACTCACCAGGAGGCGCAGTGTGAGGCGGTTTGAGGGGAAAGTGGCAGTCGTGACGGGTGGCTCGCGCGGCATCGGCCGGGCCTGCGCCCTGGAGCTGGGGGGCGAGGGCGCCACGGTCGTCGTCAACTACCATCAGAATGCCGACGCCGCCGCAGAAGTTGTGGCGGCCGTCACCGCCGCCGGAGGCCAGGCGGCCGCCTGCCAGGCAGACGTCAGCCGGTTCACCGAGGCCGAAGCCCTGGTCAAGTTCGCGATCCAGACCTATGGTGACCTGCACATCCTGGTCAACAATGCCGGCATCACACGCGACGGCCTGATTATGACCATGACCGAGGCCGACTGGGACGTCGTGCAGGACACGAATCTGAAGTCGGCCTTCAACTGCTCGCGGGCTGCAGTGCGCCACATGCTGCGCAGGCGCTACGGACGCATCATCAGTATCACGTCGGTCGCCGGGCAGATGGGCAATGCCGGGCAGACCAACTACTCGGCCTCCAAAGCGGGCCAGATCGGTTTCACGAAGGCCCTGGCGCGTGAAGTCGCCGGACGCAGCATCACCGTCAACTGCGTTGCCGCCGGCTATATCGACACCGACATCTGGTCGACGGTGCCGGAAGCGGCACGACAGACGGCCCTGAGCATCATTCCGTTAGGCCGGACGGGCAAGGCGGAGGAGATCGCCAAGGCCGTGGCTTTTCTGGCATCGGATGACGCAGCCTACATCACCGGCCACATTCTGACGGTGGACGGCGGGATGGCGATGTTCTAGGGGCCTGGGGAACCGCCCCGACCCCGAGGAGGGAGCGCGGATGGCCGAAGCCATGCACTCAAATGAAGATCGGCCCACCGGCACGACGACCATCGCCCCGGGTGTGCTGTTCACCATCGCGCGCCTCACCGCCCTGAGTGTGCCTGGCGTGGTGGCGCTGGCGCCAGTGGCCGGCGTCGGACGTGTGATGCGGCGAGGGGGCAACGTCGGCGTGCTGCTGGACGTCCGCGACGGCATGGTAGCTGTCGAGCTGCATCTGATCCTGGTTGGGAACACCAACGTGCGCACGGTGTGCCGGGCGGTGCAGGCCGAGGTGGCCGAGGCCATCGAGCGGATGGTCGGCATGCCGGTCGAACGGGTGGACGTTCATGTCAGGGAAATCGACTTCAGCATCCCTACCGAATAGAACCGGCGCATGAAACGCGAACGCAGGAAGGCGCGTACGCTTGCGCTGCAGGCACTTTACGAGATCGACAGCGTAGGGCACACACCCGAGGCTGTGATCGCCAGGCATATCGAAGAGAACAGCGCCCTCGGGATGGAGGGCGTTGCCTTCTTCCGCCAGTTGGTGCTCGGCACGCTGCACCTCGCTCCTGGCCTCGATCGGCTCATCGCCGGGACCGCCCCGGAATGGCCCGTGAAGGAGTTGGCGGTCGTCGACCGGAATATCCTGCGGTTGGCGATCTGGGAGTTCGCCTTCTATGGCCAGACGCCGCTGAAAGTCGCCATCAACGAGGCCGTCGAGCTTGCCAAGCTGTTTGGCTCGGACAGTGCCCCTAGGTTTGTCAACGGTGTGTTGGGGACCCTGGCTGACCGGGAGGACGAGATCCGTCGGCAGGCTCACCTGATGGCCGAGGGATAGGCATGGAGTTCCTTGGCATCGGCCCACTGGAACTGCTGTTCGTGATCTTGATCGCCCTGATCGTCATCGGGCCGAAGGACATGAGCAAGACCGCCCGCTCGGCAGGCCGGTTCCTCAACAAGATGTACCGCTCCGAGACATGGCGCGCATTGACCGAAGCATCTCGCACCCTGCAGACGCTTCCCAACCGCCTGGCGCGTGAGGCGCAACTGGAGGAGCTCGATGCCCTGCGCAGCGATCTGGAGGACACGGGGGCGGGGAAGAAGGTTGCGGAGCTGGACCCGGCGCTGAAGTCGTGGGTGACACCCTACACCGCGCCCGACCTCTCCCAGACGATCGCTCCCCCGAATGCGCCAAGCGGCAGGCCTCAACCGGATACGAAGCAGCTCGCTGGATCCAAGTCTCCGCCCACACGAAGTCCGGTGTCGAAGGCGGGAGGCGCCAAGCCATCCTCCAGGGCGACTGGCAACAAGGGCACGCCAGGGAAAGTGAAGCCGCCCTCGACTCAAGCCCGCAAGAAGGCGACCGCCGAGAGGGCTTCGTCGTCCTCCCGCAAATCACCCAGAGGAGCGAAGTAGTCCATGCGCCGGCTTGGCGCACGCCTGAGGGCGCTGATCCTGGCGCCGGTCCGCCTCGTCACCGCCCCCTTCCGGCGATTCAACCGCTGGCTCTCCCAAGAGCCTGAGGAGAGCTCGACGGGCGAGGCGCTCGCCCGGGCGGTCAATCAGCCATCGCTGCTGATCGAACATCTGGCTGCGCTTCGCGGTCACCTGATGCGCTCGGTGATCGTGTTCGTGCTGGCGACGGTCGTCGCCTTCTCGTTTGCCTCGCGGGTCGTGAACTGGATGGCTCAGCCGATCGGCGGAATCGATTCCCTCCAGGCCATAGAAGTGACCGAATCGGTGAGCGCCTTCATGCGCGTCTCGTTGCTGTGCGGCATCGTGATCGCCTTCCCGTACATCGGATTCGAGCTGTTTGCCTTCATCAACCCGGGCCTGACGAAGCGCGAACGAGTCGCGGTGCTGATCTCGGTTCCCTTCTCGCTCCTGCTGTTCCTGATTGGAATGGCCTTCGCCTACTACGTCATGCTGCCCGCCGCCCTCCCCTTCCTGCTGAACTTCATGGGGATCACCACCATACCCCGCCCCGCCAACTACATTCGGTTCGTGAGCGGCACGATGTTCTGGATGGGCATCACCTTCCAGACTCCTCTGGCGATTTACATTATGGCCATGATCGGGCTGGTCACGGCAGGGGCGCTGCGGCGGGGCTGGCGGCTGGCGGTCGTCGGCATCGCCGTGCTGGCGGCGGCCATCACACCTACGATCGATCCGATCAACATGGGGCTGGTCATGGGACCGATGATCGTGCTCTACTTCCTCAGCATCGGCATGGCCGCCCTGGCGCAGCGCTCTCGTCGGCGTCACCGGGGGCGCGCCGACGCCGGTTGACCCGAACTGCCCGCACACCAGAGTCCGCCCTCGCCGAGGGACAGGGATCCAGCCGGTGGCGCAATTGCCCTATGCGAAGCGAGGAAGACGCGATAGGTGGGGCTCGGGCTGCGCCCGAACCCATTTGTGACCCTTCCCTCTTTCGTCGGGCAGCTCTCGGGACAGACCCTGAATCGTTCCTGCGCCGTGCGGCTCTCTTAGCGGCCGCGACTACGGTGCCTGCGGCCAGTCGAAGGAGGTCTCCAGGCCGTTGACCTGCAGGCGGTAGGCACCTTCAGGCAGCTCGACGATGTTGATGGGGATCGCCATCCGGAAGGGGACACCCAGGTGGTCAGGCGGGCACGTCGGATCCAGGGCCGAGGTCAGCCGCGAAATCTCGATCGCGTTCGAACGGACCGTCTGGCGCACCTCGGCCAGCTGTGCGCACAGGTCGGGCCATGTGCCGCTCACCAGGATGTCCACCGGGATCGGGGAGCCGACCTCGACACGGACGTCCTCGACCGCCACAGGGCGCAGTTCCTCGGGCGCGGGCGTGGTTGCTCCCGGCACGCAGCCGCCGATCGCAAGGGCCGCAAGCGCAAGGCCGGTCACCAGGCGTGGTCTCTGGGATCCTCGTGCGCGCATCCTTGTCCTCCTTAGGGGGCTGATGAAGAAGCCATCCCGCCTGAGAGGAATTCGCTACCGGGGCAGTTGGCGCTTCGCCCCAACTACCACAGTCGCGATTCCATTCTCTGGGACAGGCAAATCCTATCAACCTGCTGGCGTCCAGTCGGCACTGGCGAATCCACCCAAACGGCAGCCTCCAGGTTGGCGCCGGTTACACCCCGCAGGCCTATGAGGCCCATGGGTCGGGTGACGCCCGGGCAGAGCCGGATTGCCGATGGCGCATCGCATCCGGTTCGTTCCGGGGTCGGTCGAGACAAGAGGCATCGGAGGGGGGAAGGCCAGGAGTCGTTGGCGCGGCTAGCTCTGCCGCAAGGCGGCGATGAGACAGCCGGCTAGAGCCACGACCGCCATCACGGCGAAGCTGATCGAAATCGCCAGATACCACGACGGATCAGCGGTGGTCGCCTTCGAGGCCACGGTGACCGAGGCGAAGATGGCTCCGGCTGCGCCCACGCCCAGCATCATCCCGGTGTTGCGGGCGGTGGCCAGGATGCCAGCCGCGATTCCCTGCCGGGCACGCGGAGCGGCGCCCATCAGCGCGCTGCTGTTCGGGGAAACGAAGATCCCCGTCCCCAATCCGACGACTCCCAGTGAGAAGGCGACCTGGCCGTAGTCCGAGTCCGGCCGGAGTGCCGCCAGCAACAGCAGACCGGCGGACATGATTCCCATTCCCAGACTGCTCAACAGGCGGGAGCCGATCCTGTCGGACAGCCAGCCGCTGGCCGGCGCCGACAGGGCCATCACCACCGGGTAGGCGGTCAGCACCAGGCCGGCTTGCGCCGGGCTCAGCCCCCGCCCCTGGATCAGGTAGAACGGCATCAGGAACACCACGCTGAACAGGCACACGTAGTTGAGCACAGCGCTGACTGTGGCCACCGAGAAGGTTCGACTGCGAAAGAGCGTCAGGTCCAGCATCGGACTCACCGCCCGCCGCTCGACGGCGAGGAAGGCGCCCAGCAGCGCCACCGCACCCAGCAGCAGCAAGATCAGATGGGCGGAGGACCATCCCCAGTCCGGGCCAACGCTCAGGCCATAGAGCAGGACGACCAGTCCGCCAAAGAAGAGCAGCGCACCGGAGGTATCGAATCCCTCACCGGCCTCCGGTCGTGCCTCTCTGGGGATATAGCGGTAGCCAAGGAACAGCGCCAGCAGCCCGACCGGGATATTGACGTAGAACACGGAGCGCCACCCAGCCGTCGCTGCCAGCCAGCCCCCCAGCGAGGGACCAGCGGTCAGCCCCAGGTAGGTCATCATGGACTGGATCCCGAGCGCCCGACCGCGCTCCTGCGCCGGGAATCCTTTCGTCAGAATGGCGGGTGAGTTGGCGGCCAGCATAGCGGCACCCAGACCTTGCACCGCCCGGGCCCCGATCAGAAATCCGGGGCTGACGGCTCGCCCCGAGAGCAGCGAGCCGAAGAGGAACAACCCGAAGCCGCTCAGGTACACCGGCTTGTTGCCGCGCAAGTCCCCGAGGCGCCCAAAGGTGAGCAGCAGGCCGCCTATGGTCAGCAGGTAGATCGTGACGACCCACTCGATCGTGGTGATCCCGGCATGGAACTCTTCGCGCACAACCGGCAGGATCGTATTGACGATGCTGTGATCCAGCGCCGACATGAAAGTCCCGACCCCCACTGCCAGCAGGATGACCCACTTGCCGCGCGCGCCCGCGGCCTGCTTCTCGTCCATGGAAGCGGCCTGAACTCGCGAGGTACTCAACGGCGTCCGCCGCACGGACAGGCCTGGAATCCTCGCAGCTTGCGTGCCTGAACAGCCCAACGCCTGGCACGCATTCCCACCGCGGCTGGGACGGCGGCACTTGTCACGGCTGGAAGACGTAGCGCATCAGAAGATACAGGCCGTGACCGAGCAATGTCGCCGCCGGCAGGATCAACAGCAGGAAGGCAGTCGCTGTCGAGTCAATCTGTAACTGACCAGAGGCACCCATGCGCGGTGAGCCCGGCATGGCATCGAGCATGGCGGCGTAGCGTGGTTCACGAGGGTCATATAGCACCAGCTCTTCCGCCTGGTCCTGCAGCAGGTGAGGCGACGTAGACCGCGTGACGACCTCATGCAGCCCGCCGTCCTGATCGGTGAACTCGAAGGTCAGGCGGATCACCGGGCGGTTGTTGACCGTCAGGTTGGTGCCCTCCGATGAGACGAGCGTGGCGGGGGCGATCCGTCCACCCCGCAGCAGTTGGACGGCTTTGACGCCTTCCATCAGGCTGTAGACGACCATCCCCAGCCCGGCTAACGGGAGGACGAGGATGAACAAGGCCAGCATCGGAATCGGCGCTTGCCGCAGCCCCTGGATGCGAGAGCTCTCAGGGTTGGAGACTGCATACTCGATCCGCACGGTGTCACCGGGCCGCAGATCGGCTTCGGCGGAATACGAGACTCCTTCGTAGATCCGCCCGCCCGGGCCGCTGAAGCGGTAGGCGATCCGCTCGATCGGCGCTCCCGCCGAGTCGTCATCGCCTCCTTCGGAGAACCCGCTTTCGTCGACGGCAATCACCTGCCCCCGGGCTGTTGCCTGTCGGACCAGCAGACGTGCCGCCCCGCTGAAGTCGATGTGAACCACAAAGACCCAGACGAAGATCATGCCGAACCCCAATATCGCCCAGCCCATCTGGCTGACCATTCCCCCCAACAAGGCTCGCAGGAACACGGGCAGGGGCAAGACTCTCAAGGGGTCGCCGAGGACAGCCGGCGGCGCGGTGTCGAGGCGGTCGGTCACTCGGCGGTCTCCTTCCGGGCGGGGTTCACGGAAAGTATCACATAGGAAGGTGCACCGCAAGCCTGACATCGGTCAACCGGCTGGCCAACGCGCCTTGTGCTTTCCGAGGGTCCTCTGGGACGTTGGCGAAGATCCGTCAGGCGGACGGGGGAGACCGCAGGCGTCGGGGGCGTCGTCCTCGGCGCCAAGTCGAAACGCCGAGCCCATGCCTCGTGCGCGCCAGCCCGGCCCCGGTTTTTTTTCCGGCGGACCGGAAGTAGAATCCCATTTGAATCTCGGACCAGGAGGAGCTTATGCGCCCGGTGTACGTCGTTTCAGGCGGCGTCTCGAAATTCGCCAAGGCCCGGCCCGATCGGACGTTCCAGGCCGTCATCAAGGAGGCCTATGATTACGCCATCGCCGATCTCGGGCTCGATTTCCCCACCTTCACCCGCTGTGTTGACGGATCCGTCGCCTCCTACTTCTCGGACCATTTCGCCCGGCAATTGATGGCCGGCATCATGGCCCAGGACTACCTCGGGTTGTGCCCCAAGCCTGGGCATCGGGTCGAGGGAGGCGGCGCCACCGGCGGCTTGTGCCTGCAGGAGGCGTGGAAGTCGATTGCCTCCGGCCACATGGACGTCTGTGTCGCCTATGGCTTCGAGACGATGAGCCATGTTGAGACCTGGAAGGGCAACGAGTTCATCGCGCTGGCCTCCGATGTGTCCTGGGACTATCCGGTCGGCGGGTTCTACTCGGGCTACTACGCCATGATGGTCACGCGCCACATGAAGGAATTCGGTACGACGGTCGAACAGATGGCCCACGTTTCGGTCAAGAACCACATCAATGCCTATCACAATTCGTATGCCCAGAAGCGCAACCGCTACACGATCGCCGATGTGCGCAATGCGCCGATGGTGGCCTGGCCGCTGACACGGCTGGACATTTGCGTGATGTCCGACGGCGCGGCGGTGGTCATCCTGGCTTCGGAGGCAGGGCTGCAGCGCCTCACAGCCGCCGGTGCCGGACTGCACAGCCCGCTGGTTCGCCTCACGGGCATCGGTCGGGGTACGGACGCCATGCGCATGTCGGACCGACCGCACTTGGACTACGAGACGTTCCTGCGCGACTACGCCACCGAGCAGGAGCGGGCCTCCGACGATACGCGCGCCTACTACAAACGCCTGTGGGACCACGGCACCCGCTACCCTGGTGTACATTCCTTCCGCGCCGGGCGCACCGCGGGCAACATGGCCTACAAACATGCCGGGATCAGCGATCCGCTGCACGGAATCGACTTCATCGAGCTGCACGATGCGTACACCTCGAGTGAGCTCCAGACGTACGAGGACCTGGGCCTATGCCGCTACGGCGAAGGCGGTCCATTCGCCGCCTCGGGCAAGGCCTTCATGCCCGGCATCGACTACGGGCTTAAGTTGGCGGAGAAACCGATCTGTCCGGTCAATCCGTCCGGCGGATTGATCGCCTGCGGCCACCCGGTGGGCGCTACCGGGCTGATGCAGGGCGTCTTCGCATTGTGGCAGCTCGAGGGCTCGGTCGCCAAGCATTTCGGGGACCCCGCCCTGCAACTCAAGAACCCGCGACGTGGCGCCATCCACTCGCACGCCGGCACCGGTACCTACGTGACCGTCAGCATCCTCGAGCGGGAGGCATAGATCATGACCAAGCTCCCCGATCAACGTCCCGAGACCCTTGGCGGGTACATCGTGCACGGGATTCCGTTCCCGCTGGAAACGGACCCCGACTCGTTGGCGTTCTTGAAACGCATGACGCCCATCCAGATCGAGCAGGAGTACCGTATCACCTATCTGCACTCGTACGGTCAGGACAGCCCGTGGTTTGCTGCGGCCTCGAACCGCCGCCTGCTGGCCACGACCGAACCTGACAGCGGCTACACCTATGCCACGCCCCGCGGCCACGATATGTACTCGGGTCGGGAAACGGAGTGGATCGACATCAGCCAGCGCCAGGCACGGGTCCATGCCTTTACCGTCTGTCATTTCGGCTCCGAGGAGTTCCTCCCCGAGACTCCGTTTGTGTTGGCGTTGGTCGAGTTCGAGGGTGTCAACACGCTGTTTCTGACTCGCCTGCTCGGGGTGGACCCAATGGCGGCCTCGCTGGATTGGATCGGCATGCCCGTTCGGCCGCGCTTCCTGCGCAACAGCAAGCTGAAGCCGACCGACGTGTACTTCGTGCCGTCGGACGGCGCCGATGACTAGAAGGCTGATGAAGAAGCCCCTGCTACTGAGGGAATCTGGCATATACGGTGGTTGGGGACGCGCTCCAATCCCACGCCTCGCGATCCCTCCCCTTGCCAGCCTGCGTTCGGAACAGCCTCTTCCCTCCCTTGGTCACCCTGCCGTCCACTCGGTGTCGATCGCCCCGGCTTCGCCCTCATCCAGCGTGCGACGTGCCTGAGGTGTTGTCACCCGACACACCCAATCTCGGCCTGGCGGCCACCCGGCTGCGGCGCACTCTGTGGGCGTGGGCGGCGCTGTTCGCAGCCTTGGGAGCACTCCAGTGGTTCGCGCTGCGCCGCGCCCCCGACGCTGTGGCTCTGGTGGCTTCCCTTGGCCTGCTCTTCGTGGCGCTGCTCGTCGCGTTGGAGCCACAGCCGGCCTACCTGGCCTTGGTGGCCGTGCTGTGGGGTGTTTCGCTCGTCCGGCTCCTGCCGGGCGTGACCGCCGTCTTCGGCCCGGATGTCCTGGTGGCGCTCGTCGGCGACAGCTGGTTGGAGCAGCTGGCCGGAGCCGCCATTCGCATCCTGCTCATGATCACCGCCTGGAACCAGTTCATGCTCTACCGCCTGCTCTACGGGACTTCGGCCTTCATCGGTGGCGACCCGGACGCTCCCGTGATCCCCGAAGTCATTCCTAACCGCACGGGAAGGCTGGCCGTCGTCGGCCGATTGCTGGCCTCGGCCGCGTTGCTGCTGGGGTTGGCAGCCATCCCGCTTGACAGCGCCCGGGGAAAGATACTCTCGTTGCACGCTGCGATGATCCTGGCGACGTACGCGCTGGGATTGGGCCTGGGTGCGGCGTTCTCGCCGACGCCCCGTCGGAGCGCAGCCCTGCAAGCCGCCGTGATCGGGGTTGTTGCTTACCTGCTCGCACTGGCCGTGAGCGCCTGGTCGGTCTCTTGACGAAGAAGCGCCAAGCACAACCCGCCTCCCCGACAGGTGGCCAGGGCGGGGTTTTGCGGACCTACCGTCCCGCTCGCGCCTACCGTACGGGGCTGTGGGCTGGAGCGATGGCCAGCTGGATTGCGGGCGGGGTAGTAACCTTGATTGGACTGTGGCGATGGGGCCTGGCGATGCTGGAGTACGGTCCGGTCGTCGTCTGGCCGTGGTCCGCACCCTGGCTCGGGGCTGCCGCGATCTTGATCGTCCTGGCACTCTGGGTGACGGTCTTGGCCTTCGGTGCCTCGCGTCGCGCAGTGCGTGTATTGCGCTCGGGGATGTTGATCGAGCGCTGGAGGCGGCGCACCCACGTGCCCTGGGAAGCCGTGTCTGCCATCTACACCTCGGCCATCGACTACCGGCTTCCACTCTTGAGCGCCCCGAGGGTGGCCATTCGCCTGAGATCACAGAGCGGCCAGATCGTCCGGCTGCCTTCCGTGCTCTCCAATGCCGATGAACTGGTAACTACGATCAAGGCGCACACCTATCCACGCCTGCTCGAGCAGTACCGCAGGGAGTTCAACCTCGGTCATGCACTGTCCTTCGGCCCGCTCGAACTCAACAAGACAGGCCTGCGCTATGGTAAGGATTCCCTGCTGTGGACAGAGGTGGCATCTGTTACACTCGAACGCGGCCGGCTGAGGGTCCGGTTTCGTCCAGACTCCGGTCGGGGATGGAAGATCCCCGCCAGCCGGATCCCCAATGCCGACTTATGCCTGCAACTGACATCCCTTCTGGGTAGTGGATCATGACACCAACAAGACAACGTAGCGCGTGCATCCTGCTGCTTGCCTGGATCTCAGCCGGCTGTGGCTTGCTGCCAACCGGCCAGACTCCCAGTCCGGCTCCGACGACAGGTCCAAGTGCGGGCGTCTCCGGAATGGTCGAGGTCGTCTTTCGGGCCGTCCCTCCGGCCGGCACGGCCGATGACGCCGGGCTGGTCCTCCAGGTGATGGATCCGGTGACCGGATTCGCCTACAACAGCCAGTCCCATCCGCTCCAGCCCATAGGAGACGGGATCTGGCAAGGGAGCCTGAGCGTCCCTCCGGGGTCGGTCGTTTCCTACCGCTATGCCCGCACGTTTCCCGCTTCGACCGACGAGTACACGACGACGGGTGACCCGGTCTCGTATCGCCTGGCCTACGTCAACGGCGACACGCTGGTGGAAGACGTGATCGCGGCCTGGCAGGAGACGCCTTTCAGCGGCAGCACGGGCCGCCTGGTGGGCAAGCTGACCGACGCCGCCACCGGCCGGGGTCTCATCGAGATGCAGGTCTCGGCCGGGGGCAAGCGGGCCTTCACGGATGGCGAAGGCGCGTTCCGCCTCGATGGCCTGCCACCCGGGCTGCATACGCTGGTCATCACCAGCCTGGACGGAGCTTACCGCCCCGTTCAACAGGGAGCGATCATCGCGGCCGAGAGCGCCACTCCGGCCGACCTGGCTCTCGAAGCAGCCGAGCCCATCCAGGTGGTGTTCGAAGTGACCCTGCCGGAGGGCACACCGACCGATCAACCGCTTCGCCTCGCCGGCAACACTCTCCAGCTGGGACACACCTTCACGGACCTGGAGGGCGGTGTGCGCAACCCGGCAGCCGCCAGCCCCGTGATGGTTCAGGTGGATCCAACGCACGCCCTGCTCATCGTCTCCTTGTATGGCGGTATGGACCTGCACTACAAGTACACGCTGGGTGACGGCCTGTGGAGCGCCGAGCGCACGCCGGCCGCGGCTTTCTACACGCGGCAGGTGGTGCTTCCAGAACAAGACACGACGCTGACCGACACCGTCAGCCGCTGGCAGAGCGGGGGCAAGGGTCCCCTGATCTTCCGCCTCGCCGTCCCCGAGTCCACCCCGCCTTCCGAGCAGGTCAGCCTGCAGTTGAATCCATTCACCTGGTTCGAGCCGCTCCCGATGGTGCGTGTCGGGCCTGGCCAGTGGTCGCTCAGCGTCTTGGGTCCGCTGGATTTCGACTTCCCTCTTGCCTACCGCTACTGCCGCAACCTGCAGTGCGAGAGCGCGGCGGAGACACCGCCGTCCGAGGCGTCTGCCCGCCAGGCCCTTCCGACGGAGGGCCCGCAGGAGCGGTCGGATACCGTCGCGGGATGGGCATGGTATCCTGCGCCGCCTGCCGAGGTCACGGTCGTTGCACCGGAGATCGCGGTGCGTGCCGACCTGCAGGCTGGGGTCGAGTTCGCCCCGACGTACGATCCCTCCTGGGCAGCCGTCATGCCGCAGGCCCTGGCCGATCTGGCCGGGATCGGGTCCAATGCGGTGATCTTTACGCCAGCTTGGGCGATGCAAGACGCCGCCCCGACACCGGTGCTTGGTCTCGAGCCTGGGATCGGCCCGTTCCAATCCGAAGTGAAGGGGGCGGTAACCGAGGCCAACCGCCTCGGCATGCAGGCCATCTTGCACCCGGCGCTGCGCGCCCCGGGCGGGGACTACGCAGGCTGGTGGGCGGCAGCTCCGCGGGATGGGGCCTGGTGGACGGTGTGGTTCGAGATGTACCGTTCCTTTCTACTGACGTACGCGCATCTGGCGGCCGAGGCGGGTGCCTCCAAGCTGGTGCTCGGTGGTCCGGAGGTCGCCCCGGCGCTTCCCGCCGGCCGGCTCCCCGATGGGACACCATCCGGCGCCCCGGCGGACGCGGAGGAGCGTTGGCGTGCGTTGATTGCAGACGTCCGTTCCGTCTACCCGGGCCGACTTGCCTTCGAAATCGAACTCGGCCGCAGCCTGCAATCTCCGCCAGGGTTCCTCGAGGCCGTAGACGAGGTCCACGTCTACTTTC
>CAZBJQ010000039.1:0-20282 GCA_964492235.1 uncultured Anaerolineaceae bacterium | reverse complement strand
CACCGCCGAAATCCGCGGCGGGCTGCCGATGCTGTATGACACGACCGAATACAACTTCGGGGTGCGCCCAAGCCACACCCTGTTGGGGTACTTCACCGGCTTCATGCAGGGGGTTAATCTCCTCGGGGGCATCGACGTCCAGGTCGGCGGCTACCTGTCGGACGAGTGCGGCGGAAGCATGCACAATTACTCCCCGGGTACGTACCACATGGACGGATTCAGGGCGTTGTGCTACGTCCGCCTGCGCAAGACGTCCAGCGATTTCGATCGCCTGCGCCGCCAGCAAGAAGTCCTGGTGGCCCTCTTCCAGCGAGTGGTGAGCCTGGACGGCCTGGCGCGCCTCCCCGAACTGTACGCGCAGTTCGCCTCGATGGTGAAGACGGACCTGGGCTTGGAGGACATCCTCGGCCTCGTCCCGGTAGCGAATGCTGTCGCCGGGGATGCGGGCCGCATCCGACGTTTCGCTATCGACTCGAGTATGGCGACGGGCTGGCGGGTGCCCGCCAGCGGCGCCTCCGTCCTGCTGCCGAATCGCGACGCGATCCAAGCGATGCTGGAGACCGCCTTCTCTTCGTGAGACGACGTCTTTCCATCTTCCTGCTGCTCGGCATCTTCTCGACCGCTGCAACCGGGTGCGCCTGGGAAGCAGTGGGGCTCCCCGAATCCCGAGTGCCATTCCCCACAGGCACACTGGCGGCCCCCGCCAGCCCAGAGTTCCTCACTCCCTTCCTTCCCGCTGCACCGACCCTTACGCCGGGCGGCTCTGCCCCCGCGACGGCTCCACCCGATTCCGCTCGCAGGCTGCCGTCCACCGGGGACGAAATCCCCGAGCCGGCTCTCCCGATCGCCTTCGGGCCCGAGGACATCAACCTCCTTCTGTTGGGCTCCGATCGGCGGACTGGGACTGATTTCCGGGATGATGTCCTGATCCTGGTTTCCGTCGACGAGGAGGAGCAGCGAGCCATTGTGCTCTCGATCCCGCGCGACCTCTGGGTCTACCTGCCCGGTCTGGGGATGCAGCGCATCAACTCGGCTTATGGCCTGGGCGAAAGCAGCCGCTACCCCGGAGGGGGTATGGGACTGCTGAAAGACACCATCCTGTACAACCTAGGGATCCCCGTCCACCACTACGCCCGCGTCGAAATGGAGGGATTCGAGGCCATCGTCGATACGTTGGGTGGCGTAGAGGTACTGGTGGCCTGTTCGTATACCGACTGGAAGCTGAAGGCACCGGAGGACCCTCCGGAGAAGCAGGACAGCTGGAGACTCTACACCGTCCCGGCGGGACGGGTGACGATGGATGGCGACCTGGCTCTGTGGTACGCCCGCGCCCGCTCCCGCTCCTCCGACTTCGACCGCTCCCGCCGCCAGCAGGAATTGCTGCGCGCCCTCTATCGCAACGCAAGCGATTCAAACCTCCTAGCTCATATCCCATCTCTCTTCCGGCAGCTGAAGACAGTGATCTCCACGGATCTGACGCTGAAACAGATTCTGGACCTGGCTCCGCTGGCCGCTCGCATCGGTCCGACCTCGGTGCGCAGCCGATTCATCGGCCGAGATCAGGTGGACAACTTCCGCGTGCCGACTTCCGGCGCTGCGGTTCTGGTCCCCAAGGCGCAGGCGCTCCGCGCCTTGCTCGACGACACGTTCACGGAGGCCGTCTGGGGGGAAGCCGGAGACCTGGGCGATGCGACCGTCGAAGTGATCGATGCCAGCCACCGAAGCGGCTGGCCCGAGTTGGCGGCGGAGCGGCTTGCCCTCGCCGGGATTGCGACGATCCGGGGCATTCCCGCCCCCGGGTCGGAGAGCCGGACCACCCTCATTGACCACCGGCCGGCCCAGGACCAAGCCAGGGCGAGTCTGCTGAAAGCTCTCCGGTTGGACACTTCCCGTCTTAGGTCTGAGCCGGCTTCGGATGCCCCAACCCGGTTCGTCCTGATCCTGGCGGACGACTTCAATCCCTGCTTCGATCCCAGCCGCGAGCCGTAGGCAAGGTCCCATGTTGACTTTTCCCCGGGTCCCGCATACGATTTCCTGGATATGACTACACGCAAGGCAGAAAGCAAGCCGACGGCGCTGGGCCGCGACGAAGACCTGCCACTGTTCTCCCGCCCCTCCGGCCCGGCGCCGGCCTCCGCGCCCTCCGGGCCTGTTCGGCGCGATACGGCGATCAGCGCTGCGATCAACGCCTGGGGGGAGTCGCTGGAAGAGACTGGGCGGTCCATCCACACCGTCAAGGCCTTCACAGCCGACCTGCGCCTGCTGGCGAAGTTCGTCGGCGCGGGCACGCCGGTCGGGACAATTGCCACCCACGACATCCGCAATTTCCTCGACTGGATGCTCCACCGCCGGAAGGCTCCTTGCAGCCCCAAGACCTACGCTCGAAGGGTCACTTCCATCAAGGCCTTCTTCCGCTGGCTGATCGACACCCGTGTGCTGGATGAGGATCCCGCCTCCGCCATCCCGCAGCAAACGGTCCTCAGCCCTCTCCCCGAAGTCCTGACCCCAGCGGAGATGCAGGCTGCCCTCGAGACGGCGGATGCTTGGCGACAGGGCGACCGGCCTGACGCGCGCCCGTTCACCCTTCTCAGCCTGCTGCTCCAGACAGGCATCAAGAAGAACGAGTGCCTGACCATCCACGTCAATCATGTGGACCTTGCCGCACCCGAAGGACCGACCTTGTTCGTGCGCTACGGCGAGGTCAGCAAGCGGTACCGGGAGCGCAGACTGATGCTGACTGCCGAGTGGGCCTCGGCCTACCGAGAGTACCTGACTCAGTACAAGCCCCGCGATCGCGTCTTCCCCTATTCTCCCCGTCGGTTGGAATACCTGCTGGAAGATATCGGCACCGCCGCCGGACTGGAAAAACACCTCTCCTTCAACATGTGCCGGTGGACGTGCGCCCTGAGTGACGTGGCCGCGGGCATGGATCGGGACAAGATCCGCCAGAAGCTCGGCTTGTCCAAGATCCAGTGGCGGGAGGTCGGTGTGAAGCTTGACCATCTGGCGGAGGAACAGGCCAGGTAGCCTCTCCCCGCGCGGGACGAAGTAGAACGCCCCGGCACGCATGCCGGGGCGCCGGGGTTTCCAGGACTGACTACATCTTCTTGACGACGATATCCCCGATGACATTCGCGGCCTCATCGCCGCGGTCCGCCGCATTCGAAAGATGGCGGTAGATCTCCCGAAGCTTGAGCATCTCCACCAGGTGGTCGATGTCCCTCGGGCCGGCGAAGAGATCGGCGACCGATTCGCGGTAAACCGATTCCATCCGATTCTCCAGGGCCTTGGCCCGAACGGCATGGTCGTTGGCCACATTCGGATGATCTTCCAGGCGGAGGACCCCGTTGTAGATCTCGCGTGCGGCGTCCGTCAGCAGGGAGACCATACGCTCGATGAACGGGTTCGGGCGGATTCCGAGCAGGGCCATTTCCTCGACCGTAGTGTAGGCATAGTCCAGGATGTCATCAATCGCAAGCGACAGGGCGAAGATGTCCTCGCGGTCTAGCGGGGTGACAAAGGTCCGGTTAAGTTCGTCGATCAGGATCCGTCGGACCTCGTCGGCGTTCCCTTCAAGGTCCGAGACCCGCTGCGCCAGCGCCGGATCCGGCCCCCGGACGTACTCGAGCAGGGCCTGCATGCCTTCGAAGGAATACTCCGCCTGCTTTGTCAGCAGTTCGATGAAACGGTTTTGCTTCTTCTTGCTGAAGATGCTCACGGGGGCACCTCGCTTTCAGTAGGTCATCTCGCCGCTGATGAATGCCGCAGAGCGTGGGTCACGCGGCGAAAGGAAGAAGGCTTCGGTTGGCTGAACTTCAATCAGTTGCCCACCCAACAGGAAGCCGATGTGATCGGCCAGGCGCCTCGCTTGATGGATGTTGTGGGTCACCAGGATGATGGTGCAGTCCGCGGCGCGCTTGGTGTCCTGGATTATAGCCTCGATTCCTTCGACACTGGCCGGGTCGAGATGGGCGGTGGGCTCATCCAGCAGCAACACTCTGGGGCGCAAGGCAAGGGCCCGGGCGATCGCCACGCGCTGCATTTCTCCCCCCGAGAGACGTCGCGCCGCCTGACGCGCAACCGGCTGCAGGCCCATCCGCTCGACGATCCCGTCGATCTCCTCGTCCGCCGACGTCCCTCGCAAACGCAGGCCGTAGGCGATGTTGTCCCAGACCGTGTGGTTGAGCATCAAGGGACGTTGGAAGACCATCGTCACCTGACGCCGCAGCTCCAGGCGCTCGGGAAATGTCAAGTGCCGGCCGAGGTACTGAACCTCGCCGGCATCCCAGGGTTCGAGCATGCCGAGGATGCGCAGCAGGGTGGACTTGCCGGATCCGTTCGGGCCCACCAGGCCGAGAACCTGCCCCTCGACAACCTCAAGCCCCGCCAGGTCGAGGATCAACCGGCCTCCCAGGAGACGACGTAGGCCGGACAGCTTGTAGATGGGTTCCGCCTTCATCTCGGCCACCAATGCCGGCCACCTTGAATGCGAACAATGACGACGTTTGCCGCCAGTGCCAGCGCCAGCAGGATCCCCCCGAGAGCCAGAGCCATGCCGAAGTTCCCGCGCCGTGTCTCCAACACGACAGCTGTGCTGAGCACCCGCGTCTGCCCGGCGATTTTCCCGCCGACCAGCATCGCCGCGCCGACTTCGGAAACGATCGCGCCGAAACCCGCAGCGATGGCCGCGATCACGCCAACTCTCGCTTCGTGAAGCAGGGCCCGCACCTCCTGCCGCGGCGTGGCCCCGAGGGACCGAACCTGCAGCCGGAACTCCGGTTCGACCGAGGAAATCGAGGTGGCCGTCAATCCGGCAACCAGGGGAAAGGCCAGGATAACCTCGGCCAGGACCATCGCCGACGGGGTGAAGAGCCTGTCCAGCTCCCCGAGCGGGCCGCGGTTGGAGAGCAGGAGGTACACGACCAGGCCGATCACAACCGGGGGAAACCCCATGCCGGTGTATAGCACCGCCAGGAACAGATCCCGGCCCCGAATGCGTGCCATGGCCAGCCCGGCTCCGGCCGGGATGCCCGTCACACAGGCGATGAGCAGCGCCAGGCCGGTGACCTGGAAGGTAAGCAGAACGATCTCGGGGAGCCCATCTAGGCCGCTTGGCATCGCATCCGCCGTACCGCCTTATCGCTTTCAGTCGCCAGGTTCAGGCGATCCCTAGAAGGTGGACCATACCTGCGCATCTGGAACACAGCCAGCCGCGGTCACGGTTCAGTTGTCTGTCATGCCCCACGCCGGCGCTCCCGGTGCTAGGGATGGGCGGCGCGCCAGGCCTCCGAGTCGGGGTAGAACAACGGCTGCCCGTAGGCCTTAACCCCGAAGGTTCCGATCGCTTCCTGCGTCTCCACCGACACCAGCCAATCCACGAAGGCCTTGGCCATGTCAGCATTCACGCCCGGATGCTTGTCCGGGTCGACCGGGATAATGCCATAAGGGTTGCGCAAGGAGTCGTCCGGGTTGTCGGCCATGGAGGCGCCTCCGAAGAGAAGCGTCAGATCGGGCAGATTCGCCTGCTGCGACAGGAAGGTCCCCCGGTCAGTGAGGGCGTAAGCCGCCAGTTCATTTGCGAAAAGCAGCGTCTCTCCCATCCCCTGTCCCAGCGACTTGTACCAGACTGATCCCGAATCGGGCGTGATTCCGGCCGCCTCCCACAAGCCGAGCTCCTTGGTGTGCGTGCCCGAGTCGTCGCCCCTCGACGCGAATGCCGCCTCGGCTGCGGCAATTCGCTGCAAGGCGTCCGCCGCCGAGCCCGCCTGGCGCACCCCGGCTGGGTCGGAGCTGGGACCGACGAGGACGAAGTCGTTGTACATCACATCGACGCGAGCGACCCCATCGCCGCTCTCGACGAAGGCCTTTTCCCTTGCCGGGGAGTGGACAAGGAGCACATCGGCGTCGCCGTTGGCGCCCAGCTCCAGCGCCTGGCCCGTTCCCACTGCGACCACGTCGACGCGGGTACCATTCACCTCCTCGAAGGCAGGCAGGATGGCATCCAGAAGACCAGAGTCCTCGGTGCTGGTTGTGGTCGCCAGGCGAAGTACGTATGGCTCGGCTGGTGCACATGCACCAAACAAGGACACCACGAGTACGGAGAGTCCCACCAGTAAGGTCTTGTTGCGCATTGGATTCCTTCTGTGCCTCGCGTGAACAGCGTCTGATACCACTTCTGGGTTATGAGGCGAAGTGGATGGGAGGCGCCGAAGAATAACACAGCACCTCCACCTCGGCGGCGCGGTCTGGAGCGCTGCGATGCGTGGGTTGGAAGTCGATTCGGGGTTTGATCGATCCTTAGCATTGCTCGGCCCCACTACCAGGCAGGAATGCAAACCCAGCCCCCGATGCAATTAGGCATTAGACAGGTCGCAGGCGGTCATCCCGGCTGTGTCCCAGCTCCACAACCCCAGCAACGACCCTTGGACTCCCTCCCAAACATCGGTCGCCTTGCCCGCCTTGACAGGCGCGCGCCTTGCTTCCACAATAAGCCCGTGCCCCTTCCGACTGCTGACCCGCCATTCCGATCCGGTTTCGTTGCCGTCGTTGGCCCTCCCAACGCCGGGAAATCGACGCTGGTCAACGCCTGGTTGAGCCAGTCGTTGGCGCCGGTATCGCCGCGCCCGCAGACAACCATCCGGTCGCTGATTGGCGTCCTCACACTCTCGGAAGCGCAGGTAGTTCTCGTCGACACCCCGGGCATCCACCGGCCGCTGCACCGCCTGGGCGAAAGCATGGTCGAGGCTGCGAGGGCGGTCATGCGTGACGCGAATCTGGTGCTTGTGGTCCTGGATGCGTCCACGCCTCCCGGCCCCGACGAGGATCTCACCCTGGATGCGGTGTCGGGAATCCCCGGTGGTCTGCTCTTCGCTGCCAACAAGATCGACTTGCTGAGCACGAACATGGTGGCTGATCGTCTGATGGCTTATCAGCGATGGGCCGGCGCCGCCTGGCTGTTCCCGGTGTCGGCTTCCACCGGGGACGGCGTGGATGTGGTCCTCCGGGCAGTCGTCGAACGCCTGCCTCCCGGGCCAAGATACTACGAAGAAGACACCGTGACAGATGCCTACGAGCGGGACATTGCCGCAGACCAAATCCGCGCCGCCTGTCTCGAACTCCTGCGGGACGAGGTGCCGTATCAAGTCGCCGTCCGCATCGATGCCTATCACGAGACCGATCCCGACCACGCCAGGATCGAGGCGACGCTGCTGGCAGAGAAGGAGAGCCAGAAGGCGATCGTGATCGGCAAGGGCGGCCAGATGATCAAGGAAATCGGCATTGCCGCCAGGAGGCGGATCGAGCAGATGTCCGGCCGGAAGGTGTACCTGGCCTTGCGCGTGAAAACGATGCCCGGCTGGCGAAGCAACGAGCACATGCTCAAGAGTCTGGGCTACCGAGGGGACCTCACATGAGTCCCACGTCGAGCGGCAAGAGCCGCCGCAAACGCACCCGGTCCAGCACGTTTGGCTCGCCGGGACGCATCAGCCATGACTCCCGGCGTTTCTACAGCTCCCGGCTTTATGGCGAGCGAGGTCCTGCTGCCAGCAGCGCTCAGGATCGACGGCTGGCGACTTCATCTCTCGACCGATTGTTGCTCAAATCCTCGGAAGACATGGATGAGCTCCCGGACAACTCCGTCCACCTGATGGTGACCTCCCCTCCCTACAATGCCGGCAAGGAGTACGATCGGGACCTGACTCTCGAGGAGTACCTCGGTATGCTCGAGAGGGTTCTGCGCGAAACCCACCGGGTGCTCGTGTCTGGCGGGCGGGCGTGCGTGAACGTGGCCAACTTGGGGCGAAAGCCGTACATTCCCCTCCACGCCTACATCATCCAGATCATGCAGGACATTGGCTTCGAAATGCGAGGTGAGATCATCTGGAACAAAGCCTCGAGTGCCGGGCCGAGCACCGCCTGGGGATCCTGGCGGTCGGCCAGCAATCCGGTGCTGCGCGACGTCCACGAGTACATCCTGGTGTTCTCCAAGGAGTCTTTTTCTCGCGCCGCACACGGCCGCAAGAGCAGCATCGGACGCGACGAATTCCTCGAATGGACCAAAAGCGTTTGGACGATGCCGGCGGCGTCCGCACGCCAGGTCGGGCATCCCGCCCCTTTCCCGGAAGAGCTCCCGCGCAGGCTAATCGAGCTCTTCAGCTTCGTGGGCGACACGGTCTTGGACCCGTTTTGCGGTTCGGGGACAACGTGCCTGGCGGCCCGCGCCCTCTCCCGGCACTTCATGGGCTACGAGATCCATCCGGAATATCTGTACCTCGCCCAGGAACGGCTGGCGCGGCAGTCAACCCCGTGAGTCGCGCACGGTCGGCAGGCGTCCACGGGCGTCAGGCGGTGTAATCATGAGCTATCAATCCCCCTTCTCGATCCGCTACGGTTCGGAGGAAATGCGCCTGATCTGGGCAGAGACGACCAAGCGCCGGTTGTGGCGGCGGATCTGGGTGGCGCACGTCGAGGCACTGGCCGGGGCCGGGCTGGTGGATGCCCCTGCGCTGGAGGAACTCAAGGCGAACATGAATGCCATCGACCTGCCCCGGGCGGCCGAGGTCGAGGCCAGGGTTGGGCACGACCTGGTGGCAGAGCTGCAGACGTTCAGCCAACAATGCCCGCGCGGCGGCCGCTTCCTGCATTGGGGGCTGACATCGGCGGACGTGCTCGACAATGCGGACGTCCTGCTTCAGCGCACGGCGCTGACGCTGCTCAACGGCCGGCTGCGAGAAGTGCTGCTGGCGCTTGCCGACCGCATTGACTCGACGGCGGATTTGGTGGTGCTCGGCTACACCCACCTGCAGCCTGCAGAGCCCACCACGTTTGGCTACCGGTTGGCGGTCTACGGTCAGGACTTGCTGTCCCACTTCCAGCAGCTGAACCGCGTGCGCTCGGACCTGCGCGGCAAGGGTATCAAGGGCGCCGTCGGGACCGGCGCGCCCTTCGGCGATCTGTTGGAGAACACCCCACTGACCCCGGGGGGCATGGAGTCCAGCGTGATGGCATCCCTGGGAATCGAATGCCATCCCGTCACAGGTCAGGCCTATCCCCGCGTGCAGGACTTCAGCCTGATCTCGGCCCTCTCAGCGCTAGCGGCCTCGATGCACAAGTTCGCCTTCGACCTGCGCATCATGCAGTCGCCGGGATTCCGCAGCGCCAGCGAGCCGTTCGGCGAAGCTCAGATCAGATCGACAACCATGCCGTTCAAACAGAATCCGGTTCAGGCGGAGAAGATCTGCTCACTGGCGCGCCTGGTGGCGGCCGGACTGCAGCCGGTATGGCAGAACGCCGCCAGCACGCTGCTCGAACGCACGTTGGACGATTCGGCCAACCGGCGTGTGGTCATCCCGGAGGCGTTCCTGGCAATGGACGAGATGCTTCTGACCTGCGCCGGGGTAGTCCAGGGACTTTCGGTGGACGAGGCGGCGGCGCAGTCCTGGCTGACACAGTTCGGCCCATTCGCTGCCACGGAGCGGGTGCTGACGGCGCTGGTCCGTGCAGGCGCGGACCGCCAGGAAATGCATGAGCGACTTCGGCAGCACAGCCTGGTGGCGTGGCCGATGACCCAGCAGGGGCGACTCGACGCTCTGGTGAGCCGGCTGAAGGCGGACACGACGCTCCTGCACTACCTGCAGCCTGCCCGCCTCGAGCAGTTGCTTGACGTACGGACCTATGTCGGGTGGGCACCCGAGCGTGCCCGAATCACGGCCGCCTCGATCCGGCGGGCGGCAGGCACCGGAGAATCCAGGACCTGATGCGCCGGCTTCGGGCCAGAGAGGTTGGGTTCATCGTCTTTGCCGTGCTCGTGGGACTCTTGTGCCTGCGGCTGGGACTCTGGCAGCTCGACCGTCTGGGATCACGGCGTCTCGCCAATGCGGAGATTCGCGCCCGGCAGGAAATGCCTCCTTTGGATCTGAACCAGGAGCCGTTGGACACGGTCTCCTCCGTCTATCGGTCGGCGGTGGTGCGCGGCTGGTTCGACACCGAGCAGCAGCTGGTGCTGCAGAATCGCTCCCTGAATGGGGAGCCCGGGGTCCACCTGGTTTCGCCACTGAAGATCGACGGACAGGTTGGGGCGATCTTGGTCGACCTCGGGTGGCTGCCACTGGAGCAGGCCCAGCCTGCGGAGCTGGGCGCTTACCCTCGAGAGGCCCCCGCCACGGTGACGGGCATCCTGCTCCCTTCCCAACTCGAACCTCGCTGGGACTTCATGGCCGATCGGATCCCTGCGGAAGGCCAGGCTCCTCTGGCAGCCTGGAGAGTATTGAATATCCCGGGCATGCAGCGGCAAACGCCCTATCCGCTGCTGCCTCTGTACCTGGCAGCAACCGAACCCACCGGCGGGGCGGATGTTCCCCGGCCGGATGTTGTCCTTGACCTCTCCGAAGGACCTCACCTGGGCTACGCTCTGCAGTGGTTTGCCTTCTGTGCCATCGCCTGGGTCGGAGCAGGGCTGTACGCCCGCCGGTGCATGCGGACGCCAGGTGCTGCGTCCTCGGAGGCCGCGAGATGAACGCGTTCTACATCGCAGGATTGGGGATGGCTGTCATAGACTGGATCGCTGTCGCCAGGTCCGACCGTCGGCTCGAGTACGCCGCAAAGCCTGCCACCATGCTCGTCTTGATTGCGGGCCTGTTGATCTCCGGTGACATCCTGTCCTCGCCTCTCGGATGGCTGTTCCTGGCGGGTCTCTTCTTCAGCCTGCTGGGAGACATCTTCCTGATGCTTCCGGCGAATCGATTCATTCCTGGCCTGATTGCCTTCTTGATTGCCCACCTATTCTATGTCTTCGCCTTTAACCAGGGCGGCCCCGTCCTGACGGCCGCCAGCGCGGCATTCGCCGCGGTCGTAGTCGCGCTGGCCTTCCTGCTCCTGCGGCAGATCCGCCGATCGCTCTTCGCCGCCAAGCGGCCCAGGCTCTGGCTGCCGGTGGCGGTCTACGGCGTTGTTCTGGGGACGACGCTCTGGTCCACCCTGTGCACGCTCTTGCGTCCAGAGTGGCCTTGGCAATCATCTCTGCTGGCGGCTGCCGGCGGGGGCCTGTTCTTCGTTTCAGATGCCATGAATGCCTGGGAGCGATTCGTGAGGAGGTTCGGCGCTTCTCGCCTGCTCGTCATGATCTCGTACCACGCCGCGCAATACCTGATGGCCGCCGCCATTGTGCTCGCACTGGCCGGCCTGACTCCGTAGCCTTGCACGAATCGCGGAGGTTGCGGCTTGTCTCGAACCCCCCTGCTTCGCATTGCTCGCTGTCTGGCTGAGGGCTTATCACCGGCCCAGTTCGTCGACCGGCTGGCTGCGGCCGCCCTGGCCTCACGCTGGGACGAAGTACTCGTCCAGCGTTTTCCCCGCGGAGGTGGACGGCGTCCTGAGGTATGGGCCGAGCAGCGGGTAGGCGGCGCGGATTGCCTCGGCTAGCTCCAGCGCCGTGCAGCGGATGGAGAAATGGGCGTTCTCGGCGGCCCGAAGCTCGCAGAAGTGGAACGCCTCCCGCAGGTTCATCGTCAGGAGAACTCGACGGTTGAACCCGTTCGGGACGATATACGGCGCGATCTCCGGGTTCCATGACCTCAGGTCTTCAAAGTCACTGGCGGTTTCGCGCATCACAGACCGGTAACGTTCTCCGAAACCAGCTTCTTCCATCCATCGAGGCACGACGTAACCCAGCCGGGCGCTGAGCGGTTGCGGGATCTGGGTCATGATCCGGTGACGTTTGAGCTCGAAGTAAGCGCCTTGATCGGTTGTGACCTGCACGCTCAGGGTGGCCTGCTCGAGCGGGCGCGGCGCGGCATCGTGGGGGCCGCGATCCCCCATCAATCCCTCAGCGATGCGCTGTCGGCCCGCCTCGTCCAATCCCCGCACGCGCTCGAGCACCTGCCGGAAGTCCTCCTCCCCATTCGGATAGATCGCCGCCGCAAGGACGCGAATTTCCCCGTCGGGATCATCCGTCAGGAGCGAGATCGGTGAATGGCTTGTCGTGCTGGCATGCGCTCTCGAACTGGCGAGGGCTCGCCGGGAAGCGTCCTCGTACTCTCCCGGGTCCGCGTACTTGAGCAGAGTCGGAACCTGCTGCAGGCAGGCTTGTTTGAGCTCGGCTCCGATGGCACGGACTTCGACCAGCGGGTGGGCGAGCAGCCTGCGCAGCGCGTTCTCCAGAACGCGAGCATTGGCCGTCATTCCGACGTTGGCGAACACAGCCGACGGCAACAGGAAGCGGCACACATCCACGTAGCGGGAGCGGATGCGGGCGTCCCAGCGTTCATCACTCTCGCCCTTGTTGCGAGGGTGCCTTTCCTGCGCCACCCGCCGAACGGCGGACAGCGACTCTGCGTAGGTCGCCATCAGGCGATTGCAGCTAGACCGGTAGGCCTGCTCATGACTTGTACCGATCACCTCTTCCGGCAGGTGGTATCCATCCGGGGACCACACCTGATATCGGGTTGACTTCTCGGTATACGAGGCCAGACGACTCGATTCGATGGCCTCGACCGCCAGGCGCGAGACGTTCTCGAAGGCGATGTGGAGTACGGCGTGCTCAGCCACCGAGGCGTGTCCGTAGCCGACCACCCACTTCTCATGGAAGGCCGAGGAAGCCTCGTCGGTCAGGCCGGCGGCGATCTCCCGAAACGATTGCGGCGAGCGCGAGGTCTTGGCGAAGGTGACGGCAATGGTTTCCGGGCTCAGATCTCTCGCGCTGAGCAGGTACACTTGACGTCCCTGCCTCTCACTCATCCGCCGCCTCCAGTCGGTCCAGTAGGTCGCGCGCTCGGCGGATGTCCCGGTTAATCTGCTCGCGCAGCGCTTCGGGGCCATCGAAGCGCCGCTCATCCCGCAGACGCTCGAGGAAAACAAGCCGCAGCTCCTGATCATACAGGTCCTGTCCGAAGTCCAGCAGATGGGCCTCGATGATCGGATGGGGAGTTTCCTGCTCGAAGGTTGGGCGGAAGCCGATGTTGGTCACCGCTTGCCAACGGCGACCCTCGAACTCTGCCCAACAGGCGTACACGCCGCTGCCGGGATACGCCCGCTCCTCCCAGACGGCGAGGTTCGCCGTGGGAATTCCCAGCCTGCGACCACGACCGGCGCCGCGCATCACTTTCCCGGGAATGACGAAGGGTCGACCCAGGTAGCGCGCCGCCCGGCTGACGTCGCCGGAGCGGAGCGCCTCCCGGACACGCGTCGAGCTGACCACCTCGCCATCGATGCTCAGCGGGGGAATTACCTGCAGCTGAAAGCCGTCCGACTGGCTGCGCTGCTCCAGGTAGTGGCGGTTCCCCTCGCGCCCGTGACCGAGGGCGAAATCCTCTCCGATATACAAACAGCGCAGACGCAACCTAGTCAGCATTCGACCGAGGAAATCCGAGGCGGTCACCGCGGCAAGTTCCCGATCGAACGGGAGTGAGACGACATGATTGACTCCGAGCCGGTGTATCAGCTCGGATTTCTCCTCGACCGTCGTGATGTACAGCGCGGGCTGCCGTCCGCGCAGGACGACCGAGGGGTGCGGAAAGAAGGTGACCACAAGTGAGGTCATCCCCGCCGCCTCCGCCGCATCGACCATGCTCCGGATCAGCTGGGCGTGTCCCAGGTGGACACCGTCGAACGAGCCCATCGTGACGTGGCTGCCCGTCAGTTCCAGCGCAGCGTATTGCTCAAGCGAGCTAAGCAGTGTCATCTAGGTGAGAAACACCTTGTGGGGATGCCAGCTACGCCCATCGGACGCAGCCTCCAGAATCGCCACCAGCTCCCCGGCTGAGTTGAGCGCCTTGGCCATCCCGGTGCACGGCTGCGCCGCCTCAAGACTGTGTCCGTTCCGCAACCGGTCCATACTAGGGCTATCGACTTGCACCGCGGGTAACTCGGGGAGGGCTTCCGAGGCAGGGCGCACGAACCTGCACCAGGCCGGTTCAGTGCCGTTGCCTTCGGCCGGGGCGGGGCGAAGAGCATCTTGCAGGGCGGTGATCGGGATGGCATCGGCCAGCCGGAACGAGCCGGAGCGCGTCCGCCGCAGAGCAAGCAGGTGGGCGCCGGTCCCGAGGACCTGCCCCAGGTCATGGGCCAGCGTCCGGATGTACGTGCCTGACGAGCACTCCACCTCAACGGAGAGGTCCGGCGGCTGGTAACCGGCGATTTCCAGCCGGCGGATTTCGACGCGGCGCGGTGCCAACACAGGAGTCTCGCCGCGGCGGGCCAGCTCATAGGCCTTGCGCCCGCCGAGCTTAACGGCGCTGAAGGGGGGAGGCGCCTGCTCGATGACACCGGTGAAGGCGGGCAGCGCCTGCCGGATCGTCGCCAGCGAAGGAGCCTCCCCGCTGGCCGTCACCACCTCGCCATCGGCATCGTAGGTCCGGGTCGATACGCCGAACCGGATGATCGCCTCGTACGTCTTGTCTCTGGCCGACAAGTACTCGCTCAGCCGCGTGGCTGCGCCCAGGCACAGGACGAGCACGCCCGAAGCCCGCGGATCCAGCGTGCCGGCGTGCCCGACCTTGCGGATTCCCGTCCCTTTGCGGACGATGTCCACCACCTGGTGCGACGTCGGGCCCACCGGCTTGTCCACGATCAGCAAGCCGAAGTCTTTCACGCCTTGTCCCCGTCACGGCCGGCCAGAGCGGGACGTGTCGCTTGCAGCACGCGCTCCACGACGTCCTGCGTGCTGCCGTTGAGCATGGCGCCGGCGGCCAGCTCGTGCCCACCGCCCCCAAAGGTCGAGGCGACGGCTGACACGTCCAGCCCGCTGCGTGCCCGCCAACTCACCTTGACCTTTCCTCCCGGCTGCTCCACGAAGATGATCGTAATTTCGGCGGCCTCGATCGTCATTAGCAGGTTGATCAGATCTGCGTCGTCGGCACCGGCGTAGCCGGCACGGGAGCGGTCTTCGAGCCGCAGCACGGCCCACAGCATCCGGCCCTCCCGTTGCATCCCAGACAGCCCGGCCCCCCAATAGCGGGCTGCCGCCAGCGAGTGCCGGTTGAGGGTTTGCTCGTAGATCTCGGCCAGCGGGGCCCCCAGGTCCATCAGGCGAGCGGCTTCGCGCAACAGGTCAGCGGTGACGCCGGGGACACGGAAGCCGATGGTGTCCGTGACAATCCCTGCCAGCAAGTTGGAGGCAACTGGGGAATCGATCGTCAGGCCGAACTGCGGCAGGAGCGAGGCCAGCAGGCTGGCGGTGGCCGCAGCCTGCTCATCCACCAGGTTGATCCGGGCAAACCCGGTGTTGGTCGGATGGTGGTCGATGTTGATGTCGGGCCGGCGCGGCAGACTGGCGGGATCGATTCCCATGCGGTCGATGTCCGAGCAGTCGACGCAGATGATCAGGTCGATGCCGGAGGGAATCTGAGTCAGGATCTCGGCCGATCCCGGCAGGAATCGGTAGCGGGAGGGCAGTCCGTCGACGAGCACCGGCACCACCTGCCTTCCCGCCTGCGCCAACGCCAGACTGAGGGCGAGCAGCGATCCGACGGCATCGCCATCCGGGCGCTCGTGCGAGAGGAGCGCGATGTAGTTCGCCCCGGCTATCAGTTCGCGGGCGGCATCGATGTCACGCTGGACGACGCCCACGCTCGTCTTCCTCTCGGGCCTGGCGCAGCAGGGCGTCGATGCTGGAAGCGCGGTCAAAAGACTCATCCCAGCGGAAGCGCAGCTGCGGGAAGGCCCGCAACGGGATGCGGTGAGAGAGCTCCGACCGCAGGAAGCCTCTGGCTGAGTTCAGGCCTTCGAGGATCACCTGCCGACGGCCCTCCGCGCCCAGGGCATTAACGAAGGCGGTGGCGAAGGCGAACTCACGATCGACATCGACCGCCGTCACCGTCACACCCTCCAGCCGCGGGTCGGCCGCCTGGCGAGCGAGCAGGTCCGCCAATTCCTGGCGGATGCGCTCACCCAAGCGGCGGGACCTGGTTTCCGACGGCATCAGTCTTGGGCGACCTCTTCTTCCACGTAGAACTCCAGAACGTCGCCCACCGCCAGTTGGTCGTAGCCCCTGACACCGACGCCGCACTCGAAGCCGGCACGGATGTCTCGCACATCATCCTTCTCATGCTTCAAGGATCCGACCTGGCCCTCATACACCAGCGCGCCACCGCGATAGACACGAACGCGGGCGTTGCGGCGCGCCTCCCCGTCGACCACCATGCATCCGCCGATATGCCCGACCTTGGGGATGCGGAACACGGCCCGCACCTCCGCCCGCCCGAGGACCACTTGCCGCTTCTCTGGTGCCAGCATGCCCTTGAGTGCCTTGTCGACATCCTCGGTCAGGCGGTAGATGATGTCATATAGGCGGATGTCGACGCCTTCCTTCTCAGCCAGGCGGCGGGCCGCCTGGTCGGACTCGACGTTGAACCCAATGACGACAGCCTCCGACGCCGCGGCCAACATCACATCGCTCTCGCCGATATTGCCCGTTGCGGCATGCAGGATGTTGACCTTGATCTCCCCCGCCGAAAGGTCTTTCAGGGAGGACATGATCGGCTCGAGCGATCCCTGGACATCGGCCTTGAGCACCAGAGGCAGCTCCTCGGTCTGACCGGCCTTATAGGCGGCAAAGACCTGCTCCAGAGTCATGCTGGGGGTCTTAGCCTCGGTCTGCTGGGCGGCCTTCGCCCGCTCGCTCACCAGCGCCCGGGCCTCTCGTTCCGAGGCGACGACCGTGAACGGCTCGCCCGCCGCCGGGACCTCCGCCAGTCCCAGGACAGCGACCGGCGTCGAAGGCGGCGCCGCCTGGATGGGCTTCCCCTGGAAGTCGAACATGGCGCGAACCTTGCCGTGGGTACGACCGGCGATCACGGTGTCGCCGGTGCGCAGCGTGCCGTTCTGCACAAGCAGCGTAGCGATCACGCCCTTGGAGCGGTCGAGTTCGGCCTCGATCACCGTGCCGATCACTTTGCCACCGGGATTGGCCAGGATCTTGGTCGAGTCGGTCGTCAGGACGATCGCTTCCAGCAGATCCTCGATCCCTTGCCCCTTCTTGGCCGAGACCGGCACAACCATGGTGTCGCCGTCCCACTCATGCGCCACCAGGCCGAGGTCGGCCAGTTCCTGGCGCACCCGGTCGGGGTTGGCGTTGGGCCGGTCGATCTTGTTCAGCGCCACCACCATCGGCACGCGGGCGGCGCGGGCATGATTGAATGCCTCGCGCGTCTGCGGCATGACGCCGTCATCGGCCGCCACCACCAGGATGGCGATGTCTGCCCCCTGCGCCCCGCGGGCGCGCATGGCGGTGAATGCCGCATGTCCGGGAGTGTCCAGAAACGTGATCAGGCGATCCTTGTGCTTGACCTGGTAGGCGCCGATATGCTGGGTGATCCCCCCGGCCTCGCCCTCCGCCACGTTGGTCGAGCGGATGGCGTCCAGCAATGTTGTCTTGCCATGATCGACGTGGCCGAGGATGGTGACGACCGGGGGCCGGGGCTGCAGCAGCTCGGCGGGCTCGCCGTCAATGATCTCCCGCCAGGCCGGAAGCACTCCGACCTCGGCCGGCCCCTTCTCTTCCACCGGCACAACCGCCCGGGCCTCGAAGCCAAACTCCTCGGCCAGGATGGCGGCGGTGTCGAAGTCGATCTGCTGGTTGATGTTGGCCATGACGCCGTTGGCCATCAACTTCTTGATGACATCGATCGGGCTGATCTGAATGGCATCAGCCAGTTCACGCACCGTGATTTGGGTTGGGATTTCCAGGGTCTTGCGGCCATTGTCGCTCATACCTTACCTCCGGGACAGACACACCGGGTGCGCAGAGCGAGCGGGCCAGCGTGGCTAAGCGATCAGCCGAAGGGACATCACTCGCGCCGGGGCGGGTCTGGAGACTTCATGTTGTGCCGTGTGGCTGCCCGTCGGGCAGTCCGTTCATGTGGACTTCGAGGGCTTCCCGGTCCGACAAGCTGAGTCTGGTGCGCAGCGCTCGCTCGAGATTGCCTTTGAGGCCGGCCTGCCAGCAGGAGCGAAGTTCATGCAGGTAGGCCCCTCGGCCGTTCGCCTTGCCCGTCGGATCCAGGCGCACGCCTTCAGGCGTCCGCACCACACGGATCAATGCTCGCTTTGCCAGGATTTGCCGACAGCCCACACAGGTTCGTTGTGGAACGTGCCGGCGGCCTCCTTTCTGGTCGGGCGTCATCAACCTATTCCGCAGCGTGTCCACGCGGCGCAGTCAGGACTCTAGAGGTAGTCGTCGCCCCATCCAGCGCGGCCGGGCTTGCGCCGCTTGCGAACCACCAGGCTACCAGTAGCCGGATCGAACTCGACGGCACGAGCCCCCTTCTTGCGCTTCTTCTTCTTCTTGCCCCCGGCGGCCTCGGCCGCTTCCGGCCCCTCTTCCTCTTCCGCCTCGGCGGCGCCGGCAAGGGCCGCCTGGGTGATTTCCTGGCTGACGGCTCCGAACGCCGCCTCCAGGCTTGTAGGTTCAGCCTCCGGTGCAACCTCGGCACCGGCCTCAACCGCCAAGGGTTGCTCGCCGGCCGTCTCCCCGGTCAGCGCCTCGAGCGCCACAAGCTCACCCTCGGCCGCGAGCGCCTCGGCCTCGACCACAACCGGCATCTCGACTTCCGGCTCCGGCATCGGGAAGGCATAGCTGGAGAGCGCAAGCTGGATCTCTTCCATTGCCTTCGGGCCAAAGCCCTCGATCGAGAGGATCCGATCCGAGTCCATCCCCAGCTGTTGCATGACGGCGCCGGCGTTCTCATACCCGGCCTCCGTCAACAGCCCTACCACCCGCTCCGACAGGCCCACCTGGTCCAACTTCACCTCGTAGGCGCTGGCCGGGATGCCCTCGCGCACCGCCGTCAGCCTCTCCAGATAGGCAATCCGCCTTGCCCCACGCTGGGCTTCCAGTTGGCGCTGCAGCCGCTCGACGAAGTTGGTCAGCACCTGATACTCTTCCGGCGTGACCGGTCGGTTCTCGTCCTTCTTGGCAAGAATCGCCGCGACCTGTGGCACCAGTTCGGCCAGGCGATCGGAGGTCTCAAGCAAGGACGGTTCGCGGTCCAACAAGGCGCGGCATTCAGCCGCGGCTTCGACCAGACTCTTGATATCGATGCGCCAACCGGTTAAGCGCGCCGCCAGGCGGGCGTTGACGCCGGCCCGCCCGATCGCCAGGCTGAGCTGATCCTCGGGGACGACCACCAGCGCCGTCCGGCCCTTCTCCGGGTCTTCGTCCAGATACACCCCCGATACCCGCGCCGGGCTCAGCGCCTTGGCGATGAATAGCGCCGAGTCGGAATCCCAAGGAATGACATCGATCCGCTCATCATTCAGATCGCGCACGATGGATTGAATGCGGACCCCGCGCAGCCCGACGCATGCGCCGACTGGATCGATGCCATCGCGCAAGGCACTCACGGCCACTTTGGCCCGCTTGCCTGCTTCGCGGGCGATGGCCTTGATCTCGACCAGCCCTTGGCTGATCTCAGGCACTTCCATCTCAAGCAGCCGACGCAACATGTTGGGATGCGTGCGCGAGACGACGATCACCGGGCCACGCGACGATTTCCGCACCTCAAGCACGTACACCCGAACGCGGTCCCGAACGCGGAAGGGTTCTCCCGGGATTTGCTGGTTGCGGGGCAGGATGGCCTCGGCCCGCCCCAGCCCGACGGTCACCGCTTGGGCTGTGATCGAGTGCACTGTTCCGTGCACCATGTCGCCTTCGCGGTCGATGAACTCATCGTATTGGGCATCGCGCTCGGCTTCGCGCAGCCTCTGCAGGATGACCTGCTTCGCCGTCTGGGCGGCGACCCGGCCGAAATCCTCCGGCGTCGAATCCACCAGCACCATGTCGTTCAGCTGGGCCTCCGGGCTGACGGTTCGCGCCTCAGTCAAGGCGACTTCCGTCAACTCGTTTTCCACAGACTCGACGACTTCCTTCTCGGCGAAGACGCGCACCTCGCCGGTCTCCTGGTCGATCTTCGCTTCCACCGCCTGCTGCGACGAGGCGTTCATGGCGCGCCGGTAGGCGGAGATCATGGCCGCTTCCAGAGCCTCCATCACAGTGTCCCGTGACAGCCCGAAACGCTCGGTGATCTCATTGAAAGCCAGGGCAAACTCGGTCTTCATCTCTGGGTCATCCTGCCTTACACGAAGAAAAGTGGGGGCAGCCCACTTTTCGCACAAACCAGCTACGGACACGGACACACGAATTCTAACATACTCGTCCCGCCCCTGCAAGGGCCCATAGGAGTTCAGGACATATGCGGCACGCCGCAGTCGCCACCTGCCATCCCGGCAGGACACCCCGTTCGGGCCGCGAGCCCCGGCCCGCCGGGGCGAGACGGCCGGGACGGTGTGGC
>CAZBJQ010000038.1:0-20706 GCA_964492235.1 uncultured Anaerolineaceae bacterium | reverse complement strand
CCTGCTGGACCAGGCCATTGAACAGTCAATGCGGGCACTGATCGAGAGGGATCTCAACCTCGCCCGGGAGGTGATTGCCGCCGATGCGGGCATCAACGATCTGCGCTTCAGGATCGAGGAGTATTGCCTGGCGACCATCGCCACGCAGCAGCCAGCCGCAAGCGATTTGCGCGCCATCGTGGCTGCCATGAGCATCGTGGTCGATCTCGAGCGCATGGCGGATCATGCGGCTGGCATCGCCAAGACCGTCGTTCGTATGGGCGACGAGCCGCCACTCAAGGTGCTGATCGATTTGCCGCGGATGGCCGGACTGTGCCGCGATATGACGCGCCGCGCCCTGCGCGCCTACGTGACGGCCGACGCCGACCTGGCACGCGAGGTTGCCGCGCAAGACGACATGATTGATGGACTGTACACGCAGATCTTCCGCGAACTGCTCAGCATCATGGTGGAGAACCCCAAGACGACGACCCGGGCGCTGTTCCTGCTCTTCGCCGGCCACAACTTGGAACGGATCGGCGATCGAGCGACCAACATCGCCGAGCGGGTGATCTTCATGACCAGCGGCCAGATGAAGGAGCTGAACCCCGAGCCGCTGGATACGATGGATCTCGAGTGATTCCCCGCGCTCCTGGACCGCCCGGCGTTTGGGCCCAATTTGTGGCTGCTCGGCCAACATCGCGCCTATGAGCCGGCAACTCTTTCGATCATCTCCTTTGGCCTCACCTGGGTGGCCATGGGTTTGATCTACCTGGCGACACGGGGCCGACCGGGACAGGGGCAGGTACCCGGTGCGCATTGACCCAGATGGCGCACCGTTGGCGTCGTGAGGGAAGCGTATGACGTTTCTTGAACTATCCCACTTGGACAAAGCGTTCGGCGATATGAGCGCCGTCAAGGACTTCACCCTCGACGTGAAGCGCGGCGAGCTCGTGTCGTTTCTGGGACCGAGCGGTTGCGGCAAGACGACCACGCTGCGCATGGTCGCCGGGTTCGAGTTGCCGACGACCGGCAAGGTCATCCTGGACGGCGCGGACATCACCAACGTTCCGCCGAGCAAGCGCAACGTGGGCATGGTCTTTCAGGCTTACGCCCTCTTCCCCAATATGACGGTTGGGGACAACGTCGGATTCGGTATGCGGGTCTCGAAGAAGCCGAAGGAAGAGATCCAGCAGCAGGTGAAGGAGATGCTTGGCCTGATCAAGATGCCCGAGCTGGAAAATCGCTACCCGTATCAGCTTTCCGGTGGCCAGCAGCAGCGGGTGGCATTGGCGCGGGCGCTGGCGATCAAGCCCCAGGTCCTGCTGCTCGATGAGCCGCTTTCAGCGCTGGATGCCAAGATCCGCGTCGAGCTGCGCTTCGAAATCCGGCGCATCCAGCAGGAGCTCGGCATCACCACCATCTACGTCACCCACGACCAGGAGGAAGCGCTTGCCCTCTCGGACCGGGTGGTGGTGATGAGCGCCGGGCGTGTGGAGCAGATCGGCCGGCCGTTCGAGGTCTACAACTACCCGCAGACGGAGTTCGTGGCCGGGTTCGTCGGGACGCTCAATCAGCTGCGCTGCCGGGTGGTGAATGCCGCCAAGGGTGAGCTGGATTACCACGGCCAGGCGATCCACGTCAGTGGGGCGGTCCCGGAACAGGAAACCGTCGTCATCATGCTTCGGCCGGAGCAGCTGCGGCTGGGCGGGAAGGAAGGAGAGAACCACCTGTCGGGCAAGCTGCTGACCCTGGCCTTCCTGGGCGCGATCGTGCGCATGGGTATCGAGCTCGGCGACTCGGTCCTCACCCTGGATACGCTCAATGAGCGGCGCCTGGCGCTGCCGAAGGTGGGCGACACGCTGTCGGTTTCCTTCCCCGAGCATGCCGGCTGGGTGCTGGCTCCGAACTAGACACCTAACGCCTGTCGCTTCCTGGGCACGGCCACGGTCACGTCGCGTGAAGGCCTTCGGGCGTGGTCGTTCGTGTCTCTGGCCGTGAGCGACGACGCCGCCCCGATCAGCAAAGACGAACTCTCGATAGGTGGGGGATGGGGACGGCCCAATCCCCGCCTATGTCGAATTCCCCCTCGCCAGGGTACCTACGGAACCGCCTCTCTTCTTCTCACGGTCGAACTGGCCCTTGCCTCGGTTGCCTTTTCCCGATTGACGGCCGGATGGCTTGGTGCTATATTGGTATATACCATTGATCCAAGAGGCGGTCTCTCGTGCCTGCCCCCCAACCTGCCACAAGCGATGCCTCGCCGGCCCGGCCGGTCAACCGCCTGCTGACATCCGTCCCGCTGTACATCCAGATCGCGGAAAGCCTGCTCGAGCGCATCGAGTCCGGCGAGCTGGCGCCGGGCGATCGCCTGCCGCCCGAGCGCGCCCTGAGCGAGATGCTGGGTGTCAACCGCATGACTCTGCGCCAGGCGCTGCGTGTCCTCGAGCTGCAGGGGCTGCTGGAGCGGCGCCAGGGCCGCGGCACCACCGTCGCCCTGCCGAGGTTCGACCGCAACGCTGGCCGGCTGTTCTCGTTCACGCAGGGGATGGAGCGACAGGGATTGAAGCCCGGGGCGCGGCTGATCTCGGTCGACCAGCTCCCGGCGAGGGCCGGTATGGCCAAAGACCTGGCGATCCCGGTCTCGAGCATGGTCTACGTGATCACCCGGCTGCGAACGGTCAATCAGTTGCCGGTGCTGCTCGAGCGCTACACGCTGCCCGTGCGCCGCTTCCTCCAGCTTGACCGACACGACCTCGAGTCGCGATCGATCTTCGAGGCGCTGGCCACCGAGTACGGCGTGGTCATCGATCGCGCCTGGCAGAGCCTGGAACCGGTCCTGGCTGATCCATATGAGGCGGGGCTGCTGGACGTCGCTATCGGCGCCCCGCTGATGCTGGAGCGGCGCGTTTCCTTCGACCCGGAGGGTCGTCCGGTTGAGGCGGGTAGAGATCTGTACCGCGGGGATCGTTTTCGCTTTGTCACCGAGACCGCCCCGCGTGAGAGCTAAGAGCATGTGGACAAGTCCCTTTCCCGCCTCAGCCCCCGACCCCTCGCCCAGCACCCCGAGCAGGGGGAGCCCCTCTGGGACGCTGCGCGGGGGCAAGGAGTGGGGGTTCGAGAGGGACCCGCCAATTTCCGCAAGCTACTGAAGGCCGATCCGAGCTACCCGATAGCCACCACCAGGAGAGTAGGGACAGATGATCACTCACTACGCCACGCTGCTTACCGCCGAGCAGGTCGAGCGCGTGCATGAGGCCTCGCTCGAAATCCTGGAGAAGGTCGGCATGTTGGTGCGCAACAGCCGGGCACGCGAGATCTTCTTACGGCACGGATGCCGCGTCGATGGCGAGACGCAGATCGTCCACTTCCCGCCGGCGGTTGTCAATGAGTTCCGCAATCAGATGCCGCCCAAGTTCACCTTCTACGCTCGCGATCCCGGCTACGACCGGACGATGCCGGATGACAGCCCGATCATTGTCACCGGCAGCTCAGCGCCGAACGTCATCGATCCCGTCACGGGCGCCGATCGGCGGGCGACCTCGGACGACCTGGCGCGCATCGCGCATCTGGTGAACGAACTCGAGGGGTACGACGTCTTCTCGATCTCGACCCTGGCCGATGACGCGCCGCCGGGTCTGTTCAGTATCGCGCGCCTGTACACCGCCCTCAAGAACACCGTCAAGCCGGTCCGGGCCAGCGGCCCCCCGGAGGATTTCGAGAAGATCCTCCAGTTGTGCTACCTGGTGGCCGGCAGCGAGGCCGCCTATCGGGCGCATCCCTTTGTTACCCATCACTACTGCCCGGTAGTCTCCCCGTTGACGATGGACTTCGACTCGACGGCGGCGGCCATCTTCTACACCGAACAGAAGTTGCCCTGCTACCCGACGATCGTGCCCAACGGCGGCCTGACGGCGCCGTTGACCTTGATGGGAGTGCTAACCCAGGGCAATGCCGAGTTCTTGGCGGCAGCCGTGCTCGAGCAGATGATCGATCCGGGCAAGGCCACGATCTACGCCAGCCTGCCAACCCTCGGCGACATGCGCACTGGCGCCTATGCGCCAGGGGCGATCGAAACCGGCATCATCATGATCGCCGTGGCACAGATGGCGCGTTTCTACAAGGTTCCCTCCGGCGCCTACATCGGCCTGACGAATTCGAAGGTCAACGATGCCCAATCCGGCTACGAAACCGGCATGTCGTGCACGGCCGGTCTGCTGGGCGGCGTCGACATGTACAACGTGGCCGGCTTGCTGGACGCCCTCATGACCTTCGACTTCGCCAAGGCCGTGATCGATGATGAGATCGCGCTGATGCTCAAGCGCATCCAACGCGGCATGGAGTACAGCGAGGACAACCTGGCGCTGGATTTGATCACCGAAGTCGGCCCGGCCGGGATGTTCATGGATCAGGTGCACACACTGGAGCGAATGAAGACCGCCGCCTACCTGCCGCATGTCTCAGACCGGGATGCCCGCCAGCAATGGCTCGAGAACGGCTCTCCGGATTCGCAGGCCCACGCCATGCGGCGCGTCAGGGATATCCTGACGCGTGACAACCCGGCCGTGTTCTCTATGGATGTTGACGCCCGCATTCGGGCGGCCTTCGCCGGCCTGGTCGCCGGCAACTCCGTGCCTCCCAATGGGTGGACCAGGCAGGCGCCGGCCGCCGCCACCGGGCACTCGCGCCAAGAGCGGCGGCGGGCGCGCGCGTGAGCCGGCCGAGCCAGGGACCCGGAAAATAGCGGTCGATGAGCACCTTCGGTCTGACGCTGCTGCTGATCTCCGCCTGCATCCACCTGGTGACGCATGTCGCCATCAAGGCCTCGCGCAACCGCGACGCCTTCGTGTGGTGGATGCTGCTGTGGGATGCGGTCTTGTTTGCGCCGGTGCTGATCGTGTTGTGGGAGCCGTTTCCGGCGGATGGCTGGAAGTACATTCTGATCAGTTCGGTCTTCGAGGCGACGTACTTCTTTGCCATCGGCAAAGCCTACCGCGGCGGCGATCTTTCGGTGGTCTATCCCCTGGCACGCGGCTCGGCGGTGGTCTTCCTGCTAATCTGGTCGACGGCCGTGTTGAACGAGAGCGTGACGCGAGGCGGGGTGTCCGGAGTGCTGGTGATCGCCGCCGGCCTGTATCTGATCAACCTGCCCCGGCTGGGTGCCTGGCGCGAACCCTTGCGCGCGCTGCGCACGCCTGGCCCGCGCTGGGCGCTGTTTGCCGGCCTGAGCACTTCGCTGTACACCGCCATCGACAAGGTGGGCATCGGGCTGGTGACGCCCTTTGTCTACACCTACCTGGCGCTGCTGGTGACATTGCTGTGGCTGACGCCGATCAGCTTCGCCCTGGTGAAATGGTCTGAGCTGCGCCGGGAGCTACGGTTCTCGAGCTGGAGGGCGGTGCTGGCCGGCTTCACGACCATGGCGGCCTACGCCCTGGTGCTGGTGTCCATGTCGATCGGTACGCCGGCGACCTACGCCGGCGCCGTGCGCGAGTTCAGTGTCGTGCTGGGGGCGGCCTACGGCGTGCTGGTCCTGAAAGAGCAAGGCGGCCGGTTGCGAATCCTGGGGTCGGTGCTGGTAGCATTGGGCATCGCCATGATCGGCCTGCTGGGATGAGACTGGGCGGCAGATGACGGCCAAGTATGAGTGACAAGGAAACGTTGACCCTGGTGCTGGTCCCTTCGGGGCGGCGAGGGCAGGTGGCGGAAGGCAGCAACCTGCTGGAGGCGGCGCGCCAGCTCGGGGTCGATCTGGAGTCGATCTGCGGAGGCCGCCAGACCTGCGGCAAGTGCCAGGTCATCGTCGAGGCCGGCAGCTTTGCCAAGCACGGCATCCTATCCTCGGAGGACCACCTCAGCCCGGTCGAGGCAGCGGAGCAGGCCTGCTGCAGTGCCCATGGAATCGTGGGCCGGCGCCTGGCCTGTGCCGCCGAAGTGCTGGGTGACCTGCTGATCAGCGTGCCGGAGGAGAGCCAGGCGCGCAAGCAGATCGTGGCCAAAGCCGCCACCGAGCGCGCGATTGAAGTCAAGCCGGCGGTGCGCCAGGTGTTTGTCGAGGTCGATCCGCCGGGGCTGGAGGATGGGCGGTCCGATTGGAGCCGTCTCGTGCAGGCGCTGCAGCGGCAGTGGGGGCTGACCGATTTGGTGATCGACTTTGCCGCCCTGGGCGGCCTGCAGCTGGCCTTGCGCCAGGGCCAGCACAAAGTGACGGTGAGCCTGTGGCAGGACCGGGAGGTGTTGCGGGTGCAGCCCGGCTATGTTGAGAGCGCCTGGGGGCTGGCGATTGATGTCGGCTCGACCACGGTCGTGGTTCACTTATGCGATCTGCGAACGGGCGCGCTGGTGGCCACACAGGCGGCGATGAACCCCCAGGTCCGCTACGGCGAGGACCTGATGAGCCGGGTGAGCTACGCAATGACCGAGCCGCAGGGCACAGAGCGGATGCACCGGGCGATCATCCGTGCCTTGAACGATCTGGCAGGCCAGGCGGCTGAGGCGGCGGGCATCGCCGGCACCGACATCCTGGATGTGGTGATGGTCGGCAACCCGGTGATGCACCACCTGTTCCTGGGCATTGATCCGGTCGAGCTCGGGGGCGCCCCGTTTGCCCTCGCCATCTCCGACCGGCTGGACCTGCGGGCCAGCGACATCGGCCTGCGGCTGAACCCGGCGGCGCGCCTGCATGTGCTCCCCTGCATCGCCGGCCACGTTGGTGCTGACCATGTCGCCGTCTTGCTGGCCGAGGCGCCCCAGACGCAGGACGATATCACGCTGCTGATTGATGTCGGTACGAATGCCGAGCTTAGCCTGGGCAGCCGACGGCGGATGGTCTGCGCCTCGAGCCCGACGGGACCGGCCTTTGAGGGCGCACAGATCACGCATGGTCAGCGGGCAGCGCCCGGAGCGATCGAGCGAGTGCGCATCGATCGGGTGACGCTGGAGCCGAGCTACCGGCTGATCGGAGTCGAGGAGTGGATCGGACCGGATCGGCAAATGGACCTGCCACAGGCAGCCAGGGCGACGGGAATCTGCGGAAGTGGGATCATTGAGGTTGTGGCTGAGATGTTCCTTGCCGGAATCCTCGGCGCCGATGGTCGCTTCTCGGAGGAAGCCGCCATGCTTTCGCCGCGCCTCCGCCTGCAGGACGGAGGCAGGGTGAGCGAATACGTCCTGGTGCAGGCTGAGGCCACGGCCACCGGACGGGCCATCGTCGTGACCCAGAACGATGTGCGGGCGATCCAGTTGGCCAAGGGTGCGCTGTATGCCGGGGCCAGACTGCTCATGAAGGAGCTGAAGGTGACGAAGGTCGAATGCATCATCCTGGCCGGCGCCTTCGGCAGCTACATTGACCCTTTCCACGCGATGGTGCTGGGCATGATCCCGGACTGTGACCTGGAGCGCGTGCATGCAGTCGGCAACGCCGCCGGAGACGGCGCCCGGATTGCCCTGTTGAACATGGGACAACGGGAAGAGGCCGCCCGGCTGGCGGTATGGGTCGAGCATGTGCAGACGGCCATCGCGCCTGATTTCCAGGACGAGTTTGTGGCGGCGATGGCGTTGCCGCACGCGCGGGATGCCTTCCCTCATTTGGACGGAAAGCTGCCGGCCAAACCTCGCGCCGGTAGCATTCGCTCGAGAAGACGCAAGAGGAACGGCGAAGCAGAGGAGTCGAGACAGATATGAGTGACGATAAAGACATCACCCAGATGGACACAAAGGAACTGATCGAAAAGATGCAGGATGACCTGTATGACGGGCTGGCAGATGAGGTCGTGGCCGGTGTCCACGAACTGCTGCGGCGGAAGATGACCCCTTACGACGTCCTGACCAAGGTGCTGGTCGGCGGGATGGACATTGTCGGGGCGGATTTCCGCGATGGCGTGCTCTTTGTGCCGGAAGTGCTGATGGCGGCCAAGGCCATGAAAGGCGGTATGGTGGTGCTGCGACCGTTGCTGGCCGAAACCGGTGCGCCGCAGGTCGGTACGATGGTCATCGGCACCGTCAAAGGTGACATCCACGACATCGGCAAGAATCTGGTGGCGATGATGATGGAAGGCGCCGGGTTCAAGGTGGTCAATCTGGGGATCAACAACGATGCCGAGGCCTTCCTTGCGGCTGTACGGGAGCACAACCCCAGCATCGTCGGGATGAGCGCCCTGTTGACGACCACCATGCCGTACATGGGCGTGGTGATCAAGGCACTTAAGGAAGCCGAGAGGCGCCAGGATCTGATCGTGCTGGTCGGCGGAGCGCCGCTCAATGCTGCCTTCGCCGAGGAGGTCGAGGCCGATGCCTATTGCCGCGACGCGGCCGTGGCTGTGGAGACGGCCAAGAAGCTGATCGCCATCAAGAGCGGCTAGCATCTACGGGAGAGGGCTATGACGAAATGGGAGGACCTGACGGGGGAGAGCGGACTGATCCTGGCCGACGGTGCGATGGGGACGATGCTGTTCGACGCCGGGCTGCAGTTGGGCGAGGCGCCCGAACGCTGGAACGTTGACCATCCCGACCGGGTGCGGGCCGTGCACCAGGCCTACCTGGAGGCAGGCTCGCGCATCATTCTGACCAACACCTTCGGCGGCAACCGCTGGCGGCTGTCGCTGCACAAGCTTGAGGCGCGGGCGCGAGAGTTTGTTGTCGCCGGGGCGCGCAACGCCAGGGCAGCCGTCGAGGCCGCCGGGGGCCGGGCAGTCGTGGCCGGAGACATCGGGCCGAGCGGCTCGCTGCTGACGCCGCTTGGCGAACTGGAGGAAGCCGAAGCCGTCGCCGGGTTTGCCGCTCAGGCCGAGGCCCTGCTCGAAGGCGGGTCCGACGTGATTTGGATCGAGACGATGTCCGACCTGGGCGAGGTGGCGGCGGCGGTGCACGGCGTCCGGCAGGCGTCGAAGCGCGTGCCGATCCTGACGACGATGACTTTCGACACGCGCGGTCACACCATGATGGGTGTCAGCCCGGAGCGGGCGGTGGAGGAACTGACCCGATTGGAGGCGGCGGCCATCGGCGGCAACTGCGGCAACGGGCCGGACGAAATCCTGGGAGTGATAGAGAAGATGCGGGCGGCGGTGCCGGAGGCGCTGTTGGTGGCCAAGGCAAATGCCGGCCTGCCGACGCTGGTTGAAGGACGGGCGGTCTATGCCGCCAGCCCGGAGTCGATGGCAGAGTACGCGCAAGCGGCGGCGGCGCGCGGGGCCCGAATCATCGGGGCCTGCTGCGGTAGCACGCCGTCGCATCTGCGGGCGATGGCGGAGGCGCTCGGGGAGCGGCTCGCCGCGTGAGGCTGCGGCCAGCCATCCAGGTCAGATCGGCGCGGTTGAAACGAAATTCGGAAGCGAGAGGCGTGAATGGCGACGTTTCAAGTGGTGTTCTGGCGGGATATTCCGCTGCAGGTCCGAGCCCGCGAGCATGGCAAGGGCAGAGAGTCGAAGGGTCTGAGCGTCCGCTTTCAGCAGGCCGCCGATGCGGCGGCCGTGGAGGGCGGCCTGACGGACAGTGATTCGTATCTGGCCGAAATGAAGTCTGGGGAGTGGGTGGAGCGCGAGGGTTCGGCCCACGGCGTGGTGGAGGCCGTGGCGGCGGAGCTGGAGAATGAGTACCCAGATGACCGATTGAAGCAGCTTGTCCGGGCGGGCGGCCGGCAGGGATAGGCTCGTCCGGCATGTCGTTCCTGCAAGACCATCCGCGATGGCTCGAGTGGGCCTATGCCGCAACCGAGCGTGGGCTGCTGCCGTTCCGTCGTCGGCTGCGCCGGGGAGGCTGGGTTGAGCGGGCGTTGATCGCCGGCGAGGTGGTGGGCAAAGGGGCGGTGTTTGACTGCCGCATGTGCGGCAGTTGTGTCCTGCATAGCACCGGCATGACCTGCCCGATGACCTGCCCGAAGAACATGCGCAATGGACCGTGCGGCGGGGTGCAGGAGGATGGGCGCTGCGAGATCCTGCGCGATCGCCCCTGTATCTGGGTGTTGGCCTGGAGGCGATCGGACAATATGCCACATTACGGGGACCAGATTCAGGTCTTGTTGCCGCCATTGGACCGCCGCCTGCAGGGAGGCTCCGCCTGGATCCACGAGTTTGAGGGAACTGAAGCGGAGACGCCGGCCGGATGGGATCAGCCCTGAGAAGCGGCTCGCGGCTGGAGCGCGTCCTGCGATCGGGGCGCTTCGCCGTGACGGCGGAGCTCAACCCGCCGGACAGCGCCGACCCGCAGTCGGTGTACGACCGGGCTCTGGTCTTGGCGGAGGTATGCGATGCCATCAACGCCACCGACGCCAGCGGCGCCCATGTGCACATGTCCAGTGTGGGGGTCTGTGCGCTTCTCACTCGCGCCGGGTATGAGCCGGTGATGCAGGTCTCCTGTCGGGATCGCAACCGGATCGCCATCCAGGGCGACCTGCTGGGTGCGGCCGCCATGGGTGTGCGCAACGTCCTGTGCCTGACGGGCGACGGGGTTGAGGCCGGCGATCAACCGCAGGCCAAGCCGGTCTTCGACCTGGACTCAATCAGCCTCCTTCGGACGGCGAGCATCCTGCGCGATCAGGGTCAGTTCCTCAGCGGCCGCAAGCTGGAAAGGCCCCCGGCGTTCTTCCTGGGTGCCGCCGCCAATCCGTTCGTGCCTCCCCTCGAGCACCGAGCCAGGCACCTGGCCAAGAAGATAGAGGCCGGAGCCGAGTTCATTCAGACCCAATTCTGCTTTGACGTGCGTCGGTTCGAGCAGTTCATGGCACAAGTGCGTGACCTGGGCCTGGATCAACGGGCGCACATCCTGGTCGGTGTGGGTCCGCTGCGCTCGGCACGCTCCGCCGAGTGGCTGCGCCGCAACGTGCCGGGGGTGGTCATCCCGGACTCGGTTCTGCATCGGATGAGCCAGGCCCCGACCGACCGTCAGCGACAGGAAGGCAAACAGCTGTGTGTGGAAATCATCCAGCAGGTCCGCGAAATCCGCGGCGTGAGCGGCGTGCACGTCATGGCCTACCGACAGGAGGAGCTGGTGGCGGAGATCATTGAGCAGGCCGGCCTGTTGCCCCGGCGCCGACACCGTCCCTTGCTGCCAGAGGAGGCCCAGCCGGCTTGAGGCGGCGGTCGCCCACCCGCAGGGAGTTTCGTGTGTGTCGTGGCTGGGACGAGGGCCCGGCCGGAACAAATAGGGTTTCCTCCCAGTGAGGAGGGCAACGTGTGCAGCACCCTGCTTGAGGAGAATGCGAGCTGATGGAAACTGTGATCACCTCTCCAGCAAAAGAAGTGCGCATCGGGGCGAATCATCTGTTTGTGGTGATCGGGGAGCGCATCAATCCCACCGGCCGCTCAAAGTTGGCGGCGGAAATGGCCGCCGGTGATTTCGAGCGCGTGCGCACGGATGCCCTGGCCCAGGCGGCCGCCGGTGCCCAGATGCTGGATGTCAACGCCGGCATTCCGCTGGCCGACGAGCCCGCCATCCTGGCCGAGGCCATCCGCCAGGTGCAGTCGGTCGTGGATCTGCCATTGAGCATCGACTCATCGGTGCTGGCGGCCTTGCAGGCAGGACTGGCGGCTTATCGGGGGAGGGCGCTGATCAACTCAGTCACCGGCGAAGACGAGCGGCTGGAGGTGGTGTTGCCGCTTGCCAAGAAACATGGCGCGGCGGTGATCGGCGTGGCCAACGACGAGACCGGGATCTCTCAAGATCCCGATGTCCGGTTCGAGGTAGCCGAGAAGATCGTCCGCCGGGCGGAAGCCTACGGGCTCTCGCGGGATGACGTGCTGATCGATCCGCTGGTCATGCCCGTCGGGGCCGTTTCGGCGGCAGGCGTGTCGGTCTTTCGTCTGCTGCGACGGCTGCGCGAGGAACTGGGCGTGAACACGGTTTGTGGTGCGTCAAATGTTTCGTTCGGGCTTCCCGGACGACCTGTCCTGAACACGACCTTCCTGGCGATGGCGATCGCCGCCGGTCTGACCTGTGCCATCACCAACCCGCTCGACGATGCGATCCGCCAGACCATCCTGGCCAGCAACGTGATGATGGCGCACGACCCGAACTGCGCCGCCTGGCTGGCCGCGCAGCGGTCGCCGGCGGAGCCGGGGGATGACCGGGCGGCACGCCGCGAGCGGCGGCGCCAGGAACGCTCCGCAAGCTAGAGTTCCATGGCTGCAGCCAACCTGCCCGCGAGGCACGCCTCAGCGGACGGGTTGGCTATCGGGTGAAGCCGCCGCCCCCGGCGACATGGCGACAAGCCGGGCAGGCGAGCTGGTTCAGTCCGTTGTCGTCGAGCCTTGCCTTCCGGCAGCGCGGACGGGTGTGGTCCGTGCGCAGGCGGACAGGACCAAGGTTCGTCGGGGAACGGATGCGGCACCGGCGCCTTTGCGGCCACGCCGGCTGGCCGGCCAACCGTGAGCAGGAGACACAAGCCTCAATCGTCCCGCTGCGCCTCCTTGAGCCAGGCCGCGAATTCGGGAGAGCTCATGATCGACAGGGCGCGTTCCCAACGCCCCCGGGCGTACCCCCAGAAGTCGTACTCGATCTTGGAGACCTTGTTCTGGATGGCCCCCCACAGCGTCCAGCCCACGTCGGACATCAAGGCGTACAGGTGCATCCGGGCCATCAGATGGCGCCGGGCATCGCCGAAGTAGGCAGTGCAGAGCTCGGTGAACCGATCCTCGCTGTATTGCAGCTCCTGGCAGGTATTGCCTAGTTCGAAGCAGGGATCGTTGTTGCCGCTGTACTCGTAGTCAATCAGCCGAAGCAGCGTGCCGTCATCGATGTAGTTCTCGGCCAGCAGGTCATTGTTGCAGGGAACCGTCGGTAGCGCCCGAGCCATGACCGCCTGCTCGATGGCCTGGATCGTCGGAAGCCGGTCGCGATAGCCGTCCGGGATCTGCACTTCGTAGTCCTTCACCATCTTCAGATAGAACTCAATCAGGCGGAACATGTTGAAGTCGGTCAGGAAGCGCGGGCCGGCGTGGAGCATGCGCAGCGAGTGCGCGATGCGGGCCGGCATGCCCGGCGCCTGCAGGGCGGCATTGGACATCGTCTTGCCGGCGATGAACTCGAGCACCATCACCTGATGCCCCGGCAGGTGATACAGCACCTTCGGCCCCACACCCGCCTCGGCCGCCGCCCGGGTGTTGTGGTGCTCATTGACGCGGTCGACCGCCAGCAGCTCGGTGCTTGCGCCGGGGATGCGGACGAAATGCGGGGTGCCATCCACATCCACGCGGAAGTTCTGGTTGGTGAGACCTCCGCTCAACGGCGTGGTGACGATCTCCCGCCCTGCCCAATCCGGGATCAGCTTGACGACCTGCTTGACGGTGACGCCCATGACAACGCTCCTGGCAGGATACCGTATCAGGGCCCACCGCAGAGAAGAAAAATGCGCGAGCGGAGAAGCGAAAAGTGACCTCGTCCGTGACCCGGACGGAATCGGCCAAGGTCGGCCGGCGAGGTCATGCCGCACCCGGGCCCCAGGGCCGCCTCGAACGCGGGCCGGCAGCTAGCCTCGCAGGCGCTCCCCCTGTGGATCATACAGCACGTCGGGCGCGACCACCGCCGGCAGGCGCTCGCCAAAGACATCGACCTCAAGTGCCGTCCCTTCCTTACCCAGCGCAGTCGGCAGGTAGGAGTAGGCGATGTTCCTGCGCACCGTGAAGCCGTAACCGGCACTGCGCAGGCGTCCCACCACCTCCCGGCCGCTCAGCACGGCTTCGCCGCCGTACAACGTCACGTACTCCTCGCCGGCGACCGTTAGCGTGCACAGTCGCTCCGACAGGCCGTGTTCCTTGAGCTTGGCCAGCGCCTGGCGGCCGACGAAGTCCCCCTTGTTCATGCGGACGCAGAAGCCGAGCCCGGCGCTGAAGGGGTTTTCGGTCATGGTGACATCCAGGCTGTAGTAGCGATAGGCCTTCTCCAGTCGCAGCGAGTCGAGCACCTTGTAACCGCCGGGCTCAATGCCGTGGTTTTGGCCCTCGGCCCAAAGCGCATCCCAGACCCGGGTCGCAGCCTCGATGGGGAGGTAGAACTCCCAACCGAGCTCACCGACATATGTCACCCGCTGCGCCAGGGCCTGTGCCCCGGCCATCTCGATCACAGCCGAGCTCATGTAGGGGATGGCGGCGTTGGACACATCGCTGGACGTGACCGACTGCAGGACGTGCCGCGCCTTAGGTCCCCACAGACCGATTGTGGCGTACTCCTCGGTCACATCCCGGATCTCGACCGACAGATCGCCCGGGCGCACGCCCATCCGCACCAGCCCCAGGTCGTTGCCGATGAAGTTCGAGCCGGTGACCAGGCGGAAGTGCTCGGGGGTCAGACGGGTGATCGTCACATCGGCCTCGACGCCGCCGCGGGTATTGAGGAACTGGGTGTACACCGCCCTTCCGACCGGGACATCGATCTGGTTATCTGCCAGGCGCTGCAGCAGCGGCAGAGCGCCCGGGCCGAGCACATCGATCTTGCCGAACGACGACATGTCGAAGATGGCCACTCGCTCGCGGCAGGCCTGGTGCTCCTGGCTGAGGCGCTCGAAGTACGGCGGGCGGGTCCAGCCCCACTGGCGCTGGTCAGCGCCCATGCGCCGCCAGGTCTTGCCGGGCTGGAAGTAGTTGACGCGTTCCCAGCCGTTCTTCTCGCCGAAGACCGCCCCCAGCTCCTGGCAGCGACCGTGGACGGGGCTGAGGCGGCGCGGGCGCGCCCACTCGTTCTCGTCGTTGGGATAGCGCAGCAGGTAGTAGTACTTCACGCCCTCGCGGGTGCGTTCGGCGGCATAGGACGGATCGGCGTAGTAACGGCCGAAGCGCCAGGCGTGGAAGCCGAAAACATCGAGCGATGGCTCACCCTCGACGATCCATTCGGCCAGCAGCTTGCCCATGCCTCCGGCGCCGCCGTAGCCGTTGAGCGACAGACCGGCGGCGCACCAGAAGCCGCGCACGCCGGGCAGCGGGCCCAGCAACGGCCGGCTGTCGGGGGTGTAGGCACCGGGATGGCGCACCAGGGTGATGATCTCCGCCCGCTCCAGATACGGGATGCGGCGGATCACACCCTCCAGCAGCGGCTCGAATTGGTCGTAGTCGGGCGGCAACGCCTTGCCGCCGTGCTCCCACGGCGTGCCATCGACCCAGCGGGCGATCGGGTTGAGTTCGTAGCCGCCGACCACCAGGCCGCCGTTCTCCTCCCGCAGGTACACCAGGTTGTCCGGATCGCGCAGGCATGGTGTGTCGTGCGGGAGTTCGTTGCCGGGAACGGCCTTGAGGGCGATGTGCTGGTGATCAACGGGGGTGGTGGGGATATGCAGGCCGGCCATGGCCGCCACCTGCGGGCCCCACAGCCCGGCGGCGTTGATGAGGATCTCGGTTCGGATCGTACCCTTATCCGTGACGGCGGCGGCGACCTCGCCACGCGGCGAGATCCGGATGCCGGTCAAGCGGGTGTCGGTGTGGATCGTGACTCCCATTTCACGCGTGCGCCGCGCCAGGTCGGTGGTCGTCAAGTAGGGGTCCAGGTGGCCGTCGCGCGGGATGTAGAAGGCGCCGAACAGGCTTTCCTTCGAGAGCGATGGAAAGTACCTGACGGCCTCCTCCGGCCCGATGACTTCGACTTCCAGGCCGATGGCCCGCGCCTGGCTGACGTTGCGCTTCAGCTCCTGAAGCTGGGCCTGGCTCGAGGCCAGGCGCAGGCTGCCGACGTGCCGGATAAGCCCGAGCTCGCTGAACAGATCGATGCTGTACTTGCGGATCTGCATCAGGGTCGGGGAGGTGTGAAACTGGGTGACCAAGCCGGCCGCCCAACCGGATTCGCCGCTGGCGATCTCGCCCTTCTCGAGCACGACCACATCGGTCCAGCCGAGTTTGGCCAAGTGAAAGGCCACGCTGACGCCCATAATGCCGCCGCCGACGACGACGACCCTAGCCTGATCCTTCATGGTTGCCTCCTCGGTTGGCGAGGTGCGAGTTCGCCAGCAGGCTGCTGAAAAACTCAGGCGAGAGGATGGCGTGGCGCACAGCGCTGGTTGGGATTCGCCCAACCGCGACCATGTGCCGTCTTCTTCATCTCCCGCCCGGCTCTAACCAGCTCCCAGATGCTGCGCCGGGCCTCAAGGCGGTGTGATGCTTGAGGCCCCACGCAGGGGCCGGAGGAGAATCCCTCCGGCCCCGTTCGGGAGCCAGGTCTACTCGGGTGGAATCTCCTTGAAGGCGAAGTCGACATTGATGCCGCGCGTCTTCTGGCTGTTCTTGACGATGACATACCAGATGGCGGACAGGACGATGATCCCGAAGGCGATGATCTGGGCCCACAGCCCGCCGGGGAAGTCGGCGAAGTTCCAATTGCCGAGGACGCCCAGCGCCGGGGCGAGCAGGAAGGCAACGACCATGGCGCCGCCGAACCCACCGCCGATCATGCCCAGGGCCGAGAGCCACGGCGCCTTCTGGCCGCGTGCCCAGCTGCCCAGGTGCTTGCGCATCGGATACAGGAAGACCACCACGCCCAGGACGGCGAGCAGGCGGACCACCCAGATCAGTGCCGGGTAGGTGCCGAAGGCCTGCGGTGCCAGGACCCAAGCGGCTAGGATGAAGGCCAGCATGCCGAGCAAAGTGAAGAGCAGGGCGACGAATCCGCTGACGGTGTGCTTGGCGCCTGGGGAGGCCTCATACACTTCTTTCGCCCGGTACGGGAGCAAGGCGCCGGCCAGGCAGGTGACGATGAAGACATAGCCGCAGCCGAAGGTCACGCCCAGCGTCAGGCCGATCCAGCCCGGAACCAGATTGTAGGCGAAGATGATCGGGATGCTGGCCAGGAAGTAGATGACGTGGGCGTTGACCGGCGTGTGATAGCGCTCGCTGACCTTGCTGACCGATTCGGGCAGCAGGCGGTCCAGGCTCATGGCCACCATGATGCGGGTCATGCCGATGTAGCAGTTGTGCACGATCTGGTGCGAGTTGAGCAGGTACCCGAGGCCGATCAGCAGGACGATCAGCGGGCTAGCGGCCATGGCGACAGCCAGCATGTTCGGCCACAGATAGAAACCGTTGATCGTGGCCTCCGGGATCAAGGACCAGTATCCAGCGCCGGCGACATACAGGAACTGCGTGCCTGCCAGCCGCTCCAGGCCGACGGCCAGCAGCGCCAGCAACAGGCCGGTGACGATGAGCGAACCGACCAGGATGAAGGTCTGGCTCTTGAACGAGCGGGCGTCCTTGATCTCGCCGTTCTGCTGGGCCGAGTAGGTGGCCCACTGCAGGCTGGTCCAGGCGATCGGGGCCACCAGCAGGGTGGCGAGCAGGCTGAAGGGCGGCTTGATGTCGATGCCGGCGCCGGTCACGGCGGCGATGGCCGACTCGTAGAAGTTCTCCACTCCGCCGCTGGCCACCGAGAAGGCATTGATGCGGGCCACGAACTGACTGGCCGGTGTCAGGAAGAGCACGCCGAACATCACGGCAAAGGCCGCCAGCACGACGTACCACATCACCCACTGGAAGCGGACGTAGTTCTTGAATCCGCTGCATAGGATGATCATGGCGACAAGAGCATTCAGGATGCTTACGACAATGATCCCCGTGGAGTGGGTGAACCACACCCCAAGTCCGGAAAGGGCAGGGTTCCCCATCGTGGCACCCAGGCCGAGGAACAGGGGTGCGAAGCCCAGGTAGGAGAGCAGCCAACCGGAGAGGGCCACCCACTGCAGAATCCAGATCACGTAGCCCGACATCACCACGGTGAAGGCGGTGCCGCCGCCGAAGACGCGGCTCTCAAAGACGTAGTCGCCGCCGGAACGAGGCAGGGCGGTGGAGAGCCAGACGTAGGCGAAGGCGATCGGGATCTCGATCAGCATGGCCAGCAGGATGCCCCAGACCAGCTTGCCGCCCGGCAAAGCACCGGGCGCCCACAGATAGGTCCAGGGGAAGATCAGGCCCATGGTCAGGATGTTGTAAACGAATGCCGAATACGGAGACATGACCCGTATCAGGCCGGAGGCCTTGCGAGTAAAGACCTCAGGGGTTGCGGCGATACTAGCCATCACGTTTCCTCCATTTCAGGTTTCGGCGACTCAATTCGGAACCCTCTCCGCCTGCTTGCTCTGATAGACACCTCCTCCCCTAGGAAGCTGATGAAGAAGTGATGCCTGCTGAGAGAAACCCGCATATGTGGTCGTTGGGGCAAAGTCCCAACAATCACATATGCGAGTCCCCTTTCTGAGAAAGGCATGATTCATCAACCTGCTAGCGTCCCTGGCCTCAGCCGGACGTCAGCTGATAGCCGTCGATTTCGCCGGCGCGCAGCGTGACCAGCACGCCGCGCAGGATGCCTTCACCATACTCGCTGCCGGGGTTGATGCACACCGTGCGTCCAATCTTGGCCACCCCAGCGGATTCGTGGATGTGGCCGTGCAGACCCAGCATCGGCTGGTGGGTTTCGACCGCCCGGCGCACCGACTTGCTGCCGGCGCCGTGCAGCACAACCTGTCCCGCCTTGACGATTTGTGTTGGCGGGTCTTTGGTCCAATCCAGCATCGGGCATGTGTCGAGGGTCGAATCAATGGGCGGATCGTGGAAGTTGAACACCGCCTTGTCGAGGTCGGGAGCCCGGGAGGTCATCTTCTCGATCTCGGCCCACATTTCCTCCTCCGAGACCTCGCGCGGAGTCCTCCAGGGTGTAGGGGTGCTCAAGCCAATGCTGAGCATGGTGTGTTCGTCGTCGATCGGGATCGCCTTGCCCTCGCAGTCAACGAGGTTCTCGGCGGAGGAGTCCTTCAGCACGGCCAGCACGTCAGCGTAGTCGTCGTTTCCGCCGGTTACGTAGCCCTTGATGCCGCTTCCGGCCAGGCGTTGCTCGGCGAGTTCGATCCAGGCGTTGAGTCGCTGGCGTGCCAGGTCGTGGAAGAGAACGTCGACGGCCTGAGGATCGGCGGCCAGCGCTCGGTACTGCTCCTCGCTCATGACCCGGCTGTAGAACCCGAGCATCCCGATGCGATCGGTGAGCGTCTTCAGGCTCTCATCGCCTTCGATGTGCTGAACCGTGCCCTGCAGCGTCGCCCGGTAGCGGCCGGGACCCTCGCGGATGATCGGGATGGCCAGCTTGCCGATGATGTCCCCCCCCATGACCAGCACATTGGCGCCGTAGAACTTGCCGGCGTTGAGGAACTTGCGAAAAGTGCGCTCGGAACCGTGGACGTCGGTAGCGAAGAAGAGTTTGGTCGCCTTGTTATCGGTTTTCTTGCCAAACAGGGGCATGCATTTTCTCCTCGGGTGGGGTCGGCGTTTGCGCCTTGCCCTCGATCATCCCATCGGGACCGGCAACCAGAACGTGCAGTCCGCGCTCTTCCAGCTGGATTCGCGCCTCGGGCTCGAGGGCGGTGTCCACGACCAATCCGTGAATCTGGTCGAGACGGGCGATCTCGAAGTTGGACACAACGCCCCACTTGCTGTGGTCGGCCAGAATATAGACCGGGCCGCGGGTGCGCTCGATCATCAGCTGACCGAGTTCGGCTTCCTCCGAGCTGGGCGTGGTCACACCGTAACGCAGGCTGATGCCATCGACCCCGATGAAGGTCATGTCGGACCCGATCTGGCGCAGCACGTCCGTAGCGAAGCGGCCGATGACGGATTGAGCCCGGGCGTTGAACGAGCCGCCGACCAGCAGTACCTCGATGCCCGGTTCCCAGGTCTCGGCCGCCGCCCGCAGGTTGTTGGTGACCACGGTCAGATTGGGCAGGTCCACCCGAGAGCGCACATGGCGCAGCAGGGCAGCAGCGGTGGTGCCACTGTTGACGAAGACGGTCATCTCGCTGCGGATGAGTGAGGCCGCCGCCCGGCCGATCCAGTCTTTCTCCTCCGGATGGGCTCGGGCGCTGGCGAAAAAAAGCGGCTCGGTCGGCAGGCGCTGCGTCAGCATCGCCCCCCCGTGCGTGCGCTCGGCGATGCCCTGTGCCTCGAGCCACTCCAGGTCGCGCCGAATGGTCGCCTCGGAGGCGCCCAATCGCCCCACCAGGTCGGCGATGCGCGCTACACGGTGGGTCTCCAGGTACTCCTGGATGATCTGCCGACGTTGCGCAGGGATGAGCGTACGGCTCACCTTGGATGGCCTCTCTAGGACCCGGGTACCGGGATGAGCGAAAGTGATGGAATCGGCAGAACCTACCTTCTCATTATGAGGGATTCTGCTGAGTTTTGCAAGTTCTGGGTTATAATGCGTGCGATTCGGCCCTCCTGCCACCCCCGCCTTGAAGGAACACAGCCTATGTCCAAGCCGCCCATCGGAATGGCCTTGCAGGACCGCTCGGAGCGGGAGCGCTTCGAAAACGAAGTGCAGCGCATTGTGGAGGCAGGCAACACCAGCCGAGTGACGCTGCGCCTGCTGGGCTCCCTGGCCTTCCAGATCCACTGCCCGAAGTTCGGCTACCTACAGGAGAAGATGGGCCGCGCCTACACCGACATCGATTTTGCCGGCTACGCCCGCGAGACCAAGCAGGTGCGCGCGTTGCTCGAGGGACTCGGCTACGGCGAGGACCGCGAGGTGTTTGTCGTCAGCGAGGGCAGCCGGGCGATCTTCGAGAATGGCACCTCCGGCATGCACGTCGATGTCTTCTATGAGAGGCTTGACTTCTGCCATGTCATCCCGTGGGCTGGGCGACTCGAGGTCGACTCGCCGACGATCCCGCTGGCGGAGATGGTGCTGGAGAAGACGCAGATCGTGAAGATCAACGAGAAGGATGTGATCGACACGATCATGCTGCTGTTGGAACACCCCCTGGGCGACAAGGACAGC